>NZ_JBTOPV010000078.1:0-207074 GCF_055284355.1 Pseudomonas sp. HP_01 | reverse complement strand
TTTGGTCTGAAACCCGCGCGGTGGTGGGGGGGGTTGGGGGTGGTTTGGGGGTTTTTCACATTTTTTGTTTTGACACTCTGTCGTTGGGCGCCCCCCCCCCCGCTCCTACAGAGGGCGTGGAAATCTGGACACTGATACAAAACCTGTAGGAGCGAATTCATTCGCGAAGCGCCGGTAATGGCACCGCGCTGGTTAATCGCCAACACGTTGGCGCCTACGGAGTCTTCGAAAATTCAAACAGGAGAATCCCATGCATTTAGTACAGTTCGAGCTGGGCAACGGCCAGCGTCGCGTCGGTCTGGTGGACGGTCCGCTGGTGCGCGAAATCCAGGGCGCCACCAGCACCCGTGAGCTGGCCCTGGCGGCCATCGAAAAGCGCATCTCCCTCGCCGAGCAGGTCGACAGCCTCGGCCTGGGTGACAGCCACGATTACTCGCAGCTGCGCGCCGATCTGATGATTTTGCCGCCGCTGGATCACCCGGATCCGGCCCACTTGCTGGTCAGCGGCACGGGCCTGACGCACCTGGGCAGCGCCTCGGCGCGGGACAAAATGCACCAGCAGGACAACGACGAGTCGGCCATGACCGACACCATGCGCATCTTCAAGTGGGGCGTTGAGGGCGGCAAACCGGCGGCCGGTCAGCCGGGCGTGCAGCCGGAGTGGTTCTACAAGGGCGACGGCAGCATTGTGATTCGTCCCGGTGAGTCGTTCCCGCAGCCGCCGTTTTCCGAAGACGCCGGCGAAGAGCCTGAGCTGAGCGGGCTGTACGTGATCGGTCACGACGGCAAGCCTTACCGTCTCGGGTTCGCCATTGGCAACGAGTTCTCTGACCACGTCATGGAGCGCAAAAACTACCTGTACCTCGCCCATTCCAAGCTGCGCGCCTGCTCCTTCGGCCCGGAGCTGCGGGTTGGCGATCTGCCGCAGAACCTGGCGGGCACCAGCCGCATCCACCGTGACGGCCAGGTGCTGTGGGAGAAGGAATTCCTGAGCGGCGAGGCCAACATGTGCCACAGCCTGGAAAACCTCGAGTACCACCACTTCAAATACGCCCAGTTCCTGCGGCCGGGCGATGTCCACGTGCATTTCTTTGGCACCGCGACGCTGTCGTTTGCCGACGGCATCAAGACCCAGCCGGGCGACAAGTTCGAAATCAGCCAGCATGAGTTCGGTGCGCCGTTGATCAACGGCATCAAGCCGGCCGAGGCTGTTTTCCAGCCGGGCGCTATCAAGCAGCTGTGATGCCTCGCCGCGCTGCAGAAAACCTGTAGGAGTGAGCTTGCGCGCGATGCGACGGTTCAGTCACTGAAAGGGGTGACTGGAATCACGCTATCGCGAGCAAGCTCACTCCTACAGTTGCTTGCCTGCTAGCGGCTGCGCTCGATACGACACCCATAAAAACAAAACGAGGTGCGACCCATGACCGCCACTGCCATCCCGCTGGAACGGGTCGATGCCGACGCGCTCGAGGACAGCATCTACCGCAAGGTGAGCTGGCGAATCGTGCCGTTGTTCATCGCCTGTTTCCTGTTTGCCTACCTGGACCGCGTCAACATCAGCTTCGCCAAATTGCAGATGGCCAGCGACCTGGGTTTCAGCGAAACGGTTTACGGTCTGGGCGCGAGCCTGTTCTTCGTCGGCTACTTCCTGTTCGAAGTGCCGAGCAACGTGCTGCTGCACAAGATCGGCGCGCGGATCTGGATCGCGCGGATCATGGTCTCGTGGGGCATTGCGTCGGCGTGCATGATGTTCGTGCAGACCGAATTCTGGTTCTACACGCTGCGCTTTCTGATCGGCGTGATGGAGGCGGGCTTCGTCCCAGGCGTGCTGTATTTCTTCACCCAGTGGTATCCGGGCTCACGTCGGGCGCGGGTGAACTCCTACTTCAAAAGCTCCATCTGCCTGTGCGGGATTGTCGGCGGTCCGATTGCGGGCCTGATCCTCGGTCACTTCGACGGCGTCATGGGCCTGGCCGGCTGGCGCTGGCTGTTCCTCATCGAAGGCATCCCGTCCATCCTGCTGGGCGGCGTAGTGTTCTGGCTGGTCAAGGACCGTATCGAAGACGCCACCTGGCTCAGCGATCAGGAGAAGCAAGTGGTGCTGGCGCGCATGGCGAAAGAGGCCAGGCCCGTCGTCAAGCAGACCGTGAAAGATATCTGGAAGCACCCGACCACCTACGTGATGTCAGGGATTTACCTGTGCCTGGTCATGGCGCTGACCGGCCTGTTGTTCTGGATGCCGCAGCTGATCAAAACCGCCGGTGTGGCCGACACCCTGAACATTGGCCTGCTGACGGTGATTCCGTATGTGGGCGCGGTCATCGGCAACCTGCTGATCGGCGCCAGCTCCGACCGCCACGGCGAGCGCCGCTGGCACATGGCGGGTTGCGCGACGCTGACCGCTGCGGGCTATCTGGTGTGTGCGTTGTTTCCCGGGCAACTGGTACCGCTGATGATCGGCATGACCATGATCATGACCGGCATCATTGCCTGGATGCCGATCTTCTGGACCATCCCGCCGCGCTTCCTCACCGGCATTGCTGCGGCTGCGGGCATTGCGCTGATCAACTCCCTCGGGCAACTGGGCGGGATCATCGCGCCGTTCATGGTCGGTCGCATCAAGGACCTCACCGGCACAGCGACGCCTGCGCTGTTCGCGTTGTTCGCCGTCAGCGTGCTGGCCATCGCGCTGATCGTCTGGGGCATCCCGGCGCGTTACTACGCCAGGGAAGCGGTTCAGGACTGAACCTGCGGTCGCCAGACGCCGAGGCCAGCGCTTCGGCGTCTTTTCACCTATCATTCGCGCTTTCACTGATGCGAACGACTGCCATGACCACCACACCTGATTCCCTGCGCGCTGAACTCCAGACTGCGCTGACCGCCCACAGCATGCTGGAAATCGACGGCCTGCACGCCTTCGAATTCACCCTCGACGAGATGCTCCAGATCGAAAGCATGGACGGCCGCGAGCGCAAGGTCTGGCGCTTCTCGCTGGCGCAGATCGACGCCGCCGAATTCGATGCCGCCTTGCAAAGCTGGGTCATCAACGACGGCAACGCCGACCACCGCATCGTCGTGCTCAATGGCATCTCGGCAAGTGATGAGGACGAAGAGGTCGAGCAGGAATAAGCCCGCGCCCATCAATTAAGGCGACATTTTTGAATTCAATGCGGATCTGTGGCCGGATCGGGATCAAATGTAGGAGCGCGCTTGCCCGCGATTGCGGTGGGGCAGCGAGATATTCAGTGGCTGACACAACGCATTCGCGGGCAAGCGCGCTCCTACAAGGGATTTGTGTCGTTTAGAGATGCTGCGGTCGATCTGGCTCCTACAGACTTGTTACGTGCCGCGTATGAGCCACACGTCCCGCCATTTCACGACGCCCAGCCGGCAACTACTTTCTCCAACACGCTGTCATAGCCCATGACCTTCCGCGTGCACGGCGCGCCAACAACTCCAACAAGAGAACAGCCCAATGACTCCCAGACTTCTGCCGTGGTTAGCGCTCGCCAGCAGCCTTTCCGCGCTCTCCGTTCAGGCCAAACCCATGACTGATTACGACGTACTGGTCGGCTCCTACACCGCCGGCACCAGCGAAGGCATTTACCGACTCGGTTTCAACACCCAGACCGGCCAGCTCGACGCCAAACCGCGTCAGGTGATCAACAGCGACAACCCGTCCTGGCTGACGCTCTCCAAAGACCAGCGCCACTTGTTCGCGGTCAACGAGAACGGCCCGGGCCAGAAAGACGTCGTCGGCAAGGTCAGCAGCTACGCCATCGACCCCAAGACCCACGCCGTGTCGTTCCTCAATCAGGTTGAAACCAAAAGTGACGAGCCGACCCATTCCGGCCTGAGCCTGGACGGGCGTTTTCTGTTCGTCGCCAACTACGCCGTGCACCCTGATCCGGGTGGCCTGCTGGCAGTCGTGCCGGTCGGCAAGGACGGCAAACTCGCGCCAGTGGTGCAGACCGCGACCCACGAAGCGAGCAAGGTCAATCCGGAGCGTCAGGCTTCATCCCACGTCCACGCCGCGGTACCGACGCCGGATGGCAAGTACCTGATCGCGATGGACTTGGGCGCCGACAAGATGTTCGTCTTCAACTATGACGCCAAGAAGCCCCAGCCGCTGCAACCCGCGAAAGTGCCTTCGGTCGATCTGCCAGCGGGCAGCGGTCCGCGTCACCTGACCTTCAGCAAAGACGGCAAGCACGCTTGGCTGACCATGGAAATGACGGCGCAAGTGGCGGTGTTTGACTACCACGACGGCGTGTTCAAGCAGACCCAACTGGTGGACCTCGCCAACAAGGAAGGTCAGCAAAACCGCGCTGCCGGTGGCCTGCACACCTCGCCGGACGGCAAATTCCTCTACGTTGCCAACCGTGGCGAAGTGAATGAGCTGCTGGTGTTCAGCATTAATGCTGCCAACGGCCAGCTCAAGGAAATCCAGCGCCGCGCCGTTGAAGGCAAGGAGCCGCGCGAATTCGCCTTCGACCCGAGCGGCCACTTTGTGCTGATCGCTAACCAGAAGAGCAACCAGATCGTGACCGTTCGCTTTGACCCGAAAACCGGCCTGCTGGGCGACACCGTGCAGAAAGTCGACTTCGATTCGCCGTCTGACTTTCATTTCCTGACGGCGCACTGACGCCGGCGTAACACTTTGACGCAGGCTCGGCCCTTGCTCCACAAGGGCTCTGGGCCTGTATCAATTCAGGTGATATGGGCTAGTGCCAGAAAAGATTTTTTCCAGAACATCCTCGGGCGTAACTTTCATTCCACGGCCACGACGGTCAAGACTTGAAACGACACACCACAGCGAGGTACCCACCATGAACTTCAATCTCTTCTCCATCATCGCCGCGTCCGCCATCTCCGCCACGGTTGCATTGCCTGCCAGTGCCAGTGTTGAAGCCACCGACAAAAAAGTCAGTTCGACCCAGAGTTACACCCCGAAGTACCTGCAACAAAGCGCCAACTTCTACGCCGCTCTGGATCACAAGATTCAACAATGAACAGCACTTCGAAGTGAATCCATTCCCCGTTAACGAACGTATCGTTGCCGGGGAATGGATTTGTAAGAACCTGATGTGAGTTGCGACTTTGTGATAACCGGAAAACGTTTTCGCGAGCAACTTCGTCTTCCACAGGTTGATGCGACCCACTGACCACTGCGTGTCAGGCCCTGCATCAAGTGCCGGCGAGCTTGTTCGCGAAAGCGTTGAATTCCCTCCTTTGGTCCCCGTCTGCTGGATAAGCGATGGGGATTTTTTTGTGCCCATGTTTAATGGGCGATGCTGAAACTGTAGGAGTGACCGGGGTGGCGCTCCTAAAGGACTGATGCAAACTTCGAGAACGCGGTTATCTATGAGTCCGATTAACTTTCTGAATAATCAACCCCATCGATGTTTTGAATCGCCAGCCATCGTTTTTTAACCCGCACAACTTCACGCATTCTGGGCGCCTGAAACAGACACGTCCCGGAGCTTCAATCATGGCCACTGCCATCCTCCATTCAATCAAACACGGCGCTTATACCGCCATCGCGTTGTATGTTGTTTTCATCGCAGTGGTTACCGTCATCAGCACGAACCCACCACTCAATGCACCGTCGCAGATGTCGACGCAAACAGCTTCCATTGAACTCAATCGCGCGGCTGTTCAGTCCCAGGGGCGTGCGTCGTGAAAGGCGCGAAGTTCTGGGTGATTGTGTTCTTTGCTGTGATCAACAACGGCTGCTCATTGCTCGGCCATGGCGAAGGGTCGGTGGGCGGTGTGGCGCGCAGCATGGAGTTCAGGACCGAGGTTGCGGAAGCGGTCGAGATGCAGCGCTCGCAGAAGCTCAACACCGGTAATCCGCCGCCACGGCATAGCAAAATGATTTCGCCGATCTTTCAGTTGGAAGTGGCGTAGCGAAGTGGTGCGGCGAAGTGGTTTAGCAATTAACAAACGCGGCTGCAATCAGCCCTTGGCCATCGCAGTGACAAACACGTCCGATGCCAGAAAGCGCCGTAACCAGCCTTGCAGGTGAGGGTAGGGGCTTTGCCAGAACCAGTCCGCATCCACCGCGCAGAACTGCCGTATGAACGGCGCTATGGCGATGTCGGCCAGGGTCAGTCGATCGGTGATCAGAAAGTCCCGTGACGCCAGTAATTCGTTCAGCCTGCGCAGAAACCTCTCTCCCCGCTGGCGGTAGTCTTCCTGGGTGAATTCGGGATACCGGACGGCGTATTTGTAGTGATCCAGATCCTGCTTGAACCTGCCGTCGTTTTCCGCGATCAGCTCGGCGATCTGCCGCTGCCCGTCAGGGTCCTGGGCCAGGGACCAATCGTCCGGGTCATGCTGCGCCAGGGCCCAGCCCATGATGTCCAGACTTTGCTCCAGCACCCGGTCTTGCAGCACCAGCACCGGCACCGTGCCTTTGGGTGAGCGTTCGAGCATCTCGGCCGGTTTGGCTTTGAGGCTGACCTCCACCGTGGCCACCGGTACGCCGCAATACCCCAGCGCCATGCGGGCGCGCATGGCGTAGGGGCAGCGGCGAAACGAGTAGAGCGTCGGCACCGTCGATTCAGCGTGAGGCGCCAACGTCATGCTCAGGCCTCGGTCAGTTCGCCGCAGTCGGCGATGACGACTTTCTTGCTGGTACGGCCGGATTGCGAACCCAGCGCTTCGATGGCCTTGACCACGTCCATGCCTTCAACGACTTTGCCGAACACGACGTGTTTGCCGTCCAGCCATTCGGTGACGATGGTGGTGATGAAGAACTGGCTGCCGTTGGTGTTCGGGCCAGCGTTGGCCATCGACAGGTCACCTGGGGCGGTGTGCTTGAGGGTGAAATTTTCGTCTTCGAACTTGTTGCCGTAGATGGACTTGCCGCCGGTGCCGTTGTGGTTGGTGAAGTCACCGCCCTGCAGCATGAAGTTCTGGATCACGCGGTGGAACGACGAACCCTTGTAGCTCAGGCCATCGCCTTTCTCGCCGGTGCACAGGGCACGGAAGTTTTCAGCGGTTTTCGGAACGACGTCGTTGTGCAGTTCCATGACGATGCGGCCCATTGGCTCGTCGTTGGCAGTGATGTCGAAAAATACTTTGGAATTTGCCACGTGGTTTACCTTCTTTCGAGTTTGGCGCGACTGTTGCCGCGCAAGGGATACAGGGTTGCACAGAAACGCCATCAGGCGTGTCCGTGCGTCGTGAAAAAACGGATTAGCCGCTGCTGACCTCGACGGTGCTCAGGCCATTGCCCTGACGCCGCACCTGAATCTGCACGGGGATGCGCTCGTGCATTTCCTGCACGTGGGAGATCACCCCGACCTTGCGGCCCTGGGCTTGCAGCCCGTCGAGGGCGTCCATCGCCAGTTGCAGGGATTCGGGGTCAAGGCTGCCGAATCCTTCGTCGATGAACAGCGATTCAATCTTCAGCGTGCTTGAAGCCATGGACGCCAAACCCAACGCCAGGGCGAGGGAGACCAGGAACGTTTCCCCGCCCGAGAGCGAGTGAACCGAGCGCAGTTCGTCGCCCATTTCGGTGTCCATGACCAGCAGGCCGAGCATGCTGCCACCGCGTTTCAGGCGATAGCGACGCACCAGTTGCTTGAGTTGCGCGTTGGCGTGGTGCACCAGCAGATCAAGGTTGTAGGCCTGGGCGATCTTGCGGAACGTGTCGCCGGTGGCCGAGCCGATCAGGGCGTTGAGCCGGCCCCAGCGCTGGTATTCAGCGTGCGCGTGGGTGATGCGCTCTTGCAGCTCGCTGCTCGCCTCGCGACGGCGGTTGTCTTCGCTGACCTGGGCGCGCAGGTCGGCGCACAGCTGATCCTGAACCACCGATTGCGCCTGCGCTTCGGTCAATGCGGCGAGTAACTGCTCGGCGTCGCCACTGTCACTGTGCTGGGCCTGATGCTGCTGCAACTGCGCCGCGCGCTCTGCCACCAGAACCCTGGATTGCTCCAGGGCTTTTTCGCTGGACTGCAATTGCTGACGCAACCCGCTTACGCTGTCGTCGCTCAGCCCCAGCAAGGCTTCAAGCGCGGCATCGTCGAGTTCGCGGTGGCTGCTGCGCCACTCGGCGATCTGCCGCTCAAGTTCTGTCAGTTCCTGTTCAAGGGCCTGCAAGCGCTGTTGTTCGCCCTCCAGTTCTGCGGTCAGCTTGATCAGCTCGCTGCGCGCCGCCTGAAGTTCGTGGGCGATAGCGGCCTGAGCCTCTCGCGCTTGCTCGACCGCGTGCTCAAGGGCGTGCTGCCAGCGCTCGGGCGATGCGTGCTCGCCGAGGGTCTGTGCCAGATGCTGTTGCACCGTCTGTTGCTTCTGCTGACGAGCATCGAGTTGGGCTTGCACCTTTTGATGTTCTGTCTCTCGACTTTGCTGGGCAATCTGCTCGCGCTCCAGTTTTTGCGCCCGCTCGCTGTGCTCTTGCTGCTCGGCCTTCTGCTGGTCGAGCTGCTCGACGCGCGCGGCAATGTCGTTATCCAGCTGCATGAAGCTCTGGGTCGCCGACTCGCGCCATTGCGTCAGGCTTTCAGCGGGGAGCAGGGGCTCGAACTCCTGTAGCGCCGCTTCGAACTCCTGGTTGTCCACAGCGATGTGGCGTTGCTGATCGTCCAGCAGCTTCATCGCCTGCTGACTGGCCTCGCGGGCATCGAGCACCTGCTGCTGCAGGGATTCGGCATCCCGTTGCACTTTCAGCAGACGGGTCTGGCGCTGCTCGGCGCTGAGGATGTCCTGGGCCAGTTGGTGCAGACGTTCGCTCAGCCAGTCGCCGCGCAGGTGCTCGGGTTGCTCCAGCAGGCGCGGATACAGCGGGTGAGCTTCCAGCTCAGGCGCCAGGGTTTGCAGCTGTTCGGCCAGTTGGTCCTGCTGCGGTTTGGACTGCTTGAGCTGATTGTTCAGCTCAGCAACTTCGGCGCGCAGCTCGGCGAGCTTTTCGCTGAGTTGCCCGACGGTCTGCCGGGCGCGTGCTTCTTCGCCGTCGTCGTGACCCGACAGCGCTTCAAGCAGCGCCTCGGAGTGGTGATACGGATGCTCTTCGCTGCCGCACACCGGGCACGGTTGCTGATCGACCAATTGTTCGCGCAGTTGCTCGACACTGGCGCTGCGGGCCAGGCGCTGGCGTTGCAGCAGTTCAACGGTGACCTTCAGCGCCTGCTCGGCAGCTTCATGTTCGGCTTTGAGTTTCAGGCCTTGGGCGATGCCCTGGGCACGACGTTCAGTCGCCTGCTGCTGGCGGGTTTGCACGTCGAGCAAACGGCCGGCGACGTCCTGATGGCGCTGCCACAGGCGTTCAAGTGAGTCGCTCGCGTTGTGCTGCTGGCGGTTGTCCTGCAGCAGTTGCCCTAGCCGCTCGATATCGTGGCTGACCGCATCGGCCTTGACCTCGGCGTCGTCGTACAGCGCCTGCAAGGCGCTGCGGCGCTCGCTTAGGGTCTGTTCGGCAAGGGTAGCGTTTTTCTCCAGCTGCGGCAGTTCGGCACGGCCCTGAATCAGGCGCGCGCTAAGTTGTACGGTTTGCTGCAGACGCGGTCGGTAGGCGCTCCATGACTGACTCAAGGTGGTCAGCGATGCGCTTTGCTCCAGTTGCTCGGCGATGGACTGCAAACGTGCTTCGACCTGCCGCTGCTGCTCGGCCAGTTGCTCAAGGGTCGACTGACCTTCGGTGCTGGCCTGCTGCGCGGCGCGTGCCTGCTCGCCGAGCTGTTGCAGCTCCTGATTCAGATGATTGAGCTGGGCCTGTTGCTCGAAGGCTTCACTCAGGGCCGGCCGCGCGTTGAGCAGTTGTTCCTGCGCCTGCTGCAACGCGCCGTCGGCGCTGAGGCGTGTGCTGTCGAGCTCGGCGATGCGCGCATCCAGTCCGGTTTGCTTGAGCTGATGGGCCTGAATCGCAGCGGTCAGCGGCGCGAGCTGAGCCTGAAGCCTGGACCGCTGACTGAACAGATGCCGCTGGGGCGCCAGACGCTCCAGTAGCGCAAGCTGCTGACGATCGGCGCTGTGGCCTTCCCACGTCAGCTGGGCGCTGGCGAGCTGTTCGTTGGCCGCCTGATGGCTGTCGCGCAGGCGATTCAATTCCTTGAACCACTGCTGCTTGAGCTCCAGCTGGCGCAGGTGCGCCTGTTGCAGTTTCAGCTGCTGTTGGGCGTCGTTGAAGCGCTGCTCAAGCTCGGCGCGCTGCTCAGGCTCCATCGGCGTCAACGTGCCGGCCTGGGCCTGGAGGGTTTTCAGTGCTTCCTCGGCTTCCTTGCTTTTGCTGTAGGCGCGACGGCCCAGCTGGCTGTAGATCGCCGTGTCGGTGAGCTTTTCCAGCAGCTCGCTGCGGTCTTTGTCGTCGGCCTTGAGGAAGGCGCTGAACTCACTTTGCGCGAGCATCACCGCGCGGGTGAACTGCTCGAAGTTCAGCCCCAGGCGCGCCTCCAGCAGGGTCTTGTACTCGGTCTTGTTCTGCGTGCTGAGAATCTGCTCGCTGTCCAGATCGATCAGCGTCTGGCGGCTGGCCTGGAGTTTTTTCGTGGCGTTGTCGCGGGCGCGGTTGGCTTCCCAGCGCGCGCGATACCGGCGCTTGTCGATGCCGACGAAATCCACTTCGGCGTAACCGCTGCCGGTGCCGCGGCGCAGCAGGTTGCGCGGGTCGTTGGTGCTGATGTCGCCGTCGATCTCCGGCACGCGGGACTGGCCGATGTTGTTGAGCCGGGGAATCGCGCCGAACAGCGCCAGGCAGAGGGCGTCCAGCAGCGTGCTTTTGCCCGCGCCGGTGGGGCCGGTGATGGCGAACAGGCCGGCGCTGGCGAGGGGCTCGGCGGTGAAATCCAGCTCGAACGGACCGGCCAGCGAGGCGAGGTTTTTCAGGCGAATGGCGAGGATCTTCATGGCTGTTCGCTCTCCAGCTGCACGTCCTGAAGCAGGGTCGCGAAGTCTTGCAGCGTCTGCTCATCCACTTCGCTGCCGTAGCTGTCCTGCCATGCACGGCTGAACAGTTCCTGCGGGCTCAGTTGGTCCAGTTCGATCAGGTCTTGATTGGCGTCTTCATCACGACCGCCCTTGCCGGCGTATTCGGCGGCGATGCGCACCAGTCGCACAGCCTTGCCTTCCAGTGCGGCTTCGATCTGGTTGCGCAGGTCGGGCTGCGGCTCGTCCAGACGCACACGGACTTCGAGCCACGGCTGACGGTCGACGTCGGCCAGCAGATCGATGTCCGGAAGGTCCCGCAGTTGCAGCAACAGCTCGGCCAGTGGCGCCGGGCCGACCCTTTGCAGGTTGACGGCGCGGGGAATCAGCAGGGGTTTGACGCTGACCAGCTTGTCGCCGTCGCACTCGATTTCGAGGATCTGATGCTGGTAGCCGATTTCCGAAAACGACAGGGGGATGGGCGAACCGCTGTAGCGAATGCGGTCCTCGCCGTTGACCCGCTGGGGTTTGTGCAGATGCCCGAGGGCGACGTAGGTGATGCTCTCGCCGAACAGGCTGGCGGGCAGGGCTTCGGCGTTGCCGATGATCAGGCTGCGTTCGGAGTCTTCCGACACCGAGCCGCCGGCCATGTGCGCGTGGCTGATGGCGATCAGCGCCTGGCCTTTCTTGCGCCGCTGGTTGGCCGCTGCGATGAGCATTTCATGGACTTGTCCGATGCCGCGCAAATAATTGTCGCCCAATGCCGCGCCCGTCACTTCGGCAGGCCTCAGGAATGGCAGCGCCAGGCACCAGCCGAGGACTTTGCCCTTGGCGTTACTCAGCGGCAGCAGCAGGCGGTCGACGTCCAGCACGCCATCATCGAGCCAGAGCACCCGGCCCAGCGCGTGGGTGCGCAGGCGTCGCATAAGTGGCGCGGGCAATTCGATGCGCGATCCGGAGTCGTGGTTGCCAGCGATCATGACGATGGTCAGCTGCGGGTTCTGCTCGTGGGCGCTGACGATGAAGTCATACAGGCGCTCCTGGGATTTGACCGGCGGATTGACCGTGTCAAAGATGTCGCCGGCGATCAGCAGAACATCCGGTTTGCGCTCGGCCAGACGGGCCAGCAGCCAGGTCAGAAAGCTGGCGTGTTCGAAATCTCGCTCCTGACCATGAAGGTTCTGGCCGAGGTGCCAGTCGGAGGTGTGGAACAGACGCATGGGGGTACCTTGGTTTAAATACGTGGCGCCGGCAGCGGCGTCCTTTGTAGGAGCGTGGCTTGTCCCGCGATCGACCGGGGACCGGTCGTAAAAAAGTCGCTTATCGAGATGACCATGACACACCGCGCGGGCAGGTTCTGCTGCCGCTGCGCGCCAGATCGCGGGACAGGCCACGCTCCTACAGGGAGAAAGAGCAATGGCATCATTTTGGATAAAGCGGCGGCAAGCTGTCGCCTCCGATCGGGTCCTGGGGGTTCTCGATGGCGGGCAGCGCTTTGACGGCGCGCCATAGGTCTTCGCCCAGCCACAGTTTTTCGGTCTCGCTGTACAGCGCGCCATTCAGTCCGTCCAGCGCATGGGACAGCGGCACGAAGCGCGCGGCCATGTCGGCCAGGGTTTCCGGCTGCTGTCGGGCCCAGGCGTCCAGCGCCTGTCGGGTGGCGTGGGGGTCGTTGGCCAGAGACGCGCGTTTCAGATCGTCGAGCACTGTACGCGGACTCGGCCCCGTTTGCGCGACCCGGGCCAGCGCCGGTTGCCAGCGACCGCGCCACCACAGGCCGAAGCCCAGCAGCGTGGTGAAACTCAACAACACCGTGCTCAACTGCCACGGCCACACCGGCGGGCCGATCACCGTCACATTGCTGTTGTCGCTCACTGGCGTGTCCACCGCAAACGCCGGGTTGAGGCTGACCTGCAAGGTGCGGGCGGGCAGGGCGCTGTGCTCCAGGTGATCTTCCTGGGTGTTCCACCAGACCAGATCCACTGCGGGAATTTCGATGGCGCCAGGACGATTGGGCACCAGCGCCTCACGCTCTTCGCGTACGCCGGTCAAACCGCGCTCGCCGGGCTGATTGCTCAGTTGCGGCTGATCGGGGTAACGCCGCAATGCACTGACGTCGGTGGCGGGCAGCGGCGGCAATTGTGCGCTCGACAAGCCCTCGGCCTTCAGTTGCAAGGTGCGGGTTAGGGAATCACCAACCTGGCTGTGGGCAGGTTCCGGGCTCCACTTTTCACTGAGGCTGACGCTGCGCGCCGGCAGCCATGGCGTGTCGGCGGGATAGTGCGCCGGTTGCGGCTTGACGTCGAGGGTCAGGGGCAGCGACGTCACGTGCATCAATCGGCCCGGTTTCGGCCCACTGGCGATTGCGCCCGGCGCCATGGCGGCGGCCGCACTGGCGTCGGTGGTGTCCTGAACCAGCGTGGCGCTGAAAGCCTGGGCCGGGATGATCAGCTTCCCGCTGTGCTGCGGATACAGCGCGTAGCGCATCTCGATGACGCCGTGGCGAGTGCCGTTGATCTGCTTCTCGTACGTGCGCGTGTCGCCAAGCTTTTCAATGCGCGCATCCGGCACTTGCAGCGGGGTCAGGCTGCTGTCGTCGAACAGTGAGACTGAGTGATAGATGCGCACAGTCAGCAAAACCTGCGCCTGAACGTACACGCTGTCCTGATCGAGGCTCGCCTCCATGAACACAGGCGCAAGCTTCTGCTCCTGGCCCTGAGCGGCAGGGCCGACATCGACCACTTGCAGCACGATTGGCTGGCTGGTCATTTCGCCCAGCTTCAGCGACGGGATTTCGATCGAGCCGCTGTGGCGCGGCATCAGCGTGATCAGCCAGCGGGTCGTCGCGTGGACGTTGCCTTCCAGCGTGGTCAGGCTGTTGAGCTGGCGGGTGTCGCGCACCTCGAAGTCGGCGTCCAGCGCGCTCATGTCCGGTCTGCCGAAGACGGTCGCGTCGTCGGTTTCAAGGGTCAGCTCAACGGTTTCGCCGGTGTTGACGCGCGTGCGGTCAACGCTGGATTGCAGCGTGGAGCCTGCGCTGTCGGCCTGTGCCAGTTGCGCCAGCTGCGCCACTAGAGCGAACAGGCACAACGTTCCTGCGATCAGCAACCTGTGCAGACGACTCATCGGGTCTTTTCCTGATGCTGCTGTTGTTCGTACCAGAATTTGCGCCGCAACAGTTCACCGGGTTCGTCGGGGATCTGCCGCAGCCATTGTTCGAGCGCCTGTTTCTGCTCGCCATCGATCTGTCCGTCGGCCGGTTTGCCGGAGGCACTCACAGGCTCATCGCTGTCGGATCCTGCGCCGGAAGCCTGCTCGTCGGCGGCGCTTTGCTGATCGCTGGCCGAGCGGTCGGCATTGGCATCCTGCTGCGCTGACGGCGCGCTCGATGACGACTGTCCGGCATTGCCATCGCGGGCATTGTCGGCATTCTCGTCAGTCTTCGCCTTCTCATCTGCTTTCGCCTGATTCGACGCTTTGTTCTGCGCCAGCACCTGCTCCACCAACGCCTTGTTGGCCAGCGCCGCCGGGAAGTCCGGTTGACGCTCCAGTGCCTGTTCATAGGCGTCGATGGCAGCTTCCAGCTCACCGCTTCGGGCCAGCGCATTGCCGCGATTGTAGTGGTCGGCGGCGCTGCTGCCCTGGGCAAAGCGCTGGACGGCGCCGGCGTAGTCACCGGCTTGATACAGCGCAACGCCTTGCCACTGCGGGTCTTCGAAATGCCGCGCGGCTTCCGCCGGGTGATGACGCTTGAGCAAGTGTTCGCCCTGTTGATCGGGCCGGCGCCACAGGTCGTCGAAACCGAAGGCATAGCTGGGTTGCGGCACGGCCATCAACAGCAACGGCAAACACAATAGCCAGCCGCGTCGCCCGGCGCATCCGGCCAGCAGCAGAAGGGGCAGCAGCAACCAGTAGCCCTGGTCGGCCCAGCGGTCGAGACGCACTTTCTGGCCCTGGCTGATCAGGCTCTTGGGACCGTCGAGCAGGCCCAGGTCATTGAGGTCCTGGTTGTCCAGACGCAGCGAAGTGTAGCGACCGCCCATGCTGTCGGCGAAATCCTTGAGCACCGGCCCGTCCAGACGCGGCACAAGGATGCCGCCCTGGGCGTCCTTCAGAAAACCGCCTTTCTCCTGGGTGACCGGAGCGCCTTCGGCGGTGCCGACGCCGAGCATCAATAAAGACGGAGCGTCGCGGCCGGTCATCGCGGCGCGAATTCCCTGACGTTCAGCGTCGCTGAGGGACGAACCGATCCACAGCAGCCGCCCTTGACCGAGGTCGCCCTGTTCGAGCAAATCCAGCGCTTTGCGCACGGCCAGGTCTGCACGGCGGCCGGTTTCGGGCATGATCGACGGCTTGATCGCATCCAGCAGGTTCTTGCTGGTCGCCAGATCATCCGACAACGGCACCAAGGTGTGGGCGCTGCCGGCATACACGATGATCGCGGTCTGTGAATCGCTGCGCGCCTGCAACAGATCTAGCACCTTGCGCCGCGCCTGTTCAAGTCGGGTGGGCGGGCTGTCAGCGGCGAGCATCTCCGGGGTCAGCTCGAGCATCACCACCAGTGGATCGACCGGCCGCTGGCTGTTCTGCTCGACGCGCTGCCAGCTCGGGCCGAGCAGCGCCAGTACCGCCAGCAACCAGCCGAGACCCAGTACCAACCACGGCAACTTGCTTTCCCGACCGCCGCCACCGCTGAGCAGGGCGGAATGAAAGGCGCTGGGCAAAATCATCTGCCAGCGCCCGACGCGCTTCTGCCGATTCCATAGCCGCCATAACAGCCAGCCGAGCGCGGGCAGCAGGAGCAGCCAGGCAGGGCGTGACCAATGGGGCCAGAGACCGGAGAAGAATTCGATCATGGGCGACTCGTCAGGCGCTTCAAGCGCTGACGCCACTGCGTGCCCTGCGCAAACGTCGGCCGGCGCGCAAAAAAGCGATAAACCGGGTTGTTCGGCCAGCGCTCCTGGACGACCAGCAGAAGGCTCAGCAACAAGGCCATCGACAACGGCATGTGATAAAGCGCCCGGGCCGGACGTGCTTGGGTCGGCTGCTGTGCGACCGGCTCAAGCCGGTCCAGCGCCTTGCCGATGCCGGCGAGTTCGGCGCCGTTGCGGGCGCGGAAATACTGCCCACCGCTGAGCGCAGCGATTTCCCGCAGCGCGGGCTCGTCCAGATCAAGGCTGGGGTTGAGGCCGAGAATGCTGGTGGCGCCTTTATCGGGATCTGCGCCGATGCCGATCGGGTAGATTTTCACACCTTCGCTGGCGGCCAGACGCGCGGCAGTTCTCGGATCTATCTGCCCCGCGTTGTTGGCGCCGTCGGTGACCAGAATCAGCACGCGGCTCTGGGCCGGGCGTTGGCGCAGACGCTTCAACGCCAGACCGATCGCGTCGCCGATGGCGGTGTTCTTGCCGGCAATGCCGATCCGCGCTTCGTCCAGCCAGACGCGCACGGTCTTGCGGTCGAAGGTCAGCGGCGCCTGCAGATATGCCTGACTGCCGAACAGAATCAGGCCGATGCGATCGCCCTGGCGGTGTTCAAGAAAGTCCCCCAGCAGCGTCTTCACCAGTGTCAGCCGGCTGACTTCGTCGTTTTTCCAGACCATGTCCGGGTAATCCATCGATCCCGACACATCCACTGCGACGAGCAGATCGCGGCCACTGGCAGCAACCGGCAACGGCTCGCCCAGCCATTGCGGGCGGGCGGCAGCGACCAGCAGCAGGAGCCACACGGTCATGAATGGCAACTGACGCCGCCAGCCCGGCAAACGGGTTCGTGCACGGCGCCCGGCGAGGCCTTCCAGCTCGGGGAGAAAGCTGATTTTCAGCGCCGCTTCGCCACTGTCCGCTGCGGGCAGCACCAGGCGCATCAGCCACGGCAGCGGGAGGAGGGCAAAAAGCCACGGCCAGGCGAATTCAAACATGCTTGCGAATCCAGGTCTCGACCGACTGGGTCAGGCCGTTGATGGCCTTGTCATCGAGTTTGCATTCCGGCTTGTAAGCACCCTCGACGAGGATCATCCAGCGCGTCAGGCCGGCGGCCGGGCAGCGGTTGTCGAGAAACGCCAGCCATTTGCGGCCGTTGAGGGTGTGGCTCTGGCTGTAGGGGTAGTGATTGCGGCACAGGCGTTTGAGCAGGCCGTTGATCTGTTGCAGCCAGGCACCGGCCGGGGCGCCGTCGTAGGGTTTGGGCATCTGTGCGAGTTCGACCAGTGCGGCCTGGCGCAAGGGGTCCAATGCCTCGGCGGTGTCAACGCTGGACTTTTTTGGCAGCAGCCTGCGCGCGCGCCACAGGCCGTAGCCCAGCGCCGGCAGCAGGATCAGCAGCAGCCACCAGCCCGGCGCTGGCGGCCAGAACCCGACCGGCTCCGGCAGGATCAGCGGTTGCAACTGGTCCAGCGCACTCATGGCTGTTTTACCGGGCGCTGGCCGTTGAGGTATTCGCGAAGTTGCTCGACCATTTCACGTTGGGTGCTCAGCGGCATCATCAGCACGCGCAGCTTCTGCGCCAGCAGTTCCCAGCGCGCCTGACGCGCCTCGCCCTGAGCACGGTAGCTCTGGCGCAGGTCGGCGCTCAGGGTGTCGAGCTCCAGGTGCGCGCCGCGGTCGGCAAAGCGCAGCAGCCCGGCAGCGGGCAAGGCGTGATCCAGCGGGTCGGAGAGCGGCAGCAGCAACAGATCGCAGTGCCGTGACAGTAACGCCAGTTGCTGTTCGGCCGAGTCGGACAACGCGCGCTCGTCGCACAGAATGATCGCCAGACTGCCCGGACGCATCACCTCCCGCGCGCGGCGCAGGGCCACGCCGAACGTGTCGCGGTCGGCAGCGGCTTCGGTGTGCAGCGACTGATTGACCCGCACCAGCCGGTTCAGCAGTTGCAGCAGGCTTTGCTTGCTGCGTCGCGGTTTGATCTCGTAATGCTCGTTGTCACCGAACACCAGCCCGCCGACCCGGTCGTTGTGACCCAGCGCGGCCCAGCCGACCAGCGCGGCGGCCTGGGCGGCGAGGACTGACTTGAACATCAGTCCGGACCCGAAAAACAGGCGGCGGCTTTGCTCGACCATGATGAAAATCGGCCGCTCCCGTTCCTCGTGAAACAGTTTGGTGTGGGGCTCTTGGGTGCGTGCGGTGACGCGCCAGTCGATGGTCCTGACGTCGTCGCCGGCCTGATAGACCCTGACCTGATCGAAGTCGACCCCGCGTCCGCGCAGCTTGGAATGGTGCAGGCCAATGAGCGGGCTGCGCTGGCTGGGCGTGGAAAACAGCTGCACTTCCCGCACGCGATGACGCATTTCAATCAGCTCGGCGAGGCTGATGCGAATGCCCGGTTGGGAGATCAGATAGGGTTGCATGGGGTCAGGCGACGGCCACGACGTCGAGAATGCGCTGGATCACGCGGTCTTGATCAATGCCCGCCGCTTCCGCTTCGAACGACAGGATGATGCGGTGGCGCAGCACGTCGAAGACCATCGCCTGAATGTCTTCGGGGCTGACGAAATCGCGCCCGGCCAGCCAGGCGTGGGCCCGGGCGCAGCGGTCCAGGGAAATCGAACCCCGGGGACTGGCGCCATAGCCTATCCACTCGGCCAGCTCGGCATCGAACTTGGCCGGCGTGCGGGTCGCCATCACCAGTTGCACCAGGTATTCCTCAACGGCATCGGCCATGTACAGGCCGAGAATTTCCTTGCGCGCCGCGAAAATCGCCTGCTGGCTGACCCGACGCTCTGGCTTGGTTTCGCCATTGAGCGCTTCGCCGCGGGCCTGCTGGAGGATCTTGCGTTCGACGGTGGCGTCCGGGAAGCCGATCTTGACGTGCATCAAAAAACGGTCGAGCTGCGCCTCGGGCAGCGGGTAGGTACCTTCCTGCTCGATGGGATTCTGTGTCGCCATCACCAGAAACAGCGGCGACAGGTCGTAGGTGCTGCGCCCGACGCTGACCTGACGCTCGGCCATGGCCTCCAGCAGCGCCGATTGCACCTTGGCCGGCGCGCGGTTGATTTCGTCGGCGAGCACCAGGTTGTGGAAGATAGGGCCTTGCTGGAACACGAAACTGCCGGTTTCCGGGCGATAGATCTCGGTGCCGGTGATGTCGGCCGGGAGCAGGTCGGGGGTGAACTGAATGCGATGGAACTGCGCTTCGATGCCTTCAGCCAGCTCTTTGATCGCCTTGGTCTTCGCCAGACCGGGCGCGCCTTCGACAAGCATGTGTCCGTCGGCCAGCAGCGCGATCAGCAAGCGCTCAACCAGTTTCTCCTGCCCGAGAATCTGGGTGGAGAGAAAGGTCCGCAGCGCGATCAACGCTTCACGATGTTCCATCGATGACAGTTCCTGGCAGGAGAGGCAGCAGCGCCAAGTGGCGCCGAAGCTGGGGGCGTTACTTTAATCCATCGCAGGGGCGCCGACTAATCGGCCGGCGGGTTTTTTCGGCTTTTCAGCAAAGGACCGGGCAAAAACAAGAACTGTCTTACATTTGCGTCAATTGGCGCCCGGTGCCGGCGGGGGGCTCAACTGATCGGGCTGACGTACGTTCCGACGTCCTTGAGGATGATCCGCAACGTGGCGTCCAGATCGGCCAATTCATTGGCGGGGGTGCTATGGGTGACCTCATACGCGGTATCGCCGCCCAGGGGTTTGGCGTCGGCGGCGTCGATTTCGACCAGCAGCCGGGTGGCGCTCAGAGTGACGGTGATGTTGTCTTCGACATGAATGGTGTCGTCACGGAACGTGATATCGACCTCATCCTCATCAGGAAAACGCGCGAGCAGAAACAGATCACCGGTGCTGCTGCCATGGCAACAGGCCAGCGCCATATCATCTTCCTCCTCGTCGCATGGGTTATAGATGAAGCTGTCGGTGGTCATTTGCATGGCGGCGATTCCTCTGGCGTGGTTCAGGGCAGGGTGGGATTTTGCCAGTCCTGCGGGAGATTTGCTGAAGATTGCGGTTTGCGATCAAGGTAGCGGTTGGGTAAACCTGACCCACCGCGTTCGCCAGCAAGCCGGCTCCAGGGGTGATGGCGCACAAACTGGCCTCTTCCCGGCTAAAGCCGGTCCCACTAAAAAGCATCGCGTGCATCCAGTGGGAACGATCAACCGCGAAATTGATGGCGCTCAAACTGGCCTCTTCCCGGCTAAAGCCAGTCCTACGAAGGCATCGCGTGCATCCAGTGGGAACGATCAACCGCGAAATTGATGGCGACCAAACCGGCCTCTTCCCGGCTAAAGCCAGTCCTACGAAGGCATCGCGTGCATCCAGTGGGAACGATCAACCGCGAAATTGATGGCGACCAAACCGGCCTCTTCCCGGCTAAAGCCGGTCCCACTAAAAAGCCTCGCGCGCATCCAGTGGGAACGATCAACCGCGGAATTGATGGCGACCAAACTGGCCTCTTCCCGGCTAAAGCCGGTCCTACTAAAAAAGCACCGCCTGCATCCAGTGGGATTGGCGATGACTGTAGGACCGGCTTCAGCCGGGAAGCTTTTGATCTGCTTAAACGCGCTTTTGATCTTCATACGCAAAAAGCCGAGTCACCGCCAATCGCGACTTTGGTGCAGGCTGAACGCAGGTTTCGCGCAGTGGGTCGAGCCGCATGGATGCGGCGAGAGCGCCGTCAGGACAGGGATGTCCGTTCGGCGCGGGCCCACGGAGCGGGACCGGAGTGAGGGAACCCTGAGGAACGAAGGGCCCAACCGAGAGCAGGCACTTTTGGTTACTTTTAGTGCTTTTTAAAAGTAACTCGCCGAAGGCGAAACAGTCTGCCCTTAGGCAGACGCCCTTGATCCTGTCGCACTGAGCAACGCCGCAGATCCGGGGACAGATTAATTTACGATGAAGCGCTGTAAATAAATCAGTCCCCTCAACCAGTCCCCTCAACCCGAAGCCTGCAACCCGATGTCCGAATATGTCGCAGCATCGCAAGCAGATTCAGGGCGCCACTCGTTAAGCTGCACCAGAGTCGAACAAATGTGACGGCACACACACCAAAAGCGTTAGTAATTCACGCAGTGCGAATCGCATTGCCCCCTGTCACGTTATGCTGACTATCATCGACCATACGCAAACGTGACAAACGAACACGCTCCACCCGACACACGCATCTCTCCTATATAAAAGCTCAAGCCAATCGGAGTACCACAGATGGCGTTCTTCACCGCAGCCAGCAAGTCCGACTTCCAGCACCAACTGCGAGCGGCACTGGCTCAGCACATCAGCGAACAGGCACTGCCACAAGTGGCGCTGTTCGCCGACCAATTCTTCGGCATCATCTCCCTCGACGAACTCACCCAGCGCAGACTCTCTGACCTGGCCGGTTGCACCCTCTCGGCCTGGCGCCTGCTCGAACACTTCGAGCACGGCACCCCTGAAGTGCGGGTCTACAACCCCGATTACGAACGTCACGGCTGGCAGTCCACCCACACCGCCGTCGAAGTGCTGCACCACGACCTGCCGTTCCTGGTCGACTCGGTGCGTACCGAACTGAACCGCCGCGGCTACAGCATCCACACGCTGCAGACCACCGTGCTCAGCGTGCGTCGGGACGAGAAAGGCCAGTTGCTCGAACTGCTGCCAAAAGGCACCAACGGCGACGGCGTGCTGCAAGAATCGTTGATGTACCTGGAGATCGACCGTTGCGCCAATGCCGCGGAGCTGAACGTGCTGGCCCGCGAACTGGAGCAGGTGCTGGGCGAAGTCCGCGTTGCCGTTGAAGACTTCGAGCCGATGAAAGCCAAGCTCCACGAGCTGCTGGCCGGCATCGACGCCACCGAATACAACATCGACCCGGAGGAGAAATCCGAGGTCAAGGTGTTCCTCGAATGGCTGGTGAACAACCACTTCACCTTCCTCGGCTATGAAGAATTCACCGTCAGCAACGAAGACGAAGGCGGTCAGCTCCATTACGACCCGTCGTCCTTCCTCGGTCTGACCAAACTGCTGCGCGCAGGCCTCACCGCCGAAGACCTGCACATAGAAGGCTATGCAGTGAAGTATCTGCAGGAGCCGACCCTGCTGTCGTTCGCCAAGGCCGCGCACCCGAGCCGCGTGCATCGCCCGGCCTACCCGGACTACGTGTCGATCCGCCAGATTGACGCCGACGGCAACGTCATCAAGGAATCGCGCTTCATGGGCCTGTACACCTCGTCGGTGTATGGTGAAAGCGTGCGCGCCATTCCGTACATCCGCCGCAAGGTCGCCGAAGTCGAACGCCGCTCCGGGTTCGACGCCAAGGCGCACCTGGGCAAGGAACTGGCGCAAGTGGTTGAAGTGCTGCCCCGCGACGACCTGTTCCAGACCCCGGTGGACGAACTGTTCACCACCGTCATGTCGATCGTGCAGATCCAGGAGCGCAACAAGATTCGCGTGTTCCTGCGCAAGGACCCGTACGGCCGTTTCTGCTACTGCCTGGCCTACGTGCCGCGCGACGTCTACTCCACCGAGGTCCGTCAGAAGATCCAGCAAGTGCTGATGGATCGCCTGAAAGCCACTGACTGCGAGTTCTGGACCTTCTTCTCCGAGTCGGTGCTGGCGCGCGTGCAGCTGATTCTGCGTGTGGACCCGAAAGTCGCCCTCGACATCGACCCGCTGCAGCTGGAAAACGAAGTTATCCAGGCCTGCCGTTCGTGGAAAGACGACTACGCCAGTCTGGTCATCGAAAGCTTCGGCGAAGCCCAGGGCACCAATGTCCTGGCCGACTTCCCGAAAGGTTTCCCGGCCGGCTACCGCGAGCGTTTCGCCGCGCACTCCGCCGTGGTCGATATGCAACACGTGCTGAGCCTGTCCGAAGCCAATCCGCTGGTGATGAGCTTTTATCAGCCGCTGTCGGGCGACAAGGCGCAGCTGCACTGCAAGCTGTACCACGCTGACACGCCGCTGGCGCTGTCCGACGTTCTGCCGATTCTGGAAAACCTCGGCCTGCGCGTACTCGGTGAATTCCCGTACCGCCTGCGCCACACCAATGGTCGCGAGTTCTGGATTCACGATTTTGCGTTCACGTACGGCGAAGGCCTGAACCTGGACCTGCAACAGCTCAACGACACGCTGCAGGACGCCTTCGTCCACATCGTTCGTGGCGAGGCCGAGAACGACGCCTTCAACCGCCTGGTGCTGACGGCCGGTTTGCCGTGGCGCGACGTGGCGCTGCTGCGTGCCTACGCGCGTTACCTGAAGCAGATCCGCTTGGGCTTCGACCTGGGTTACATCGCCAGCACGCTGAATAACCACGCCGACATCGCCCGCGAGCTGACGCGTCTGTTCAAAACCCGCTTCTATCTGGCGCGCAAGCTGAGCGGCGGTGACCTCGACGACATGCAGCAGCGTCTGGAGCAGGCGATTCTGACTGCGCTGGACGGCGTGCAAGTGCTCAACGAAGACCGCATCCTGCGTCGCTACCTTGACCTGATCAAGGCGACCATGCGCACCAACTTCTACCAGACCGACGTCAACGGCCAGAGCAAGAGCTACTTCAGCTTCAAGTTCAACCCGCGTCTGATCCCCGAGCTGCCGAAGCCGGTGCCGAAGTTCGAAATCTTCGTTTACTCGCCGCGCGTCGAGGGCGTCCACCTGCGCTTTGGCAACGTGGCCCGTGGCGGCCTGCGCTGGTCCGACCGTGAAGAAGACTTCCGCACCGAAGTGCTGGGTCTGGTCAAAGCCCAGCAGGTGAAGAACTCGGTCATCGTGCCGGTCGGTGCCAAGGGTGGTTTCCTGCCCCGTCGTCTGCCGACCACCGGGACCCGCGACGAGATCCAGGCCGAAGCGATCGCCTGCTACCGCCTGTTCATTTCCGGTTTGCTGGACATCACCGACAACCTGAAAGAAGGCGTCCTGGTGCCGCCGGCCAACGTCGTGCGCCACGACGACGATGACCCGTACCTGGTCGTCGCCGCCGACAAAGGCACCGCGACCTTCTCCGACATCGCCAACGGTATCGCCATCGACTACGGTTTCTGGCTTGGTGACGCCTTCGCTTCCGGCGGCTCGGCGGGTTACGACCACAAGAAAATGGGCATCACCGCCAAGGGCGCGTGGGTCGGCGTACAGCGCCACTTCCGCGAGCGCGGCATCAACGTGCAGCAAGACAGCATCAGCGTGATCGGCGTCGGCGACATGGCCGGTGACGTGTTCGGTAACGGCCTGTTGATGTCCGACAAGCTGCAACTGGTCGCGGCCTTCAACCACCTGCACATCTTCATCGACCCGAATCCGGACCCGGCGAGCAGCTTTGTCGAGCGTCAGCGTCTGTTCGACCTGCCACGTTCGGCGTGGACCGATTACGACACTAGCCTGATGTCCGAAGGCGGCGGTATCTTCCCGCGCAGCGCGAAGAGCATCGCGATCACCCCGCAGATGAAAGCGCGCTTCGACATCACTGCTGACAAACTGACCCCGACCGAGTTGATGCACGCGCTGCTCAAGGCGCCGGTGGATCTGCTGTGGAACGGCGGCATTGGCACCTACGTCAAGGCCAGCACCGAGTCCCATGCGGACGTCGGCGACAAGGCCAACGACGCATTGCGCGTCAACGGCAACCAGTTGCGCTGCAAAGTGGTGGGCGAGGGCGGCAACCTCGGCATGACCCAGCTGGGCCGTGTCGAATTCGGCCTGATGGGCGGCGCGACCAACACCGACTTCATCGATAACGCCGGTGGTGTGGACTGCTCCGACCACGAAGTGAACATCAAGATCCTGCTGAACGAAGTGGTCCAGGCGGGCGACATGACCGAGAAGCAGCGCAACCTGCTGCTCGAAAGCATGACCGACGAAGTGGGCAACCTCGTTCTCGGCAACAACTACAAGCAGACCCAGGCCCTGTCCCTGGCGGAGCGCCGTGCCTACGAGCGCATCGCCGAGTACAAGCGCCTGATGAGCGACCTGGAAGCGCGCGGCAAGCTGGACCGTGCCATCGAGTTCCTGCCGGCGGAAGATCAACTGGCCGAGCGCATCGCCGAGAAGAAGGGCCTGACCCGGGCCGAGCTGTCGGTGCTGATCTCCTACAGCAAGATCGACCTCAAGGAAGCGCTGCTGGAATCCCGTGTTCCGGACGACGACTACCTGGCGCGTGACATGGAAACGGCATTCCCGCCGTCACTGGGCGCGAAATTCTCCGAGTCGATGCGTCGTCACCGTCTGAAGCGCGAAATCGTCAGCACGCAGATCGCCAACGATCTGGTCAACCACATGGGCATCACGTTCGTGCAGCGACTCAAAGAGTCCACCGGCATGACCGCAGCCAACGTGGCCGGCGCTTACGTGATCGTGCGTGACATTTTCCACCTCCCGCACTGGTTCCGTCAGATCGAGTCCCTGGACTACAAGGTGCCGGCCGAGATTCAGCTGGCGTTGATGGATGAGCTGATGCGTCTGGGCCGTCGCGCGACGCGCTGGTTCCTGCGCAGCCGTCGTAATGAACTGGACGCGGCCCGTGATGTGGCGCATTTCGGTCCGCACATCGCGGCGCTGGGTCTGAAGCTGGACGAGTTGCTGGAAGGGCCGACCCGTGAGGTCTGGCAGACGCGTTATCAGGAGTACGTCGCGGCGGGCGTGCCGGAGTTGCTGGCGCGGATGGTGGCAGGTACGAGTCACCTGTACACGCTGTTGCCGATCATCGAGGCGTCTGATGTGACCGGTCAGAATGCAGCGGACGTGGCGAAGGTGTATTTCGCGGTCGGCAGTTCGCTGGATGTGACGTGGTATCTGCAGCAGATCAGTGCGTTGCCGGTGGAGAACAATTGGCAGGCGCTGGCCCGTGAGGCGTTCCGTGATGATATCGATTGGCAGCAGCGGGCGATTACGGTGTCGGTGTTGCAGATGCCGAATGGTCCTGCGGATGTCGAGGAGCGTTTGAGTCTGTGGCTTGAGCAGCATTTGCCGATGGTCGAGCGCTGGCGCGCGATGTTGGTGGAGTTGCGTGCGGCGAGCGGTAACGATTATGCGATGTATGCGGTCGCTAACCGTGAGTTGCTGGATCTGGCGATGAGTGGGCAGACGGCCGTGGTTTGATGGTTTAGTCGGCTGTAAACGGGAGCCCCGCGTTGAGAGACGCGGGGCTTTTTTGTTTTGTTGTTTTTAAGGTCAAGAGCGTCTGCCTGGGGGCAGACTGTTTCGCCTTCGGCGAGTTACTTGATAAAGCCCCAAGTAACCAAGGGCTTGTGCTCTTGGTTTGGCCCTTCCTTCGTCAGGGTTCCTTCACTCCGGTCTCGCTCCGTGGGCCCGCCACCATCCGCCATCCATGCCGCTCGGCCCACTCCGCGAGACCTGCGTTCAGCCTGCACCCAAGTCGCGTTTGGCGGTGTCTGGGCTTTTTGCGTATGAAGATCAAAAGCAAAGCAGATCAGAAGCAGATCAACAGCTTCCCGGCTGAAGCCGGTCCCACAGGGTGTACGCGGTGTGCTTTTTAGTGGGAGCGGCTTTAGCCGGGAAGACGGCCCCACTGACTGCACCCGTTGCTTTTAGTGGGACCGGCTTTAGCCGGGAAGGGGCCAGTGTGGACGCTGGCAATTTTGCTGATCGGACATCTTGTCTGTGGGAGCGAGCTTGCTCGCGAATGCTGCTGATCGTTCCCACGCTCCGCGTGGGCATGCATCCCCAGACGCTCTGCGTCGCTCTTCCAAAGGCTGAGCGGTTATTTCAATCGGGCCATGCTGATGGCGTCGACGAGGACGCCGTCGCGGATGGCGTAGTCCCGCAGGCGGCCTTCGGTCTCGAAGCCGAACTTGCGGTAGAGCGCCAAAGCGGCTTCGTTGTCGGCAAACACGGTCAGTTCAACCCGGTGCAGGTTCATCCAGTTGTCCGCGACTTCCAGCACGGCGGCCATCAGTCTCGACCCAACGCCTTTACCGTGCCAGCCCGACGCCACGCCCATGCCGATCGCGCCGACATGGCGCTGGCGAATGCGCGCGTATTGCTCCAGACCAATGTTGCCGATCACCTGACCCTGATGCAGAGCGACAAGCTTCAATGAACGCTCATCCGCCCCTGCCAGCCGTTTGCGCCAGACATCGGCCGACTGATACGGCATCTGAAGCACCTGACGACACACCTCAGGGTCGTTATACAACGCGGTGACACCTTCGATATGGGCTTCAGTAAAACGATGGATAACCACCTGATCAACAGCAACATTCACTGGATTCATCCTTTGAAAACAGAAAGAGGGGACAGTCTAAGCGGCCAATTGCTGCCATGGCTACGCCGCCAGCGCCCAAAAGCATGAACATCGCGCGTTGTGACGCGGAGCGTCACGGGATGCATGCCCACGCGGAGCGCGGGAACGATCAACGTGTCAGGCCGTAAAATTGCCGTCGTCCATACCGGCCCCTTCCCGGCTGAAGCCGGTCCCACTAAAAGCAGCGCGCGCGCCCGTAGGACCAGCTTCAGCCGGGAAGCTTTTGATCTGCTTTTGATCTTCATACGCAAAAAGCCCAGTCACCGCAAAACGCGACTTGGGTGCAGGCCGAACGTAGACGATGCGCAGTGGGTCGAGCCGCATGGATGCGGCGAGAGCGCCGTCAGGACATGGATGTCCGTTCGGCGCGGGCCCACGGAGCATCGTCGGAGTGAGGGTATTCCGACGAAGGAGGAACCCAACCAGGAGCAGGCACTTTTGCTTACTTTTGGTGCTTTTCAAAAGTAAGTCGCCGAAGGCGAAACAGTCTGCCCCCAGGCAGACGCTCTTGATCTTAAAAAACAGAACAAAAAAACCCCGCCGAAGCGGGGTTCTCTCAACACGGTCTCAGCTGTTAAGCCTGAACAACCGGGATATTAGCGTTCGCTGCAGCCTCACGGAATTCCGCGATCTGATCGAAGCTCAAGTAACGGTAAACATCGGCAGCCATACTGTCGATCTTGCCCGCGTACTCCATATACTCCTCAACCGTCGGCAGACGACCCAGAATCGACGCCACAGACGCCAACTCAGCCGACGCCAGATACACGTTCGCCCCATCACCCAAACGGTTCGGGAAGTTACGGGTCGACGTCGACACCACGGTCGAATTCGGCTCCACACGTGCCTGGTTACCCATGCACAGCGAGCAGCCCGGCATTTCCATGCGCGCGCCGGCCTTGCCGTAGATCCCGTAGTAGCCTTCTTCGGTCAGTTGATGAGCGTCCATCTTGGTCGGCGGCGACAGCCACAGACGCGTAGGAAGCTGACCTTTGACCTGATCCAGCAACTTGCCCGCAGCGCGGAAGTGACCGATGTTGGTCATGCACGAACCGATGAACACTTCGTCAATCTTCTCGCCAGCAACGCTGGACAGCAGACGGGCGTCGTCCGGATCGTTTGGCGCGCAGAGCACAGGCTCTTTGATGTCGGCCAGATCGATCTCGATGATTTCTTCGTACTCGGCATCAGCGTCCGCAACCATGAGTTCCGGATTGGCGACCCAGGCTTCCATCGCTTGAGCACGACGTTCCAGGGTGCGCGGATCGCCGTAACCCTGTTCGATCATCCAGCGCAGCAGGGTGATGTTCGAGTTCAGGTATTCAGTGATCGATTCTTTCGACAGCTTGATCGTGCAACCTGCGGCAGAACGCTCGGCCGAGGCGTCGGACAGTTCGAATGCCTGCTCGATGCTCAGGTTGTCCAGGCCTTCGATTTCCAGGATGCGACCCGAGAAGGCGTTTTTCTTGCCCTTCTTCTCGACGGTCAGCAAACCCTTCTGGATCGCGAAGTAAGGAATCGCGTGAACCAGGTCGCGCAGGGTGATGCCCGGTTGCATCTCGCCCTTGAAGCGGACCAGGATCGACTCAGGCATGTCCAGTGGCATCACGCCAGTGGCCGCGGCAAACGCCACCAGACCGGAACCGGCCGGGAACGAGATCCCCATCGGGAAACGGGTGTGGGAGTCACCACCGGTACCGACGGTGTCCGGCAGCAGCATGCGGTTCAGCCAGCTGTGGATGATGCCATCGCCCGGACGCAGGGAAACGCCGCCGCGGGTCATGATGAAGTCAGGCAGCGTGTGGTGCGTGGTCACGTCGATCGGCTTTGGATACGCCGCGGTGTGGCAGAACGACTGCATCACCAGATCGGTCGAGAAGCCCAGGCACGCCAGGTCTTTCAGTTCATCACGGGTCATCGGACCGGTGGTGTCCTGGGAACCGACGGTGGTCATCTTCGGTTCGCAGTAGGTGCCAGGACGCACACCTTTGCCTTCCGGCAGACCGCAGGCCTTGCCCACCATCTTCTGCGCCAGGGTGAAACCTTTGCCGGTGTCGACAGGGGCTTCAGGCAGCTTGAACAGGTCGGTCGGGCCCAGGCCCAGTTCAGCACGCGCTTTGTCGGTCAGGCCACGGCCGATGATCAGCGGGATACGACCGCCGGCACGGACTTCGTCCAGCAGCACCGGAGTCTTCAGTTCGAAGGTGGTGATGACTTCTTCACTGTCGTGCTTGCAGACTTTGCCAGCGTACGGGTAGACGTCGATCACGTCGCCCATGTTGATGTTCGAGACATCGAATTCGATTGGCAGAGCGCCGGCATCTTCCATGGTGTTGTAGAAGATCGGGGCAATCTTGGTTCCGAAGCAGAAACCGCCAGCGCGCTTGTTCGGTACGTTCGGGACGTCGTCGCCGAAGAACCACAGCACCGAGTTGGTCGCCGACTTGCGCGAAGAACCGGTGCCGACCACGTCGCCCACGTAGGCGATAGGGAAACCCTGACCGCGCATTTCTTCGATCTGTTTCATCGGGCCGATGGAGCCCTGAACGTCAGGCACGATGCCTTCACGGGCCATCTTCAGCATGGCGAGGGCGTGCAGCGGGATATCTGGACGCGACCAGGCGTCAGGCGCTGGCGACAAGTCATCGGTGTTGGTTTCGCCGGTGACCTTGAAGACGCGCAGGCTGATCTTCTCGGCCAGGGTCGGACGCTTGCGGAACCACTCGCCGTCAGCCCACGACTGCAGAACGCCTTGGGCGATTGCATTACCGTTTTTGGCTTTTTCAGCGACGTCGTGGAACGCGTCGAACATCAGCAGGGTGTGCTTGAGCTGGTCGGCAGCGACCTGACCCAATGCAGCGTCGTCCAGCAGCTCGACCATGGTTACGATGTTGTAACCGCCCTGCATGGTGCCGAGCAGCTCTACAGCGTGTTTACGGTCCAGCAGAGGGGAGGTGACTTCGCCCTTGGCCAGAGCGGACAGGAAACCGGCTTTGACGTAGGCAGCTTCGTCAACGCCAGGTGGAACGCGATTGGTGATCAGATCAAGCAGGAAAGCTTCTTCGCCAGCCGGTGGGTTTTTCAGCAGCTCGACCAGGCCTGCGGTTTGTTCGGCGTTAAGCGGCTGGGGCACGATACCCAGGGCGGCACGCTCTTCGATGTGTTTACGGTAGGCTTCAAGCACAGTATTACCCTCATCAGTGGTCCCAAATGGGTGTCCGGGACGCTCATCCAGAGAAGGTCCGCATCGGCGCGCTCGAACTTTTTAAAGTTTCTTGGCAGGAAGCTGACGATCTCCAACAGAAGCTGTTTTCAAAGTTTTACGCCTGCATCGAACGGTTTGAGAGGGGAACGCAGGGCGAACCTGCGTTAAACCGGACTGCGGGGTTGGGCTCTCTACGAGGGTAAAAAGCCCTGACTGTGCTCGTGACGCTTTGAAAACAGCTTCCAACGGACATTGGCGCCTTAAAAGGCCCGGTGATTCTACGGTAAAAAACCGCTGAAGGTAAGTTAGCCCCTACAGGTTGAAGGGTGTACCTCGTTAGACAAAGGGCTAACATGCCGGCTTGTTTCGTTCGCCGTCGTGTTGCCTTGCCATGCCCAATCAAATCATCAAGACGCCCTGCGTGGGCCTGTGCTCCACCGTCTACGGCGACCTCGTGTGCCGTGGATGCAAGCGCTTCCACCACGAAGTGATTCACTGGAACGGCTACGACGAAGAGGCAAAGCGCGCCGTCTGGCTGCGCCTGGAGCAGCTGCTGGTGCAGGTGATGGCGGGAAAGGTCGAGGTCTTCGATCCGGCAAAGCTGCGGTCGCAACTGGAGCAGCGCAAGATCCGTTTCGTCCCGCACCAGTCCGAATATTGCTGGGCGTACCAGTTGATTGCCCGGGGCGCGCGGGTGATCAACCAGCTGGACGCCTACGGCATGGTGCTGCTGCCGGAGTTTCGCGACTGGTCGCTGCCTGAGTTGCGCGATGCCATTGATCGGGAGTTCTTCCTGCTCTCCGAAGCGCACTACGAGCGCTACATCGCGCCCGGCTTCCTCAAGGATGCGATGGGCGCGGTCTGACAGTGGCGTGACCCTCACGCGCTGGAAGTAAATCCTGCGCTTTTCATCTGCCCAGGCTGGCTCTGCCCGTCAGGCTCCGTATAATGCTGCGCCTTGCCCAGCCAGCCATCCGTGAACCCATGCAGATTTATCCAGAAATCGACGCCTTCCTGCTTTGCCCCACGCCCGACAGCTGGGTTCAGGCCGCCTTGCAGAATCTGGATATCCTGCTGATCGATCACGCCAACAATGAAAAGAAGGCCGCCGGCGCGGCGTTTCAGTTCATGTTCCAGTACAACGACAAGTTCGATCTGCTGGCCAAAATGTCGCGGCTGGCGCGCGAAGAGCTGCGTCACTTCGAGCAGGTGATCGGCATCATCAAGAAGCGCAACATCCCGATGGCCAACATCAGCTCGGCGCGCTATGCCGGGTCCCTGCGCAAACTCGTTCGTACCCACAACCCGTATCGCCTGACCGACGCGCTGGTCGTCGGCGCCATCGTTGAAGCCCGCTCGTGTGAGCGCTTCGCTGCGCTGGTGCCGCATCTGGATGAAGACCTGTCGAAGTTCTACGCAAGCCTGCTCAAGTCCGAAGCCCGGCATTTTCAGGATTATCTGAAGCTGGCTTACACCTACGGCAACGAAGCAGACGTCGACGCCAAGATCGAAGAAATCCGTCTGGCCGAGCGCGAGCTGATCCTGAGCCCGGACGAAGACTTCCGCTTTCACAGCGGTGTGCCGGCGGTTTGAGCCCATCAATGGCAAACGCTCTTTTGTAGGAGCGCGCTTGCCCGCGAATCGGTTCGCACATTCGACGTAATCATCGGCCGTCACGACGCATTCGCCAGCAAGCCGGCTCCTACGGATCGGTGGCGAACTCACTCAGTTGCTCTACCTCCGGATCACCTCATTAACCGGGCGAACCACGTTCGTCCGAATTCGCGCGCCTTAAATATTGTTTCATTGTGTGTTTGCTGCCTAGGCAGTAAGATCAGCTCCATTCACTGCCTAAGCAGATAATGGGTAGCTATCAATGGCACATTTCACTCCTGAAAATTTTCACGACAACCTGCTCGGCATGTTGCTGGGTCGGGCTGATCAGCTGAAAAACCGCATCCTCGACCGGTATCTCGAGCCCCATGGCGTCACTGCACAGCAATACAAAGTGCTGGTGATGATCGCCCGGTTCTGTGCCGAGACCCCGGCTGACATTTGTCGCATGTTGAACCTCGACAGTGGCTCGATGACCCGCATGCTCGACCGTCTTGAGCAGAAAAATCTGTTGTCACGCGCGCGCTCGGAATCCGACCGACGTCAGGTGCAACTGGTGCTGACCGACGAAGGGAAGGCGCTTTCCGACCTGCTGCCGGAAATCGGCGCACACGCGATGAACGAGATGGTGGGCGTGCTGGAAGACAGCGAGCTGCTGGCGCTGGAAAAGATTCTGACGAAAATTCTGGTTGCCTCGGGCGACTCCATCACGATTGCCCGGATCGCCGAACGATGAGCACTCACATTCAGCGGGGCTCAACCCTGCGCACGTCCTTGAGCGTGATAGTCGTGGCACTGGTGCTGGCCGGTTGTGCCAGCTCCAAAGGCCTGAAAACCGAAGCCGTCGGCATCGATTCCAACAGTCTGCAGACCGCCCGGAGCCTCAACGGCATCACCCTGTCTCCAGCGGCATGGCCGAAGCGCGACTGGTGGACCAGCCTGGGTGATCCGCAGCTCAATAGCCTGATCAGCGAAGCGCTGCGCGACAGTCCGGACATGCAGATCGCTGCGGCCCGTACCCACCAGGCCACAGCGCAGGCGTATGCCGCCGACGCCGAACGCATGCCGACCGTAGAAGCCGACGCCAGCGTCAGCCGTTCGCGCCTGGCCCGTGACCAGGACCCGACCGGTGCAGGCGGGCGCTACAGCACTTTGCGCAGCCTCAGCGCCGGCTTCAATTACAACTTCGATCTGTGGGGCGGCCAGCGTGCTGCGTGGGAAGCGGCGCTGGGCCAGGCCCGCGCCAGCGAAGTCGATCAGCAAGCGGCTCAACTGACCCTGGCTGCCGATGTCGCCCGTGCCTACAGCGACCTGGGCCAGGCCTACATCGTCCGCGACCTGGCAGCCGAAGACCTCAAACGCACGAGTCAATTGCTGGACCTCGGCTCGCGGCGCTTCAAGTCCGGCATCGACAGCGAGTACCAGTACGAGCAGACCCAGAGCCTTGAAGCCAACTCCCGCGAATCCCTGGCGGACGCGGACAAGAGCCTGCGCAGCGCCAAAATCCAGTTGGCCGTGCTGATGGGCAAAGGCCCGGACCGCGGCGAACTGCTGAGCCGGCCTGCCGTCCTGCAGCCCGCAGTAGTCGCCTTGCCTTCGGTGGTGCCTGCCGAATTGCTGGGCCGTCGTCCGGATCTGGTCGCCGCGCGCTGGCGGGTTGAAGCGGCGAGCAAAAACATCGACGTCAGCAAGACCAGCTTCTATCCGAACCTCAACCTGAGTGCGTCGGCAGGGGTGGAGTCGCTGCTGGGTGATGCGATGTTTGGCTCGGCCAGTCGCTTCTTCAACGTCGCCCCGACGGTGTCGCTGCCGATCTTCGACGGTGGCCGCCGCCGCGCCAACCTCGACGCGCGGGACGCCGACTACGACCTCGCCGTGGCGCAGTACAACAAGACGCTGGTCCGGGCGCTGGGGGATGTCAGCGATGGCATCGGTCAGTTGCGCGATATCCGCCGCCAGATCGAGGCCCGCCAGCAGGCGACTGACGTGATTCAGAAATCCTACGACACCGTCGTTCAGCGCTATTCATCCGGTATCGGCAATTACCTGGACGTGCTGAGCGTCGAGCAACAACTGCTGCAATCGCAACGCCAACAGGCTGATCTCAACGCGGAACAAATCGATCTTTCGATCCAGTTGATGCAGGCCCTCGGGGGAGGCTTCGAAGAAAGCAAGTCCGGCGAAAACGCCGCCCCGGTCGTCCCGTCAACTGCTTCGCTGACTCATTAAGGTAATCGTCATGGCCACTGCCACTACCGACAACAATGCTGCAAACGAACAAAAGGACGTCAACGCTTCGGCGCCTGACAATGCCGCTGACAAAGCCGCCGAGAAGACCACGCCGACCAAGAATCCGCGCAAGCGCAAGCTGTTGTTGCTCGGCCTGTTGCTGATCGTGGTACTTGGTGTGATTGGCGTCTGGGCCTGGTACGAAATGTACGGTCGCTGGAGCGAGAGCACCGACGATGCCTACGTGAACGGCAACGTCGTGGAGATCACCCCGCAAGTCACCGGGACGGTAGTGAGCATTGGCGCTGATGACGGCGATCTGGTCCGCGAAGGTCAGGTGCTGGTGCAGTTCGACCCCAATGACGCCGAAGTCGCGCTGCAAAGTGCCGAAGCCAATCTGGCGAAAGTGGTGCGTCAGGTGCGCGGCCTTTACAGCAACGTCGATGGCATGAAGGCGCAACTGGCGGCCCAGCGCGCTGAAGTGCAGAGAGCACAGGACAACTTCAACCGTCGTCGCAGCCTGGCGGCGGGCGGGGCGATTTCCCAGGAAGAGCTGTCCCACGCCAAGGATGACCTGACCACCGCGCAGAACGCGTTGACCAACATCCAGCAGCAGCTGGCAACCAGCACCGCGTTGGTGGACGACACTCAGGTCTCTTCGCACCCGGACGTCAAATCGGCGGCCGCGCAACTGCGTCAGGCTTACCTGAGCAATGCGCGCAGCACTCTGATCGCGCCGGTCACCGGTTACGTCGCCAAGCGCACCGTGCAACTGGGTCAGCGGGTTCAGCCGGGCACAGCGCTGATGGCGGTGATTCCCCTCGACCAGCTGTGGATCGACGCCAACTTCAAGGAAACCCAGCTCGGCCAGATGCGCATCGGCCAGCCAGTGGACATCGAAGCGGACCTGTACGGCGGCGACGTCAAATACAGCGGCACCGTGGACAGCGTCGGCGCCGGTACCGGCAGTGCCTTTGCCTTGCTGCCCGCGCAGAACGCCACCGGTAACTGGATCAAGATCGTCCAGCGTGTGCCAGTGCGGGTTCGCATCAATGCCGACGAACTGGCCAAACACCCGCTGCGCATCGGCCTGTCGACCACCGTTGACGTGAACCTGCACGACCAGAGCGGTCCGGTGCTGGCGCAGCAACCGCCGAAGCAGCCGCTGTTCACCACCGATGTCTACGCCAGACAACTGGCCGATGCCGACACGATGATTGCCCGCGTAATCCACGAGAACAGCGCGCCAACCAGCGGCAAGACGGCCCAGCGCTGATTCGCCAATCCATCTGCCCCGGCCCGCTTCTGCCGGCCGGGGTGATCTTCGAGTGTCAAAGGATTCGCGATGAGTACTAACGCTCCCGCTTCTTTTACGCCGCCAAGCCTGTTGCTGACCACCATCGGCCTGTCGCTGGCGACTTTCATGCAAGTGCTCGACACCACCATCGCCAACGTGGCCCTGCCGACCATCTCCGGCAACCTCGGCGTGAGTTCAGAGCAGGGCACGTGGGTTATTACCTCGTTCGCGGTCAGTAATGCCATCGCGCTGCCGCTGACCGGCTGGCTGAGCCGGCGCTTCGGCGAGGTGAAACTGTTTCTCTGGGCCACGCTGCTGTTCGTGATGGCCTCCTTCCTCTGCGGCATCTCCACTTCGATGCCTGAGCTGGTGGGTTTCAGGGTATTGCAGGGCATGGTTGCCGGGCCGTTGTACCCGATGACGCAAACGCTGCTGATCGCCGTTTATCCCCCTGCGAAACGGGGGATGGCATTGGCATTGCTGGCGATGGTGACGGTTGTAGCGCCGATTGCCGGGCCGATTCTCGGCGGCTGGATCACCGACAGTTACAGCTGGCCGTGGATCTTCTTCATCAACGTACCGATCGGTCTGTTCGCAGCGTTCGTGGTGCGTCAGCAGATGGCTACCCGGCCGGTCAGCACCAGTCGCCAGCCCATGGATTACGTGGGGCTTATCACGCTGATCATCGGCGTGGGTGCGCTGCAGATTGTGCTCGACAAAGGCAATGATCTGGACTGGTTCGAGTCGAACTTCATCATTATCGGTTCGGCGATTTCGGCGATTGGTCTGGCGGCATTTGTCATCTGGGAGATGACGGATGATCACCCGGTGGTCAACCTGCGGCTGTTTGCGTTTCGCAACTTTCGCTACGGGACGCTCTGTCTGATCGGGGGGTATGCGGCGTTCTTCGGGATCAACCTGATCCTGCCCCAGTGGTTGCAAACCCAGATGGGCTATACGGCGACTTACGCCGGGCTGGCGGTGGCGCCACTCGGGGTGCTGCCAGTGTTGATGTCGCCCTTCGTGGGCCGTTATGCGCACAAATTCGACCTGCGACTGCTGGCCGGCATCGCGTTTCTGGCGATGGGCCTGAGCTGCTTCATGCGTGCGGATTTCACCAGTCAGGTGGATTTCGAGCATATCGCGCTGGTGCAGTTGTTCATGGGGGCGGGTGTAGCGCTGTTCTTCATGCCGACCTTGAGTATTCTGCTCTCTGACCTGCCGCCGTCGCAGATTGCCGACGGCTCGGGCCTGGCGACGTTCCTGCGTAACCTGGGCGGCAGCTTCGCAGCGTCCTTGACCACCTGGATCTGGATACGCCGCGCCGATCAGCACCATGCGTACCTGAGCGAAAGCGTGAACGCCTACGACCCGACCACGCGGCATGCGCTGGAGACCCTGGGCGGGGCGAGCAATCAGGCGTACGCGCAGCTCGATTCGATGGTCACCAGTCAGGCGTACATGATGTCGACGGTGGACTACTTCTACATGATGGGCTGGGTATTCCTGGCGTTGATCCTGATCATCTGGCTGGCCAAACCGCCGTTTACCGCGAAGGCGGCGCCTGGGGGAGGGCATTGATCACAGCTATCGGGCGCAGACGGTAGGAGCCTGGCTTGTCCCGCGATCGGCCGGGAGCCGGTCGTAAACCTGCAAGCGCGGTGTATCAGGTGCATCGCGTTTTACCGGTCTACTGCCGCCAGGCGCCAGATCGCGGGACAAGCCACGCTCCTACAGGCTCTAAGTCCGACGATAGTCCGCATTAATCCTTACGTGTCGCCAAACCCGGGTCAGGCCTCAAACGCAAACGACTCCAGATGAAAGCCCTGTTCATCGATCTGCAGCAACCATCCCTCGCGATCCCAATCCCCCAGCACGATGCGCTGCGCCTTGGTCTCACCCAGTTGAACGTCGTGAACCGCAGGCCGATGGGTGTGACCGTGGATCAGCGTTTTCACGCCAGACGCATTCATCACCCGCGGCACTTCTTCAGGCGTCACATCGACAATGTCGTTGGCCTTCATCCGCGTCTGCGCACGGCTTTCGTTGCGCAGCTTGCGCGCCAGCTTGTGCCGTGTGCTCAACGGCAGATGCCGCAGCACCCACAGCGTCAGCGGGTGGCGCAGATAACGGCGCATGCGCATGTAGGCTTCGTCACGCGTGCACAGACTGTCGCCGTGCATCAGCAACACCGGTTCGCCGTTGAAATTCACGACGCTCGGGTCCTTGAGCAGCGTGCAGCCCGCGGCTTTGCAAAACGCCTGGCCGATCATGAAGTCGCGATTGCCATGCATCAGGTACACCCGCGTGCCGCTGTCGCTCAACGCGCGCAACGCCTGGCAGATCGATCGCTGGAAGGGCGACATGGCGTCATCGCCAATCCAGGCCTCGAAAAAGTCCCCGAGGATGTACAGCGACTCGGCCCCACGAGCGCGCCCATTCAGCAGACCGAGAAACGCCCGGGTAATGTCCGGGCGTTCCTCTTCCAGGTGCAGATCGGAGATCAGCAATATCACTCAACGATCTCGGCTTTCTCGATGATCACGTCGTCAGTCGGCACATCTTGATGACCGGCCTTGGACGTGGTGGCGACGCCTTTGATCTTGTCGACCACGTCTGTGCCTTCCACCACTTCAGCGAACACGGCGTAGCCCCAGCCCTGTACGGTCTTGGCGCTGTGGTTGAGGAAGTCGTTGTCGGCGACGTTGATGAAGAACTGCGCCGAGGCTGAATGGGGCTCCATGGTGCGGGCCATGGACACCGAATACTTCTTGTTCGGCAGGCCGTTGTCGGCTTCGTTCTGGATGCTCGGGCGCTTGTCTTTCTTCTCTTTCATGCCGGGCTCGAAACCGCCGCCCTGGATCATGAAGTTGCCGATCACGCGGTGAAATACAGTGTTTTCGTAGTGGCCGGCTTTGACGTATTCGATGAAGTTGGCGACGGTGAGCGGCGCCTTCTCTGCGTTCAATTGCAGAACGATTTCACCGTGGTTGGTGGTCAGCTTTACTTTCGACATGGTCAGCTCGCTCTTTGAAGTCTTGGTGAAAGGCAGTGATCGCGGCAGTCGGCCATCGGGGTGCGAGGCCAGTGCCGCTGATTCACACCAGGCGGGCAGTTTACAGAGGGTAGCCGCTGCTCGGGTAGCTGCGATTGCGCCGGCGGTTGCCGCTGACACCGCGTCCATCTCGGCAGTTTTGTCACAGCGCGCTGTCAGGGGCTTGACAGCTTCGGCTATGATAGGCGCTTTGATTTAACCGGCCTTCCTGGCCGCGACCCGTACAAGGATCCTATGAGCAAGCCCACTCAAGATGCCGCTGCGAATTCCAAGGCAGGCCCTGCCATTCCAACCAACTTCCTGCGCCCCATCGTGCAGGCAGACCTGGATTCGGGCAAGCACACCCAGATCGTGACCCGCTTCCCGCCGGAGCCCAACGGCTACCTGCACATCGGTCATGCCAAGTCGATCTGCGTCAACTTTGGTCTGGCTCAGGAATTCGGCGGCGTCACGCATCTGCGCTTCGACGACACTAACCCGGCGAAGGAAGACCAGGAATACATCGACGCCATTGAAGCCGACGTCAAATGGCTGGGCTTCGAGTGGTCCGGCGAAGTGCGTTATGCCTCGCAGTACTTCGACCAGCTTTACGCCTGGGCGGTGCATCTGATCGAAACGGGCAATGCCTACGTCGATGACCTGACCCCCGAGCAGGCTCGTGAATACCGCGGCACCCTGACCGAGCCGGGCAAGAACAGCCCGTTCCGCGATCGCAGCGTCGAAGAAAACCTCGACCTGTTCAGCCGCATGAAAGCCGGTGAGTTCGAAGACGGCGCCCGTGTGCTGCGCGCCAAGATCGACATGGCGTCGCCGAACATGAACCTGCGCGATCCGATCCTCTACCGCATTCGACACGCCCACCACCACCAGACCGGTGACAAGTGGTGCATCTACCCGATCTACGATTTCACCCACGGTCAGTCGGACGCCATCGAAGGCATCACCCATTCGATCTGCACCCTGGAATTCGAGAGCCATCGCCCGCTCTACGAGTGGTTCCTCGACAACCTGCCGGTGCCGTGCAAGCCGCGCCAGTACGAGTTCTCGCGCCTGAACCTGAACTACACCATCACCAGCAAGCGCAAGCTCAAGCAACTGGTCGATGAAAAGCACGTGCATGGCTGGGACGACCCGCGCATGTCGACGCTGTCGGGCTTCCGCCGTCGCGGTTACACCCCGGCGTCGATCCGCAATTTCTGCGAAATGATCGGCACCAACCGTTCTGACGGCGTGGTCGATTTCGGCATGCTGGAATTCAGCATCCGTCAGGACCTGGACCACAACGCCCCGCGCGCCATGTGCGTGCTGCGTCCGTTGAAAGTCGTGATCACCAATTACCCGGAAGGCCAGGTCGACCACCTCGAACTGCCGCGCCATCCGCAGAAGGAAGAGCTCGGCGTGCGCAAGCTGCCGTTCTCCCGCGAGATCTACATCGACCGTGAAGACTTCATGGAAGAGCCGCCGAAAGGCTACAAGCGTCTTGAGCCGAACGGCGAAGTGCGCCTGCGTGGCAGCTACGTGATTCGCGCCGACGAAGCGATCAAGGACGCCGACGGCAACATCGTCGAGCTGCGCTGCTCCTACGACCCGGAAACTTTGGGCAAGAACCCTGAAGGCCGCAAGGTCAAAGGCGTTGTGCACTGGGTGCCGGCAGCGGAAAGCATCGAGTGCGAAGTGCGTCTGTACGACCGTCTGTTCCTGTCGGCAAACCCTGAGAAAGCAGAAGAGGGCAAGACCTTCCTGGACAACATCAACCCAGGCTCCTTGCAGGTTTTGACCGGTTGTCGCGCTGAACCGTCGTTGGCTGACGCTCAGCCGGAAGACCGTTTCCAGTTCGAACGCGAAGGTTATTTCAGCGCGGATCTGAAGGACTCGAAACCCGGTCATCCGGTCTTTAACCGGACTGTGACGCTCCGCGACTCGTGGAGCTAAGGTAGGCAACGTGCTTTCTATCTACAACACGCTCAGCAAGAGCAAAGAAGTCTTCAAGCCGCTGGATGGCAACAAGGTGCGCATGTACGTCTGCGGGATGACCGTGTACGACTACTGCCACCTGGGCCACGGCCGCAGCATGGTGGCGTTCGACGTCGTCACCCGCTGGTTGCGTTTCAGCGGCTACGACTTGACCTACGTGCGCAACATCACCGACATCGACGACAAGATCATCAACCGCGCCCGTGAAAACGGCGAGGCGTTCGACGCCCTGACCGCGCGCATGATCGACGCGATGCACGAGGACGAAGCGCGCCTGAACATCCTCAAGCCGGACATGGAGCCGCGTGCCACCGATTACATCGGCGGCATGCACGACATGATCCAGCGCCTGATCGACAAGGGCTATGCCTACGCCCCGGGCAATGGCGACGTGTACTACCGCGTCGGCAAATTCCTCGGCTACGGCAAGTTGTCGCGCAAGAAGATCGAAGACCTGCGCATCGGCGCGCGGATCGAGGTTGACGAAGCCAAGGACGACCCGCTGGATTTCGTGCTGTGGAAAGGCGTCAAGCCGGGCGAACCGAGCTGGGAATCGCCGTGGGGTGCGGGGCGTCCGGGCTGGCACATCGAATGCTCGGTGATGTCCACCTGCTGCCTGGGTGAGACCTTCGACATTCATGGCGGCGGCAGCGACCTGGAATTCCCGCATCACGAAAACGAGATTGCCCAGAGCGAAGCCGCGACCGGCAAGACCTACGCCAACGCCTGGCTGCACTGCGGCATGATCCGCATCAATGGCGAGAAGATGTCCAAGTCCTTGAACAACTTCTTCACCATTCGCGACGTGCTGGATAAATACCACCCGGAAGTGGTGCGTTACCTGCTGGTGTCGAGCCACTACCGCAGCGCGATCAACTATTCCGAAGACAGCCTGAAAGAATCCAAAGGCGCGCTGGAGCGGTTCTATCACGCGCTCAAGGGTCTGCCGGTTGCGGAGCCAGCGGGTGGCGAAGCGTACGTCGAGCGTTTTTCGGCGGCGATGAACGACGACTTCGGCACGCCGGAAGCGTGCGCCGTGTTGTTCGAGATGGTCCGCGAGATCAACCGTCTGCGTGACAGCGATGTCAACGCAGCGGCAGGTCTGGCGGCGCGTTTGAAGGAGTTGGCCAGTGTGCTGGGCGTGTTGCAGCTGGAAGCCGATGACTTCCTGCGCGCCGGCGCCGAAGGTCGTGTGGATGCGGCCGAGGTCGAAGCCTTGATCGCCGCACGCCTGCAGGCGCGCGCTGACAAGAACTGGGCTGAAGGCGACCGCATCCGCGATCAACTCACCGCCATGGGCGTGGTGCTGGAAGACAGCAAAGGCAGCACGACCTGGCGCTTGGCGGATTGATCAGCCGCGCGTGTTAAATCGCTTGATCGTTCCCACGCTCCGCGTGGGAATGCCTCGCCAGACGCTCCGCGTCTTCGTTGACGCGGAGCGTCTTGGGCGGGGTTACCACGCGGAGCGTGGGAACGATCAGCGTCCCGAAGGTCGTTTGGCAAATTGTTGATTTCTACTGGCCTGCTGCCGTTCGCGCTTGGGCGCCTCAAGCCAGCACTGCGAGCGACGTGTACCTGGCAACCATCGCGTCTGACGTAATTAGCTTCATCGGTTCAGTGATGGCGGCAGCAACGATTAGCCTATCGAATGGGTCGCGATGATGGTGTTCCAGATCTTTGACTGCGATTGCATGTTCAACGCTGACAGGGAGCTCGATAAAGCCGCTGTCTCGGCAGTACTCGCGAATCTCCTCAAGATCGGCCGTTAGTTTCCCCAAGCCAATCTTTATCGACATCTCCCAAAACGTGGCGGCGCTGAGGTAAACCTCAGTAGCGGTTTCGATCAGTTTTTTTTGCTTTGGGAGAAAGCTTCGGGTCGTCAGTCAGAGCCCACAGAAGAATATGAGTATCCAGCAGTATCCTCATGGGCGACTGCCTTCGAAATCATCCAGCACAGAGGCAGAAAGCGGTGCATCGAAGTCGTCCGGTAGTTGAAGAATACCTTTCATAGCACCGATGCGTTTACCGGTGGGCCGCCCGATCGGGACGAGGCGCGCCATTGCGCGACCATGTTTAGCGATCGTGATAGTCTGGCCCGCCGCAGCGTCATCTACCAGTTTTGACAGATTGTCCTTGGCCTCACCGAGAGGGACGATAATCATGACGTATGCTCGCATTCGGAAATATTGGCCAAATATAGCCATATAATTCTTCTTGCCCAAGCCACCGTTACAATTCTGTGCTGATTGTGGCGACCCCCTGCGTGGGAACAACTCGTCTGACGCTCCGCGTCTAATTTGACGCGGAGCGTCATCGGCGGGTTGCCACGCGGAGCGTGGGAACCATCTAAGCCTTCAAAACCCCTGTTCCCTCAGCCGCTTGTACAGCGTATTCCGGCTCACCCCCAGGCGTTTCGCCAACTGCGAGATGTTCCCGCCGGCCGCCTGCAACAACTCGCTCAACTCCTCCGGCGTGTCCAGCGCAGCCTTGCGGTTGAGCACTGTCTCGGGCTCGACGCGCTCACAGCCCATCGCCAGGTCCGCAAAAAAGTCTTCCGGCAGATGCTCGGTGGAAATCGGTTGATCATCGGCCAGGGCCAACGCCACCTGAATCACGTTGCTCAACTGCCGCAGGTTTCCCGGCCAAGGGTGCCGTTCGAACAGCTCCATCACCTGCGGCTCAAAGCCTGCTGTCTGCTGCGGTTCGCGGTGCTGCTCCCAGATCGCGCGAACCAGCGCGGGTTTATCGCTGCGATCCCGCAGCGGCGGCAACTCCAGATTCAAGCCACTGATGCGGTAGTACAAATCCTGACGAAACCGCCCGTTCTGCACATGCTCGCGCAGCGAACAATGGGTCGCGGAAATCACGCGGATGTCCACCGGATACAACTCGCTGCTGCCCACCGGCTGCACGCATCGTTCCTGCAACACCCGCAGCAAACGCGCCTGAACCGGCAGCGGCATGTCGCCGATCTCGTCGAGAAACAGCGTGCCCTTGTCGGCCTTGCGAATCAGCCCGATGCTGCCTTTATGGTGAGCGCCGGTGAACGCGCCTTTTTCATAGCCAAACAGTTCGGCCTCGACCAGCTCCGACGGGATCGCCGCGCAGTTCACGGCAATCATGGGCTGATCGGCGCGGGAGCTGGCGCGGTGCAGGGCCTTGACGAACACTTCCTTGCCCACACCCGTCTCACCCAGGATCAACAGCGGGACATTCTTCTCCAGCAGTCGCTGCCCCTGACGCGCGGCTTTCTCGATCCGTTCGTCACCCATGCCGGGCTCAATGGCGCCTACCGTGATTGATCGGGACTGAATCGGGACAGGCGCAGGCACCGTCCTGAGCTTGAGCACCGGCGCCTTCGGCCGCTTCAATACGCAATGAAAACGGTTGTGGCCAGAGGCCTGAAGTGGGAAGGGCTGGCCTTCCATTTGATCAAGCAGATCGGCGATCGGTGCCTTGAACAGGTTTTCGATGTTGGCGTTGAGCAGGCTGAGACCCAGCAGGTTGTCGGCGCGACGGTTGGCGCAGAGCACACGGCCGCTTTCATCGAACACCAACAGGCCGGCCCACTGGCTGTCGAGGTTGTTCAGGCCGGTATTGAACACGAGCTGAAAATGGCTGTGCTGGAACTGGTCGAGGATCAGCCGGTTTTCGATGGTCTGGCTCATCATCTTGACCATCCCAAGGGTATGGGAGGGCGGCAGGAAGCTGTCGCTGGACACATCGAGCACCGCGATCATCCGCCGCGACGCATCGAAAATCGGTGCCGCCGAGCCGGTCATGAAACGGTTGGCCTTGAGAAAGTGTTCATCGTGTTCAATGTGAACAGCCTGTTCACAGGCCAGCGCCGTGCCGATGGCGTTGGTGCCGGCGCTTTGCTCCAGCCAGCTGGCCCCGGCGACGAAACCCGGCTGTTGATCCGGTTCCACGAAGCGCTTGTTGCCCCAGGAATTGAGCACCCGACCCTGCTGATCGGCGAGCAGGATCAGGCAGTTGGAATTGCTCAGGATGTTCTCGTAGAAGGGCAGCACCTGCTGATGGGTGGTCTGCACCAGCGAATGGTGGCGCTCGAGCAGTTGCGAAACCTGCTGATCGGGCAGGCGACCGAAGGACGGCCGTGACTGGTGGTCGAGGCCGAACTCGCGGCAACGGGCCCATGAGTCCTGAATGATGGTGTCGTGGCTGGGGGATGCGCCTGCTGTGGCCATGAAATGGCTCCGTCCGAGTACTTTTATTTATTGTTGTCGAGATGCCGCTAGGCAGAGCATCCCTGCTCGAAAACGTCCACCCATTGTTGTTCAGGATTGTTCAAAGTCAATGTTCATTTTGTTCAGGTGTTCAGCCTTTCCTGTTCATTTATGTTCATCAACGAATGCCGATCTCTGCGGCAAATTGTCGCAACCGCTCTAGTCCGCACATTACAGCCAGAAAGCTCTTGAGCGGTCCGGTTGGCACGATTGTCGCTATCCAACAATCGGTCAGCACAGTCGGTCACCGGATGTCACGACCTGCCATAGGGCAAACACGCAACACCCCGAACAAAACAAATAAAAAGGGCACGCCATGTCTCTCACGCTTGAGCACGTCAGCCGCGCCGTCGACGGTCAGATCTGGATCGACGATGCTTCGCTGAGCTTTGAACCCGGCTCATTCAACGTATTGCTGGGGCGCACCTTATCAGGCAAAACCAGCCTGATGCGCTTGATGGCCGGTCTGGACAAGCCAGACAGCGGCCGGGTACTGATGAATGGCAAAGATGTCACCCAGGTCGCGGTGCGTCATCGCAATGTCTCCATGGTTTATCAGCAGTTCATCAACTATCCGAGCATGACCGTCTACGACAACATCGCCTCGCCACTGCGCCAGGCCAAGATGTCGAAGGACGAAATCGACCGCCGCGTCCGCGAAACCGCGAAGATGCTGCGCATTGAAAAATTCCTCAGCCGCCACCCCCTCGAATTGTCCGGCGGCCAGCAGCAGCGCACGGCCATGGCGCGGGCGCTGGTCAAGGACGCCGAACTGATTCTGTTCGATGAGCCGCTGGTCAACCTCGACTACAAGCTGCGCGAAGAGCTGCGTCAGGAAATGCGCCAGTTGTTCGAGACGCGCAATACCATCGCTATCTATGCCACCACCGAGCCGAACGAAGCGCTGGCGCTGGGCGGAACTACGACGATCCTGCACGAAGGCCGTGTGATCCAGAGCGGCCGCACGCCCGAGGTGTATCACCAGCCGAAAACCGTGCTGGCCGCCGAATTGTTCTCCGAGCCGCCGATCAACCTGATGCCCGGTCGCATCGAAGGCAACGAAGTCAGCTTCGCCAACTTCGTGCACTTCCCGTTGAACGTCGACCTGCGCACCATCGGTGACGGCGAATACCGCTTTGGCGTGCGCCCGAGCCATCTCAGCCTGGTGCCGTCCAACGACGACGACCTCGAGCTGGCGGTGACCGTCGAGCTCGCCGAGATCAGCGGTTCGGAAACATTCCTGCACGTGCGCAACGAGCATTTCTCGCTGGTGCTGCATCTGCCGGGCGTCCATGAGTACGACGTGGACACGCCGATTCGCGTGTACATCCCGACTCACAAACTGTTCGTATTCGATCAGCAGGGCGGCCTGATTCAGGCGCCGGGCCTGCGCATGGCGAGGGTTGCCTGATGGCCGAGATCCGCTTGCAACAACTCGCGCACAGCTACAGCGCCAATCCGACCGGCCCTGAAGACTATGCCATCCGCGAAATGACCCACATCTGGGAGCAGGGCGGCGCGTATGCCTTGCTCGGCCCGTCCGGCTGCGGCAAATCGACCCTGCTCAACATCATCTCCGGCCTGCTCAGCCCGTCCGAAGGCAAGGTCCTGTTCGACACCACCGTGGTCAACGACATGTCCCCGGAGGAGCGCAACATCGCTCAGGTTTTCCAGTTTCCGGTGGTCTACGACACCATGACGGTGTACGACAACCTCGCGTTTCCGCTGCGCAATCAGGGCATGCCGGAAGCGAAAGTGAAGATCAAGGTGCAGGAGATCGCCGACGTGCTGGATCTGCAGCCGTTGCTGAAGAAGAAAGCCAAAGGCCTCACCGCTGACGAGAAACAGAAAGTCTCCATGGGCCGCGGGCTGGTTCGCGATGACGTATCGGCAATTCTGTTCGACGAACCGCTGACCGTGATCGACCCGCACCTGAAGTGGAAACTGCGCCGCAAGCTCAAGCAGATCCACGAGCAGTTCAACATCACCATGGTTTACGTCACCCACGATCAGCTGGAGGCTTCGACCTTCGCCGACAAGATCGCGGTGATGTACGGCGGCCAGATCGTCCAGTTCGGCACCCCGCGCGAGCTGTTTGAAAAACCGCACCACACCTTCGTTGGCTACTTCATCGGCAGCCCCGGCATGAACCTCATCGAGGTCAAGCCTGAAGCCGGCGGCGTGGGTTTCGGCGGCATCCACCTGCCGTTGTCCGAGGCCTTGCAGCAGCGTCTGGCCGCCACTCAGTGGAGCACGTTGAAAGTCGGGATTCGTCCGGAGTTCGTGCACGTCTGGGACAGCCCCAACGATGACGCCATGCAAGCCGACGTGACCTACGTCGAGGACCTGGGGACCTACAAGATCCTCACCCTCAAGCTGGCCGGTCAGTTGCTGAAAGTACGCGTGCAGGAAGACAAGCCGGTGCCCCAGGGGCAGGCCTGGATCAGTTTCCCGGCGCAATGGCTGATGCTCTACGCCGATGAATTTCTGCTGGAGGCCGCGGCGAACACACTGCCGGCCAGCGAGGTGTCCCATGACTAAAGTGCAAAATAACAAGGCCTGGTGGCTGGTGCTGCCGGTGTTCCTGCTGGTGGCGTTCAGCGCCATCATTCCGATGATGACCGTGGTCAACTATTCGGTGCAGGACATCTTCGACCAGTCCAGCCGCTACTTCGTCGGCGCCGACTGGTTCCGGCAAGTGCTGCAGGACCCGCGTCTGCATGACTCGCTGCTGCGCCAGTTCATCTACTCCGCCTGTGTACTGCTGATCGAAATCCCGCTGGGCATCGGCATCGCCCTGACCATGCCGACCAAGGGGCGCTGGTCATCGGTGTGCCTGATCGTGATGACCATTCCGCTGCTGATCCCCTTCAACGTGGTTGGCACCATCTGGCAGATCTTCGGCCGTGGCGACATCGGTCTGCTGGGCTGGATGCTCAACGATGTGCTGGGCATCAGCTACAACTACGCGGCCAACGCGTCGGACGCTTGGGTGACCGTGCTGGTCATCGACGTCTGGCACTGGACCTCGCTGGTGGCATTGCTGTGCTACTCGGGTCTGCGCGCCATTCCGGACGTGTACTACCAGGCAGCGCGAATTGATCGGGCGTCCAACTGGGCCGTGTTCCGACACATCCAGCTGCCGAAGATGAAGAGCGTACTGCTCATCGCCGTGATGCTGCGTTTCATGGACAGCTTCATGATCTACACCGAGCCGTTCGTGCTCACCGGTGGCGGTCCGGGCAACTCGACGACCTTCCTCAGCCAGACCCTGACAACCATGGCCCTCGGCCAGTTCGACCTGGGCCCTGCGGCGGCGTTCTCGCTGGTGTATTTCCTGATCATTCTGTTGGTGTCGTGGGTGTTCTACACCGCCATGACCCACAGCGAAAAGAACTGAGGAGCGCCCATGAACAAGCGCGAGAAAGTGTCGTTCAAAAAGCTCATACCGCTGTGGATCTACCTGCTGTTTCTGCTGGTGCCGATCTACTGGCTGGTCAACATGTCGTTCAAGACCAACACCGAAATCCTCGGCGGCCTGACCCTGTTCCCACAGGACTTCACGCTGGCGAACTACAAGGTGATCTTCACTGACGAAAGCTGGTACAGCGGCTACATCAACTCGCTGTACTACGTCTGCCTGAATATGGTGATATCGCTGAGCGTCGCATTGCCTGCGGCCTATGCGTTTTCACGCTATCGTTTCCTCGGCGACAAACACCTGTTCTTCTGGCTCCTGACCAACCGGATGGCGCCACCTGCGGTTTTCCTGCTGCCGTTCTTTCAGCTGTACTCGTCCATCGGCCTGTTCGACACGCACATTGCGGTAGCGTTGGCACATTGTCTGTTCAACGTGCCGCTGGCGGTGTGGATTCTGGAAGGCTTCATGTCCGGCGTTCCCAAGGAGATTGACGAAACGGCCTACATCGATGGCTATAGCTTTCCCAAGTTCTTCGGCAAGATTTTCATCCCGCTGATCGGCTCGGGTATCGGTGTGACGGCGTTCTTCTGCTTCATGTTCTCCTGGGTCGAATTGCTGCTGGCGCGCACGCTCACCTCGGTCAACGCCAAGCCGATCGCAGCGGTCATGACCCGTACCGTTTCGGCGTCGGGTATTGATTGGGGGGTGCTGGCAGCGGCGGGGGTGTTGACCATTCTGCCGGGGATGCTGGTGATCTGGTTCGTTCGTAATCACGTGGTCAAGGGCTTCGCTCTTGGTCGTGTCTGAGGAGTCGAAAAATGGAGTGGATGTCCTGGACCCTGCCAACTGCTATTTTCTTTGCGTCTATCGCTGCGATTCTGGTTGCGATGACGGCCTGGGAACTGCGTTCGGCGAGCATTGAACGTCGTGGTTTTCTACCGATTGCCACCACACGCGGCGATCGTCTGTTCATCGGTCTGCTCGGAAGCGCTTACCTGCACCTGATGGTGATCGGCGCAACGAGCTGGAATATCTGGGTGGCCTCAGGGTTGTCTCTGGTCTGGCTGTTGGTGGTGATGCGTTGGGGTTGAAGAAAAGCGAAATGTAGCTGTAGGAGCGCTTGCCCGATGGCGGTGTGTCAGGCCATTCGTCCTGCATACGCGGATCGCATTCGCGGGCAAGCGCGCTCCTACAGATGAAAATGCGAGCACGTTGGATCACATAAGAATCAACACAAGAGGTGTCTATGTTCAATAAGAAAAACAAGCTGCGACATAGTGTGACGGTAGCGACGATGGTAATGCTCAGTGGCTTGAGCGTGTCGGCCTGGGCCGATCAATACGAGGATGCCGCCAAGAAGTGGGCCTCCAGCGAGTTCAAGCCGACCACGCTGTCCGATGCCGATCAGCTCAAGGAGCTGGAGTGGTTCATCAAGGCGGCCGAGCCGTTCCGCGGCATGGACATCAAGGTGGTTTCCGAAACCTTGACCACCCATGAATACGAATCCAAAACCCTGGCCAAGGCGTTCACCGAAATCACCGGCATCAAGGTCACCCACGACCTGCTGCAGGAAGGCGACGTGATTGAAAAGCTGCAGACTGCCATGCAGTCCAACCAGAGTATCTATGACGGCTGGGTCAACGACTCCGACCTGATCGGTACCCACTTCCGCTACGGCAAGGCAATGTCTCTGACCGACCTGATGGCCAGCCCGGAAGGTTCGAAGGTCACCTCTCCGACGCTCGACATCAAAGACTTCATCGGCACCTCGTTCACCACGTCGCCTGAAGTCAAAGACGCTTCCGGTAAAGTCGTCACGCCGGCCAAGCTGTATCAGCTGCCTGACCAACAGTTCGCCAACCTGTACTGGTTCCGCGCCGACTGGTTCGAGCGTCCTGACCTGAAAGCGAAATTCAAGGCCAAGTACGGTTACGAGCTGGGCGTTCCGGTGAACTGGTCCGCCTATGAAGACATCGCCAAGTTCTTCAGCGAAGACGTCAAGGAACTTGACGGCAAGAAAGTCTACGGGCACATGGACTACGGCAAGAAAGACCCGTCCCTGGGCTGGCGCTTCACCGATGCCTGGTTCTCCATGGCCGGCAGCGGCGACAAAGGCTTGCCGAACGGCTTGCCGGTCGACGAGTGGGGCATCCGTGTAGAAGACTGCCACCCGGTCGGTTCGAGCATTACCCGCGGCGGCGACACCAACGGCCCGGCAGCCGTGTTCGCCACTCAGAAATACATCGACTGGCTCAAGGCTTACGCACCACCTGAAGCAGCAGGCATGACATTCTCCGAGTCCGGCCCGGTGCCGTCCCAGGGTAACGTCGCTCAACAGATCTTCTGGTACACCGCTTTCACCGCTGACATGACCAAGCCAGGTCTGCCAGTCATGAACGCCGACGGCACGCCGAAATGGCGGATGGCGCCGTCGCCAAAAGGTCCTTACTGGAAAGAGGGCATGAAGCTGGGTTATCAGGACGTGGGCTCCTGGACCTTCCTGAAGTCCACCGAAGAGAAGAAGCGCCTGGCCGCCTGGCTCTACGCGCAGTTCGTGACGTCGAAGTCCGTCTCGCTGAAGAAAACCATCGTGGGCCTGACGCCGATTCGCGAATCGGACATCAACTCCAAAGAGATGACCGCTCTGGCGCCGAAACTCGGTGGTCTGGTCGAGTTCTATCGCAGCCCGGCCCGCGTGCAATGGTCGCCAACCGGCACCAACGTTCCGGATTATCCGAAGCTGGCACAGCTGTGGTGGAGTCACGTGGCTGAAGCCGTCACCGGCGAGAAAACCGCCCAGGCGGCCCTCGACGGTCTGGCCAAGGACCAGGACGCTATCATGACTCGCATCGAGCGCTCCAAGGTGCAGGACGCGAGTGGTTGCGCACCGAAGATGAACCCGGAAACCTCGGCCGAAGAGTGGTACACCAAAGCCGAGAAGAGCAACGGTGCCTTCCTCGCGCCGCAACGCAAACTGGCCAACGAGAAACCGAAGGGCGAAACCATCGCATACTCGGACCTCTTGAAGAGCTGGGAAGCCGCGAAGAAGTAACCTGCACGCTTCTACGTTCGGCGCATAAAAAAACGGCACCCTCGGGTGCCGTTTTTCATGTGCGCGCTTTGCTGCTCAGGGCTTGGGAAATCAGCCGTGCAGCGTCTCAGCCGCATACAGCGTGTTTTCCAGCAGGCAGGCGCGGGTCATCGGGCCAACGCCGCCTGGCACCGGCGTGATCCAGCCGGCGCGGGGCAGGGCGGTTTCGTACACTACGTCGCCCACCAGCTTGCCGTCATCCTGACGGTTGATGCCGACATCGATGACGATGGCGCCTTCCTTGATCCACTCGCCCTTGACCAGGCCCGGCTTGCCCGCTGCTACGACCACCAGATCGGCGCGACCGACGTGTCCGGCCAGATCCTGGGTGAAACGATGGGTCACGGTCACGGTGCAGCCCGCCAGCAGCAGCTCCATCGCCATCGGACGACCGACAATGTTGGAAGCACCCACCACGACCGCGTCCTTGCCGTACAGATCGACACCGGTGCTTTCCAGCAGGGTCATGATGCCCTTGGGGGTGCACGGGCGCAGCAGCGGAATGCGCTGGGCCAGCCGGCCCACGTTGTAGGGGTGGAAACCGTCGACGTCTTTATCCGGGCGGATGCGCTCCAGCAGGCTGGAGGATTCAAGATGTTCGGGCAGCGGCAGTTGCAGCAGGATGCCGTCGATGGCCGGGTCGTCGTTGAGGCGATCGATCAGATCGGTCAGTTCGGTCTGGCTGGTTTCACTGGGCAGGTCATAGGCCTGGGAGATGAAGCCGACCTCTTCGCAGTCTTTGCGTTTGTGCGAGACGTAAACCTGAGAGGCGGGGTCGCTGCCGACCAGAATCACCGCGAGGCCGGGCGTGCGCAGGCCTTGCTCGCGACGCTGGGCGACTCGTTGAGCGATCTGCTGGCGCAGGTTGGCTGCGATCGCTTTGCCGTCTATTAGTTTTGCAGTCATTACGCGTGATTAACCATCGGAAGGGGAGGGAAAAAGAGCGCGCATTCTCGCATGACCTGACGCAAGGGCAAAGACGGTTGGTCCGCTTAATAAGCTAACCCCTTTAATTAACTGAATTTTTTTGAAAAAAGTGTTGACGACCTTTTGGGCCGTCTATAAGATTCGTCGCACTTGTCGGGCACAACCCCACACAGGATAAGCCGGAAGCGGCGGATCAGGTCGAAAGGTTGAATAAGTCAGGTAGAGTTAAGATCTGCTCAGCGTGATTGAAAGCTCTTAATTTGCAGTCTCACGAAGGCAAATGAAATAAGTGCCCGTAGCTCAGCTGGATAGAGCATCCGCCTTCTAAGCGGATGGTCGCAGGTTCGAGTCCTGCCGGGTGCGCCATTAGGCAGCTTTGGCACAAGTAGCATTCAGCTTGAATGCGTCGGTTACAACGCAATATGGTGGGCGTAGCTCAGTTGGTAGAGCACGGGATTGTGACTCCCGTTGTCGAGGGTTCGATCCCCTTCGTCCACCCCATATTCGAAAAGGCGCCAGATTCATAATCTGGCGCCTTTGCTTTAAGCGCTTCAAAACGCGGATGTGGTGGAATTGGTAGACACACTGGATTTAGGTTCCAGCGCCGCAAGGTGTGAGAGTTCGAGTCTCTCCGTCCGCACCAGTTACAAGTCTCGCAACACCTTGGGTGTTGAGGGTTGAAAGAAAGCCGCCTTGTGCGGCTTTTTTTGTTTCAGCGTACTGCATTTAATGCGGTGCGAGCTTGGCGAGTCCACGACACAGGGCTCGTTTGGTGTGCTTCCAGGGGACTGGGTCATGTTTCGGTCGTCCTTTTGCTTCCTTTATATAGGGGCATATCAGGTGCGTTCCAGACACCTCCCGCAGGCTGAAACAGTCGTCTGTGACTCCCGGGCTGCATGCCACTTTATTTACCCTCATTCAGCAGGGTGACTTCTTGAGTTTGACCCACTAGAATGCTTGCCCTTGATTCTGGGGTCGGAAACGGCCGGCTAACGTCTGTGCAACGAGGAATATCAATGCAAGTTTCTGTTGAAAACACTTCCGCTCTCGAGCGCCGCATGACCATTGGCGTGCCCGCTGAGCGCATCGAGACTGAAGTCAACAAGCGTCTGCAGCAGACCGCACGTAAAGCCAAGATCCCGGGCTTCCGCCCAGGCAAAGTGCCTATGAGCGTGATCCGCCAGCGTTACGAAGACGGTGCTCGTCAAGAAGCACTGGGCGACCTGATCCAGGCGACCTTCTACGAAGCAGTGGTCGAGCAAAAGCTGAACCCGGCTGGTGCACCTTCCGTCGAGCCTAAAACCTTCGAAAAGGGCAAGGACCTCGAGTACATCGCTACTTTCGAAGTATTCCCTGAGTTCACCGTGGCCGGTTTCGAGTCCATTTCCGTCGAGCGTCTGTCGGCTGACGTCGCTGATTCCGATCTGGACAACATGCTGGAAATCCTGCGCAAGCAGAACGTCAGCTTTGAAGTAGCCGACCGTGCTGCACAAAACGAAGACCAGCTGAACATCGACTTCGTCGGCAAGATCGACGGTGAAGCGTTCGCTGGCGGTTCGGCCACCGGTACTCAGCTGGTGCTGGGTTCGGGTCGCATGATCCCGGGTTTCGAAGACGGTCTGGTTGGCGCCAAAGCCGGCGAAGAGCGCGTTCTGAACCTGACCTTCCCGGAGGATTATCAGAATCTGGAACTGGCTGGCAAAACCGCCGAGTTCACCGTCACTGTCAACACCGTGTCGGCACCGACGCTGCCTGAGCTGAACGAAACGTTCTTCAAGCAGTTCGGCATCAAGGAAACCAACATCGAAGGCTTCCGCACCGAAGTTCGCAAGAACATGGAGCGCGAGCTGCGTCAGGCCATCAAGTCCAAGGTCAAGAATCAGGTAATGGACGGTCTGCTGGCCGCCAACCCGATCGAAGTGCCTAAAGCGCTGCTGGAAAACGAAGTGAACCGTCTGCGCGTTCAGGCTGTTCAGCAGTTCGGCGGCAACATCAAGCCTGACCAACTGCCGGCAGAGCTGTTCGAAGAGCAGGCAAAGCGCCGCGTCGAGCTGGGTCTGATCGTGGCTGAAGTCGTCAAGCAATTCGACCTCAAGCCTGAAGACACCCGCGTTCGCGAGCTGATTCAGGAAATGGCTTCCGCTTACCAGGAGCCAGAGCAGGTTGTGGCCTGGTACTACAAGAACGAACAGCAAATGAACGAAGTTCGTTCGGTTGTGCTGGAAGAACAAGTTGTGGATACTGTTTTGCAGAAAGCGAGCGTGACCGATAAAGCGGTCTCGTACGAAGAGGCAGTCAAGCCGGTTGAAGCTCCGCAAGCCGACTGATTTCCTTCTCTCGTTCGAAAACACCATAAGCCAGCCTTCGCGCTGGCTTATGCGTATTCAAGACATGACTATTTGGGAGTGAATGCGAGACATGTCCCGCAATTCTTATATTCAGCAGAACTCTGACATCCAGGCCGCTGGCGGCCTGGTCCCGATGGTTATCGAGCAGTCCGCCCGTGGCGAGCGTGCCTATGACATCTACTCCCGCCTGCTCAAGGAACGCGTCATCTTCCTGGTCGGTCCGGTTGAAGACTACATGGCCAACCTCATCTCGGCGCAGCTGCTGTTCCTTGAAGCGGAAAACCCGGACAAGGACATCCATCTTTACATCAACTCCCCAGGCGGTTCGGTGACTGCGGGCATGGCGATCTACGACACCATGCAGTTCATCAAGCCGGACGTTTCCACGACCGTCATGGGCCAGGCCTGCAGCATGGGCGCTTTCCTTTTGGCCGGTGGTGCCAAGGGCAAGCGTTTCGCACTGCCGAACTCTCGCGTCATGATTCACCAGCCGTTGGGCGGTTTTCAGGGGCAGGCGTCGGACATTGACATCCACGCGAAAGAAATCCTGTTCATCCGTCAACGTCTGAACGAGCTGCTGGCGCACCACACCGGCCAGACGCTGGAAGCGATCGAGCGCGACACCAACCGCGACAACTTCATGAGCGCCGAACGCGCTGCTGAATACGGTCTGGTGGACTCGGTCATTGATCGGCGTCAAATGACCAAATGACTGCGTGAAGGGCAATGATCGCGGGCGGTTGCTACTTCCGTGCCGCCTGCGGACTTGAAAAATCGAGCAATTGCCCTCATCTTGTGTTGCAAGCCTACCGGATTGGATCGATCGAATGACTGACACCCGCAACGGCGAGGACAACGGCAAACTGCTTTATTGCTCCTTCTGTGGCAAAAGCCAGCATGAAGTGCGCAAGTTGATTGCCGGCCCCTCGGTATTTGTTTGTGACGAGTGCGTCGACCTGTGCAACGACATCATCCGCGAGGAGGTGCAGGAAGCACAGGCCGAGAGCAGCGCGCATAAACTGCCATCGCCTAAAGAAATCAGCGGCATCCTTGACCAGTACGTCATTGGTCAGGAACGTGCCAAAAAGGTTCTCGCAGTAGCGGTGTACAACCACTACAAGCGACTGAACCAGCGTGACAAGAAAAACGACGACGTTGAACTGGGCAAAAGCAACATCCTGCTGATCGGCCCAACGGGCTCCGGCAAGACGCTGCTGGCGGAAACGCTGGCTCGGTTGCTCAACGTTCCGTTCACCATCGCCGATGCCACCACCCTGACCGAAGCCGGTTACGTGGGTGAGGACGTCGAGAACATCATTCAGAAGCTGTTGCAGAAGTGCGATTACGATGTCGAGAAGGCCCAGATGGGCATTGTCTACATCGACGAAATCGACAAGATTTCGCGCAAGTCCGACAACCCTTCCATCACCCGTGATGTGTCGGGCGAAGGCGTGCAGCAAGCGTTGCTGAAGCTGATTGAAGGCACCGTGGCTTCCGTCCCGCCTCAAGGTGGTCGCAAGCACCCGCAGCAGGAATTCCTGCAAGTGGACACGCGCAATATCCTCTTCATCTGTGGCGGTGCGTTCTCTGGCCTTGAAAAGGTCATCCAGAATCGCTCCACCAAAGGCGGCATCGGCTTCAACGCCGAAGTACGCAGCAAGGAAGAGGGCAAGAAGGTCGGCGAGTCCCTGCGTGAAGTCGAGCCTGACGATCTGGTCAAGTTCGGTCTCATCCCGGAGTTCGTGGGCCGTCTGCCTGTACTGGCGACGCTGGACGAGCTGGATGAAGCTGCGCTGATGCAGATTCTGACCGAGCCGAAGAACGCGCTGACCAAGCAATACGGCAAGCTGTTCGAGATGGAAGGCGTGGACCTCGAGTTCCGCCCGGATGCGTTGAAATCGGTTGCCCGTCGTGCGCTCGAGCGCAAGACCGGTGCTCGCGGTCTGCGCTCCATCCTCGAGGGCGTTCTGCTCGACACCATGTACGAGATCCCGTCGCAATCCGACGTGAGCAAGGTGGTGATCGACGAGAGCGTCATCGAGGGCACCTCCAAGCCGCTGTTGATTTACGAAAACAGCGAGCCACCTGCCAAGGCGGCACCCGACGCGTAGCCTGCTGGCAACGCACCGGGCGACTGGAAACGAAAAGGGCCCTCGGGCCCTTTTCGCGTTTCTTTCAAAGCCGGTCTGCGTTTCAGCGTGCTTTCGGTTTAACTCAAAGCGACGCTTGTTTTTTTAAGGTTCAACCCCCATCTTGATTTTCAGCTTATTTATATCTGTCCTTGGCCTGAAGGCCGCCGTAGAGGCGAAATCATGAAGACGACTATTGAACTGCCTCTCTTGCCACTGCGCGATGTTGTGGTTTATCCGCATATGGTTATCCCGCTGTTCGTGGGGCGCGAGAAGTCGATCGAGGCCCTTGAAGCGGCGATGACCGGCGACAAGCAGATCTTGCTGCTGGCGCAACGAAATCCGGCCGACGACGATCCCGGTGAAGACGCCTTGTACAACGTGGGTACCGTCGCCACCGTGCTGCAGCTGCTGAAGCTGCCTGACGGCACCGTGAAGGTTCTGGTCGAAGGCGAGCAGCGCGGCTCTGTCGAGCGTTTCATCGAGGTCGACGGCCATTGCCGCGCCGAAGTGGCGCTGATCGATGAAGTCGATGCCCCGGATCGTGAATCGGAAGTCTTCGTCCGTAGCCTGCTGGCGCAGTTCGAGCAGTACGTACAGCTGGGGAAAAAAGTCCCGGCGGAAGTGCTGTCCTCGCTTAACAGCATCGATGAGCCGGGTCGTCTGGTTGACACCATGGCCGCCCACATGGCGCTGAAGATCGAGCAGAAGCAGGAAATCCTCGAGATCATTGACCTGTCTGCCCGTGTCGAACACGTGCTGGCGTTGCTGGATGCCGAAATTGACTTGCTGCAGGTCGAGAAGCGCATCCGCGGTCGCGTGAAAAAGCAGATGGAGCGCAGTCAGCGCGAGTACTACCTGAATGAGCAGATGAAGGCCATTCAGAAGGAGCTCGGCGACAGCGAAGAAGGCCACAACGAAATCGAAGAGCTGAAAAAGCGCATCGATGCTGCCGGCCTGCCCAAAGACGCGATGACCAAAGCCACCGCCGAGCTGAACAAGCTCAAGCAGATGTCGCCGATGTCTGCCGAGGCCACCGTTGTTCGCTCTTACATCGACTGGCTGGTCCAGGTGCCGTGGAAGGCACAGAGCAAGGTCCGTCTGGACCTCGCCCGCGCCGAGGACATCCTTGATGCAGACCACTACGGTCTGGACGAAGTCAAAGAGCGCATCCTCGAATACCTCGCCGTGCAAAAGCGCGTGAAGAAGATTCGCGGCCCGGTGCTGTGCCTGGTCGGTCCTCCTGGTGTGGGTAAAACCTCGCTGGCGGAGTCGATCGCCCACGCCACCAACCGCAAGTTCGTCCGTATGGCCCTGGGCGGCGTGCGTGATGAAGCTGAAATTCGCGGCCACCGTCGTACCTACATCGGTTCGATGCCAGGTCGCCTGATCCAGAAGATGACCAAGGTCGGCGTGCGCAACCCGCTGTTCTTGCTCGATGAAATTGACAAGATGGGCAGCGACATGCGCGGTGACCCGGCGTCGGCGTTGCTGGAAGTGCTCGACCCCGAGCAGAACCACAACTTCAACGACCATTACCTGGAAGTCGATTACGACCTGTCCGATGTGATGTTCCTGTGTACCGCCAACTCGATGAACATTCCGCCGGCGCTGCTCGACCGTATGGAAGTCATCCGTCTGCCTGGCTACACCGAAGACGAGAAGATCAACATCGCGACCAAGTACCTCTCGCCCAAGCAGATCGCTGCCAACGGCTTGAAGAAAGGCGAGATCGAGTTCGAAGTCGAGGCCATTCGCGACATCATCCGTTACTACACCCGTGAAGCGGGCGTGCGTAGCCTTGAGCGTCAGATCGCCAAGGTCTGCCGCAAGGCGGTCAAGGAACACGCCCACGAGAAGCGTTTTTCCGTGACCGTTACGGCGGACATGCTCGAGAACTTCCTGGGCGTGCGCAAATTCCGTTATGGCTTGGCCGAGCAGCAGGATCAGGTCGGTCAGGTGACCGGTCTGGCCTGGACTCAGGTAGGCGGCGAGCTGCTGACCATCGAGGCGGCGGTTGTTCCGGGCAAGGGTCAATTGATCAAGACCGGTTCGCTGGGCGATGTGATGGTCGAGTCGATCACTGCCGCGCTGACGGTGGTGCGCAGCCGTGCGAAGAGCCTGGGCATCCCTCTGGACTTCCACGAGAAGCGCGACACGCACATCCATATGCCGGAAGGCGCGACGCCGAAAGACGGCCCAAGCGCAGGCGTAGGCATGTGCACGGCGCTGGTGTCCGCACTGACGGGGATTCCGGTCCGCGCCGACGTGGCCATGACAGGTGAAATCACCCTCCGTGGACAGGTGCTGGCAATCGGTGGTCTCAAGGAGAAATTGCTGGCCGCTCACCGTGGTGGCATCAAGACAGTGATCATCCCCGAAGAGAACGTTCGTGATTTGAAGGAGATCCCGGACAACATCAAGGCAGACCTGCAGATCAAACCGGTTAAATGGATTGACGAGGTCCTCCAAATTGCGCTGCAATACGCGCCGGAGCCCTTGCCGGATGTGGCTCCCGAGATGGTTGCCAAGGATGAAAAGCGCGAGTCTGACGCCAAGGAGAGGATCAGCACGCATTAGGCTGGGAGGCCTTCCTTGACAGGTTTTTGGAGCCCTTGCTATAAAGCGGCTCTTCAAGCCTGTTCAGGCCGCTCGTGTTCGTTTGGTTTCACCAAAAAAAACTTAGAAATACTCAAATATATAAGGGGACTTAGAGTGAACAAGTCGGAACTGATTGATGCCATCGCCGCATCCGCTGACATCCCGAAAGCTGCTGCCGGCCGTGCGCTGGATGCTGTAATCGAATCCGTCACTGGCGCTCTCAAGGCTGGCGACTCTGTTGTACTGGTAGGCTTCGGCACTTTCTCCGTCACTGATCGTCCTGCCCGTACCGGCCGTAACCCTCAGACCGGTAAAACCCTGGAAATTCCAGCGGCCAAGAAACCAGGCTTCAAAGCCGGTAAAGCTCTGAAAGAAGCCGTCAACTAAGTTTCTTTTTACTTTGCCCGCCCGGAACAGCGTTATCTCTGTTCGGGGCGTGAAGCGGCACGTGCGGTTGGTCAAGCGCTGGACTGTCACTCGGGGAACGCACATCGAACCCCGTCCGCTTTGCAAGTTACGAGAAGGCGCATCCTCGGATGCGCCTTTCTTCTATCCGGATTCAACCCACGCTCCGCGTTACCGTGTGCAGCAGCCTGGTGAGTCGAGTACAACCCTCTGGGGGATACATGCTGCAGAATATCAGGGACAATTCACAGGGCTGGATTGCCAAAACCATCATCGGGGTCATCATCGCTCTGATGGCCCTGACCGGGTTCGATGCCATTTTCCGGGCTACCAGCCACTCGCAGGATGCTGCGAAGGTCAATGGCGAGGAAGTCACCCAGGCTGAACTGGGTCAAGCGGTTGAAATGCAACGCCGCCAGCTGATGCAACAGTTGGGCAAGGATTTCGATCCTGCGATGCTCAACGAAAAGATGCTGCGTGACTCGGCCCTCAAAGGCTTGATCGACCGCAAGCTGCTGTTGCAGGGCGCCGCCGATTCGAAGTTCGGTTTCTCCGAAGCCGCGCTGGATCAGCAAATGCTGTTGACCCCTGAATTTCAGGTCGACGGTAAATTCAGTGCTGATCGCTTCGATCAGGTCATTCGCCAGCTCGGTTACTCCCGTCTGCAATTCCGCCAGATCCTGGGCCAGGAAATGCTGATCGGTCAGATTCGTGCCGGCATCGGCGGCAGTGCGTTCGTCACTGACGCGCAGGTCGACGCGTTTGCCCGCCTGGAAAAACAGACCCGCGATTTCGCTACGCTGACCCTGCCGGCCGATCCGTCGAGCGTGAAAGTCACCGACGACGAAATCAAGGCGCACTACGATCAGCACGCGAAAGAGTTTCTGAGTCCTGAGCAAGTGGTACTCAACTACATCGAGCTGAAGAAGTCTTCCTTCTTCGACAAGGTGTCTGTGAAGGATGAAGACCTGCAGGCGGCTTATCAGAAAGAGATTGCCAACCTGGCCGAGCAGCGCCGCGCGGCGCACATCCTGATCGAAGTCAACGACAAGACCACGGACGCGCAGGCGAAAGCCAAGATTGAAGAAATCCAGCAGCGTGTGGCCAAAGGCGAAGATTTCGCTGCGCTGGCGAAGGAGTTCTCTCAGGATCCGGGCTCGTCGACCAAGGGCGGTGACCTGGGCTACGCCGGCAAGGGTGTCTATGACCCGGCCTTTGAAGACGCGCTGTACGCGTTGAACAAGGATCAGGTCTCCGCGCCTGTTCGCAGTCAGTTCGGCTGGCACTTGATCAAGCTGCTGGGCGTTGAAGCGCCATCGGTGCCGACGTTCGCCAGCTTGAAGGAGAAGCTGACCCACGAGCTGAAATCTCAGCAGGTCGAGCAGAAGTTCGTCGATGCGAGCAAGAAGCTGGAAGACGCGGCGTTTGAAGCGTCGGATCTGTCCCAGCCGGCTCAGGACCTGGGTCTGAAAGTGCAGACGACTGCGCCGTTCGGTCGCGAGGGTGGCGAAGGCGTTGCAGCCAACCGTGCGGTGATTCAGGCGGCTTTCAGCCCGGAAGTGATGGAAGAGGGTTCCAACAGTTCTGCGCTGGAGCTGGATCCTGAAACCGTGGTGGTGGTGCATGTCAAAGAGCACCGTCAGCCTGAGCAGCTGCCGTTGGAAGCGGTGTCGTCGCCGATTCGTTCGCAGCTGGCGAAAGAACATGCCAGCGATGCGGTGAATGCGAAAGGTGAGGCGCTGTTGGGAGGCCTGCGTGACGGTAAGGTGCCGTATGCGGCGACCAAGCAGGAAGGTCAGAGCTGGAAGGTCGTGGAAGCGGCGTCACGCAGCCAGGAGGGTGTCGATCCTCAGGTGCTGCAGGCTGTGTTCCGTATGCCTAAGCCGGAAGGCAAGGACAAGCCGGTTTATGGCAGCCTGACGGCGGCGGATGGCAGCTTTGTGATTGTGCGTCTGAATGGCGTGAATCAGGCGGCGCCAGCGTCGGATGAGGAGAAGAGTCAGTACCGTCGTTTCCTGTCCTCCCGTGAGGGGCAGCAGGATTTCGCGGCCTACCGTAAGCAGTTGGAAGCGGCGGCGAAGATCGAGAAGTATTGATCGACGCAGAACGCTGTTAACAGAAAGCCCCGACTCGCGAGAGTCGGGGCTTTTTTGTATTCGCTGGGGTGGGGCAAGATCAAGAGCGTCTGCCTAAGGGCAGACTGTTTCGCCTTCGGCGAGTTACTTGAAAAAGCCCCAAGTAACCAAGGGCTTGTGCTCCTGGTTGGGCCCTTCCTTCGTCAGGGTTCCTTCACTCCGGTCTCGCTCCGTGGGCCCGCGCCGAACGGACATCCATGTCCTGACGGCGCTCTCGCCGCATCCATGCGGCTCGGCCCACTCCACGACACCTGCGTTCAGCCTGCACCCAAGTCGCGATTGGCGGTGACTGGACTTTTTGCGTAGGAAGATCAAAAGCACATCTAGAGCAGATCAACAGCTTCCCGGCTGAAGGCGGTCCCACTAGGTGTCCGCGGTGCTTCCGTGGGACCGGCTTTGATCGTTCCCACGCTCCACGTGGTAACGCCGCCCCAGACGCTCCGTGCCCCTCGGACGACGCATATTCAGGCCGGGGAGGTGACGCGGAGCGTCACGGTATGCATTCCCACGCAGAGCGAGGGAACGATCAAAAGTCAAAAGCTTCCCGGCTGAAGCCGGTCCCACTAGGTGTCCGCGGTGCTTCCGTGGGGCCGGCTTTGATCGTTCCCACGCTCCGCGTGGTAACGCCGCCCCCGACGCTCTGCGTCCCTCGGACGACGCATATTCAGGCCGGGGAGGTGACGCGGAGCGTCACGGTATGCATTCCCACGCAGAGCGAGGGAACGATCAAAAGTCAAAAGCTTCCCGGCTAAAGCCGGTCCCACTAGGTGCCCGCGGTGCTTCCGTGGGGCCGGCTTTGATTGTTCCCACGCTCCGCGTGGTAACGCCGCCCCCGACGCTCTGCGTCCCTCGGACGACGCATATTCAGGCCGGGGAGGTGACGCGGAGCGTCACGGGATGCATTCCCACGCAGAGCGAGGGAACGATCAAAGCAATCAAGATCAACAGCTTCCCGGCTGAAGCCGGTCCCAAGAGGTGAACGCGGTGCTTTTCGTGGGACCGGCTTTAGCCGGGAAGCCTCTGATCTGCCTGCTTTGCTTTTGATCTTGATCTTCAAGCACATAAAGCCCAGACGACGCCTATCGCGACTTGGGTGCAGGCCGAACGCAGACGACGCGGAGTGGGCCGAGCGGCATGGATGCCGCGAGAGCGCCGCCAGGACATGGATGTCCGTTCGGCGCGGGCCCACGGAGCGTCGTCGGAGTGAGGGAACCCCGAGGAACGAGGGGCCTAGCCAGGAGCAAGCACCCTTGGTTACTTGGGGTGCTTTTCCAAGTAACTCGCCGGAGGCGAAACAGTTCTGCCTCTGGCAGAACCCTGTCAGCGCCACCCGCGGCCTGGAATTATCACGCTACTCCAGGGCCGATCTCACCAAAGAAACCCAAGGCGAAAAAAAGCGGCAGATCATCTAGCCCCATGGCCGTCTGATCCACCGCTTTTGCCAGCTAGCCGGCGTTTACAAGTCCTGCACCCGTCTCCAGAGCGTAATCACTCTGAAGACGGCCAAGCAACCATCAACCTTCCAGATCACCCATCGCCGTGGTGTTGAAACCACCGTCGACGTACATGATCTCGCCACTGACACCGGACGCCAGGTCAGAGCACAAGAAAGCGCCTGCGTTGCCCACTTCTTCAATGGTCACGTTGCGACGCAATGGAGTCTGCGCCTCGTTTGCCGCCAGCATCTTGCGGAAGTTCGAAATACCCGAAGCCGCGAGGGTACGGATCGGGCCAGCCGATACCGCGTTGACGCGTGTACCTTCAGGGCCGAGGCTGCGGGCCAGGTAACGAACACCGGCTTCAAGGCTGGCCTTGGCCATGCCCATCACGTTGTAGTTCGGCATGGTGCGCTCGGCGCCCAGGTACGACAGCGTCAGCAGGCTGCCATTGCGGCCCTTCATCAGGTCGCGGCCGGCCTTGGCCAGGGCCACGAAGCTGTAGGCGCTGATGTCGTGAGCGATACGGAAACCTTCACGGGTGGTGGCTTGGGTGAAGTCACCGTCCAGCTGGTCGCCCGGTGCGAAGCCAACGGAGTGCACGATGCAATCCAGACCGTCCCACTTCTTGCTCAGCTCTTCGAAAACCTTGGCGATTTCTTCGTCGCTGGCGACGTCGCAAGGGAAGCACAGATCAGCGTTCGAACCCCAGCTCTCGGCGAATTCCTCGACGCGCTTCTTGAGTTTTTCGTTCTGATACGTGAAGGCAAGCTCAGCGCCTTCACGGTGCATGGCGGCAGCGATACCGGATGCGATGGACAATTTGCTGGCGACACCGACGATCAGGACGCGCTTACCGGCGAGAAAACCCATTGTTTTGTTCCTCTTCAGGTTAATCGACAGCTGCCGGCGCCAAGAAGGCGGCCTCCAGCAGCTGCTGTGTATAAGGATGTTGCGGTGCGGCGAAGATGTCTTCTGCCACACCTTGTTCGACCACTTGGCCTTGCTTGACCACCATCAGTTGGTGGCTTAACGCCTTGACCACCGCCAGATCATGGCTGATGAACAAATACGTCAGGTTGTACTTGGTTTGCAGGGAGCGTAACAGCTCCACCACTTGACGCTGAACGGTGCGGTCGAGGGCCGAAGTCGGCTCGTCCAGCAAAATCAGCGCCGGTTTTAACACTAATGCCCGGGCAATGGCGATTCTTTGCCGCTGTCCCCCTGAAAACTCGTGGGGGTAGCGGTGCCGGGTCGCCGGGTCCAGACCCACTTCCTTGAGCGCTTCGATCACCGCCGCCTCCTGCTCCACCGGCGTGCCCATCTTGTGGATCCGCAGGCCTTCGCCAACGATGTCACACACCGACATGCGCGGGCTGAGGCTGCCGAACGGGTCCTGAAACACCACCTGCATCTGCCGCCGCAGCGGCCTGACCTGATGCTGATTCATCTCCGCCAGCGATTGCCCGTGAAAGCGTATCTCGCCTTCGCTGCGAATCAACCGCAGGATCGCCAGGCCCAGCGTTGATTTGCCGGAGCCGCTCTCGCCGACAATCCCCAGCGTCTGGCCCTTGGGCAGACTGAAGTGGATGCCGTCGACCGCCTTGACGTGATCGACCGTGCGCTTGAACACGCCTTTCTTGATCGGAAACCATACTCGCAGGTCTTCGACTTCCAGCATTGGCGCGCCCGGCGGATTGTTCGCCGGCCCGCCTTTGGGCTCGGCGCTGAGCAGTTCACGGGTGTACGGATGCTGCGGCGCGCGGAACAGCTCTTCGCACGATGCCTGTTCGACGATGCAACCGCGCTGCATGACACATACTCGGTTGGCAATTTGCCTGACGACGTTCAAATCGTGGCTGATCAGCAGCAAGGCCATGCCCAAGCGGGCCTGCAATTCCTTAAGGAGCTCAAGGATTTTCAGCTGCACCGTGACGTCCAGCGCGGTGGTCGGCTCATCGGCGATCAACAATTCGGGTTCGTTGGCCAGGGCCATGGCAATCATCACCCGCTGGCGCTGGCCGCCGGACAGTTCATGGGGCAGGGCCTTCAAGCGCTTTGCCGGCTCCGGAATGCCCACCAGCTCCAGCAGCTCCAGCGTGCGCCTCGTCGCGGCTTTGCCGGTCAAACCCTTGTGCAACCCGAGGACTTCATTGACCTGCTTTTCGATGGACTGCAGCGGGTTCAGCGAGGTCATCGGCTCCTGGAAGATCATCGCGATGCGGTTGCCGCGGATGCCGCGCAGGCGCTTCTCGCTGACCTTCAGCAGGTCGTCACCGGCGTAGCGAATCGTTCCGGTCGGGTGGCGCGCAAGCGGGTAGGGTAGCAATCGCAGGATCGAATGGGCGGTGACTGACTTGCCCGATCCGCTTTCGCCGACCAGTGCCAGGGTTTCGCCCTTGCGGATGTCGAAGCTGATGCCTTCGACCACCCGCTGCACGTTGGTGCCGTTCACGAATTCGACGGAGAGGTCGCGAATCTCGATCAGATTGTCCTGATTCATCTCATTTCCTCGGGTCGAATGCGTCGCGGGCGGATTCGCCGATGAACACCAGCAGGCTCAACATGATCGCCAGCACGGCGAAGGCGCTGATGCCCAGCCACGGCGCCTGCAGGTTGGATTTGCCCTGGGCCACCAGTTCGCCCAGCGAAGGCGAGCCGGCGGGCAGGCCGAAGCCGAGGAAGTCCAGCGCGGTCAGCGTGCCGATCGCGCCGGTGAGAATGAACGGCATGAAGGTCATGGTCGACACCATCGCGTTGGGCAGGATGTGGCGGAACATGATCGCGCCGTTTTCCATGCCCAGCGCCCGAGCGGCGCGCACGTATTCGAGGTTGCGGCCACGCAGGAACTCGGCGCGCACCACGTCCACCAGGCTCATCCACGAGAACAGCAGCATGATACCCAGCAGCCACCAGAAGTTGGGCTGCACGAAGCTGGCGAGGATGATCAACAGGTACAGCACCGGCAGCCCGGACCAGATTTCCAGAAAGCGCTGGCCGATCAGGTCCACCCAGCCGCCGTAGAAACCCTGTAGGGCCCCGGCGATGACGCCGATGATCGAGCTGAGGATCGTCAGCGTCAGGGCGAACAGCACCGACACGCGGAAGCCGTAGATCACCCGCGCCAGCACGTCACGGCCCTGATCGTCAGTGCCCAGCAGGTTCTCCCGCGAAGGCGGGGCAGGGGCCGGGACTTTCAGGTCGTAGTTGATGCTCTGGTAGCTGAACGGAATCGGCGCCCACAGCGTCCAGCCGTCTTTGGCCGCCAGCAGCTCCTTGATGTACGGGCTCTTGTAGTTGGCTTCCAGCGGGAATTCGCCGCCGAAGGTAGTTTCCGGGTAGCGCTTGAACACCGGGAAGTACCACTCGCCGTCGTAGCGCACCGCCAGCGGTTTGTCATTGGCGATGAGTTCGGCACCCAGGCTGGCGCCGAACAGGATCAGAAACAGCCACAGCGACCACCAGCCACGCTTGTTGGCTTTGAAGCGTTCGAAACGGCGTCGATTGAGAGGGGACAACGTCATATCAATGATCCCTGCGGTCGAAGTCGATGCGTGGGTCAACCAGCGTGTAGGTCAGGTCGCCGATCAGTTTCACCACCAGCCCCAGCAGGGTGAAGATGAACAGCGTGCCGAACACCACCGGGTAATCACGGTTGATCGCGGCTTCGAAGCTCATCAGGCCAAGGCCGTCGAGGGAAAAGATCACTTCCACCAGCAGGGAGCCGGTGAAGAAGATGCCAATGAACGCCGATGGGAAACCCGCGATCACCAGCAGCATGGCGTTACGGAACACATGGCCGTAAAGGACTCGACGCTGGGTCAGACCTTTGGCTTTGGCCGTAATCACGTACTGCTTGCCGATCTCGTCGAGAAAGCTGTTTTTCGTCAGCAGGGTCATGGTGGCGAAGTTGCCGATGACCAGCGCGGTAATCGGCAATACCAGGTGCCAGAAGTAGTCCCCCACTTTGCCCAGCCAGCTCATTTCGTCGAAGTTGCTTGATGTCAGCCCGCGCAACGGGAACCAGTCGAAATAACTGCCGCCGGCGAACACCACGATCAGCAGGATGGCGAACAGGAACGCCGGAATGGCGTAGCCGACGATGATCGCCGAGCTGGTCCACACGTCGAAATGGCTGCCGTGGCGCGTGGCTTTGGCGATCCCCAGGGGGATCGACACCAGGTACATGATCAGCGTGCTCCACAGCCCGAGGGAGATCGACACCGGCATCTTCTCGACGATCAGGTCGATGACCTTGGCGTCGCGAAAGAAGCTGTCGCCGAAATCCAGATGGGCGTAGTTCTTGACCATGATCCACAAACGTTCCGGCGCCGATTTGTCGAACCCGTACATGTGCTCGATTTCTTTGATCAGACCGGGGTCCAGGCCCTGTGCGCCGCGATAGGTCGAGCCGGCCACCGAGACCTCGGCACCACCGCCGGCGATGCGGCTGGTGGCGCCTTCGAAGCCTTCGAGCTTGGCGATCATCTGCTCCACCGGACCGCCCGGCGCGGCCTGGATGATGACGAAGTTGATCAGCAGAATGCCGAACAGGGTCGGGATGATCAGCAGCAAGCGCCGCAGAATGTAGGCCAGCATGTTATTGCTCCGTGCCTTTGGCTGACTCGGCGTCGGCCGGCATCTGATCTGGCGCGACCTGCACGGGAATGGCCGGCGTCGCGTCGGGTTTGACCCACCAGGTCACGGTGCCGATGTCATAGAGCGGGGTTTTGCCCGGGTGGCCCAAGTGATCCCAGTACGCCACGCGCCAGGTCTTGATGTGCCAGTTCGGGATCACGTAGTAGCCCCACAGCAGCGCGCGGTCGAGGGCGCGGGTGTGGTCGATCAGGCTCTGGCGCGAGTCGGCGTTGATCAAGCCGTTGACCAGTGTGTCGACGGCCGGGTCCTTGAGGCCGATGACGTTGTAGCTGCCCGGCTTGTCGGCGGCCGAGGAATCCCAGTATTCGCGCTGCTCGTTACCCGGCGAGCTCGATTGCGGGAAACTGCCGACGATCATGTCGTAGTCCCGTGAGCGTCGGCGGGTGATGTACTGGGAGACGTCGACCCGGCGGATTTCCAGATCGATGCCGATGTCGGCCAGGTTGCGCTTGTACGGCAGGAGCACGCGCTCGAATTCGGTCTGGGCGAGCAGAAACTCGATGGTGACGGGCTTGCCGTCGGTGTCGACCATCTTGTCGCCGACGATTTTCCAGCCGGCCTCCTTGATCAATTGAAACGCCTTGCGCTGTTGCTCGCGGATGATGCCGCTGCCATCGGTGACTGGCAGCTTGAACTCTTCTGAGAACACCGATTCCGGCAGCTTGCCGCGCAGGGGTTCGAGAATCTTCAGTTCGGCAGGCGTCGGCAGGCCTTTGGCGCCCATGTCGGAATTGTCGAAGTAGCTTTTGGTGCGGGTGTAGGTGCCGAAGAACAGCTGCTTGTTGGTCCACTCGAAATCGAGCAACAGGCTGAGGGCCTGGCGCACACGCACGTCCTGGAACATTGGCTTGCGCAGGTTGAAGATAAAGCCCTGCATGCCCTGGGGATTGCCGTTGGGGATTTCTTCCTTGATCAGGCGGCCTTCTCTGACCGCCGGAACGTCATAGGCCGTCGCCCAGTTCTTCGCCGCCATTTCCTGCCAGAAGTCGAAAGCACCCGCTTTCAATGCTTCGAGGGCGACCGTGTTATCGCGGTAGTAGTCGGTGGACAGCCGGTCGAAGTTGTAGAAGCCCTTGTTGATCGGCAGGTCCTTGCCCCAGTAGTCCTTGACCCGCTCGTAGCGCACCGAGCGCCCGGCCTTGACCTCGACCACCTTGTACGGCCCGCTGCCCAGGGGAATTTCCAGGTTGCCCTTGCTGAAGTCGCGGCTGGCCCACCAGTGCTTGGGCAGCACTGGCAACTGGCCGAGGATCAGCGGCAGTTCGCGGTTGTTGTTGTGCTTGAACTTGAACAGCACCGTGGTCGGGTTTTCGGCGACGGCCTGATCCACGTCGGCGTAGTAACTGCGGTACAGCGGCGAGCCGTCCTTGATCAGCGTTTCGAAGCTGAACACAACGTCTTCGGCGCGGACCGGATGACCGTCGTTGAATTTCGCTTCGGGGCGCAGATAAAAACGCACCCAGCTGTTATCCGGCGCTTTTTCGATCTTGCCGGCGATCAGCCCGTATTCGGTGAACGGCTCGTCCAGGCCCTGGCGGGCGAGGGTGTCGTAGATCAGTCCGATGTCGTCGGCAGGCACGCCTTTGCTGATGAATGGATTGAGGCTGTCGAAGCCACCAAAACCGGCACTGCGCAGAATTCCGCCTTTTGGGGCGTCAGGGTTCACGTAATCGAAATGCTTGAAGTCGGCGGGGTATTTCGGCGCTTCGTTGTACAGGGTGATGGCGTGTTGCGGAGCCGCCTGGGCTGCGCAAGTCACGCCGAGCAGCAGCGGGGCCAGCACGAACGGACTCAGAAACAGGCCGCCGGCGCGGGTCAGGGAGCGCAGGGCAGTCATTGGGTTTTCTCCGAAGGCTTGAGCCACCACGCACGCAGGCCCAGGGTGTAGGGCGGGGTGGTGACCATGGCGAACCGGTTGCGGTACGCCAGACGATGATTATTGAGGTACCAGTTGGGGATCATGTAGTGCTGCCACAGCAACACCCGATCCAGAGCGCGGGTCGCTGCCACCTGGTCGTCCCGGGTTTTGGCCGCCAGCAACTGGTTGAGCAGGTTGTCGACCACCGGGTTGGCAACGCCGGCGTAGTTTTTGCTGCCTTTGATGCTGGCCTGGCTGGAATGGAAATACTGCCATTGCTCCAGCCCCGGACTGAGGGTCTGGTTGAGGGTCATCAGAATCATGTCGAAATCGAACTGGTCCAGCCGCTGTTTGTACTGGGCGCGGTCAACGGTGCGCAGGTGCGCGTCGATGCCGATCCGCGTGAGGTCTTCGATGTAGGGCTGCAGGATTCGCTCCAGGTTGGGATTGACCAGAAGTATTTCGAAACGCAACGGCTGCCCTGCGCTGTTGGTCAAGCCGCGCTCGGTGAATGTCCAGCCCGCGTCGGCCAGCAGTTTCAGCGCTTTGCGGATGGAGTCGCGGGGCACGCCACCGCCGTCGGTTTTTGACACGGCGAAGGGCTGGGTGAACAGCTTGGCCGGCAATTGCTCGCGGTATGGCGCGAGCATCAGGAATTCGCGGCCGGCGGGCAGGCCGCTGGAGGTGAATTCGCTGTTCGGGTAGTAGCTGGTCGAGCGCATATAGGCGTCGTTGAACAGCGTGCGGTTGGTCCACTCGAAGTTGAACATCAGCCCCAGTGCCTCGCGCACGCGGATATCGGCGAACGTGCCGCGACGGGTGTTCATGAACAGCCCTTGGGTCTGCGTGGGGATCTGGTGCGGGATCTGCGCCTTGATCACCTTGCCCTCGGTCACCGCCGGAAAGTCATAACCGGTGAGCCAGTTCTTCGCCTGATGCTCGATGTAGATGTCGAACTCGCCCGCCTTGAACGCTTCGAACGCCACGTCGGCGTCGCGGTAGAACTCCACCTCGACGCGGTTGAAGTTGTACTTGCCGCGGTTGACCGGCAGGTCCTTGCCCCAATAGTCCTTCACCCGCTCGAATACCAGACTGCGGCCCGGCCGCACCTGGGTGATGCGGTAGGGGCCGCTGCCCAACGGGGCCTCGAAGGACGTGGCCTTGAAGTCGCGGTTCTTCCAGTAATGCTGCGGCAGGACCGGCAGCTCGCCGAGCCGCAGAATCAATAATGGGTTGCCGGATCGCTTGAACACGAAACGAATGCGGTGGCGGTTGAGGATGTCCACGCGCTGCACTTCCTGCAACGCGGTGCGGTACTGCGGGTGACCGTCCTTCAGCAACGTTCTGTAGGAAAACGCCACGTCGTACGCCGTAATCGGCTTGCCATCGTGAAAGCGCGCTTCGGGGCGCAGGTTGAACACCACCCAGCTGCGGTCTTCGCTGTACTCGACGGTTTTGGCGATCAGGCCATAACTGGAGGTGGGTTCATCGCCAGAGGGATCGTACTGGCCGGTGCCGACCATCAGCGGTTCGTTCAGCTCGCTGACGCCGTACTGGCCGAAGTTGGGGGTCGAAATCGGGCTGCTGCCCTTGAAGGTGTAGGGGTTGAGGGTGTCGAACGTGCCGTTGGCCATGATTCGCAGGGTGCCAGCCTTCGGCGCCTCAGGATTGACCCAGTCGAAATGCGTAAAGCTGGCAGGGTACTTGAGGACGCCGAATTGTGCGTAACCATGGCTTTCGCTGATGGTCGCGGCGGCTGTCGTGCTCAAGACCAGGCTGAAAGTCAGCAGCAGGTGACGTATCAAGTCGGCGGTCGATCCAGGCAGCGGTCGGTCACAGTAACAGCTTGTATCGGCTGGAAAAAGGCGGGGCGGGGGGGCATCTTGAACGTTGCACGACCTGTAGGAGCGCGCTTGCCCGCGATAAAAGTGTGTCAGCCAGCACAGCAGTGTCTGAAACACCGCGTTCGCGGGCAAGCGCGCTCCTACAAAGAGCATCGGCGTTGCCTGCGACTCATCAGTGCGGCAGGTACACCGTCAATGTCTGCCCTGGCTTGAGTGCCTGGCCGCTGCGTGGGTTCCAGCGCTTGAGGTGCTGCATTTCGACGTTGAAGCGCTTGGCGACCAGGTACATCGAATCGCCTTTCTGGATCTTGTACTGCATCGACTTCTTGCCGGCGTTCTCGCCCCTGGCGCTGTTGTCGGCCTTGGCCACTGCACGTGAACTGGCTCTCGCCGGTTTGCTGGTGTCCTGCATGACCAGCGTCTGGCCGACCTTGAGGTTCTGGCCGGACAGTTTGTTCCAGTGCTGCAAATCCTTGACGTCGACCTTGTTGATGCGCGCGATCTGCACCAGGTTGTCGCCCTTCTTCACCCTGTAGCTGCGGGTGCGCGCCGGCTTGTCGTCCACCTCGGCGACTTCTTCGAACACCGGCGTCGCAAACTGCATGCCCGGCTGCACCGGAATCGTCAGCGCCTGGCCGCGTTTCACCTGATTGCCAGACAGCTTGTTGATGTCCTTGAGCGTGCTGGTCGACACCTTGTAGCGGCTGGCGATGCTGGCCAGGCTGTCGCCCGGACGCACGCGGTATTGCTGCCAGTCGACCAGCTCTTCAGGCTTCATGTTGGACAGGTTGGTGGTCAGCAACTGGGATTTCGACGTCGGCACCAGCAGGTGTTGGGGGCCGTCGATGGTCAGACGCTTCTTGAAGGCGGGGTTGAGCTGCACCAGCTCGTCTTCGTCGATGTTCGCCATGGCGGCGACTTTCGACAGGTCCATGCGCTGATTCAGTTCGACGACCTGGAAGTACGGCTTGTTGTCGATCGGGCTGAGGTTGACGCCGTAGGCATCTGGCGACATGACCACCTGGGACAGTGCCAGCAGCTTCGGCACGTAGTCGCGGGTTTCCTGCGGCAGCGGCAGGTTCCAGTAGTCGGTGGGCAGGTTGAGCTTGTCGTTGCGTTCGATGGCGCGGCTGACCGTGCCTTCGCCAGCGTTGTAAGCCGCCAGTGCCAGCAGCCAGTCGCCGTTGAACATGTCGTGCAGCTTGGTCAGATAGTCCAGCGCTGCCGTGGTGGACGCAGTGATGTCGCGGCGGCCGTCGTAGAAATTGGTCTGACGCAAGTTGAAGTAGCGACCGGTGGACGGAATGAACTGCCAGATCCCCGCCGCATCGCTGCGCGACAAGGCCATCGGGTTGTACGCGCTCTCGATCACCGGCAGCAACGCCAGCTCAAGGGGCATGTTGCGTTCTTCCAGACGCTCGACGATGTAGTGCATGTAAAGACTGCCGCGGTTACCGGCGGTTTCGAGGAACGAAGGGTTGTTCGCGTACCAGAGACGCTGCTGATCAATGCGCGGGTTCTGGTCGTTGCCGTCTTGCAACTGGAAACCTTGACGCATGCGCTCCCACACATCATGGGGCGGTGCGAGCGGCACAGGTTTGCGCGCGATATAAACAGGTTTTGGTTTAGTGCTGGCGACGGGATGGGCGGCACTGGAACCGTTCCCGGATTCGAGGCTGCCGGTGCTCTGGCAGCCTGCCAGTGTCGCGCTCGCGACCACTGCGATTGCCTGGGCCAACCGAGTCAATGTGTCGGAATTGAAGGTTTTGCGTATAGATGACGACATTGGCTGGGGGATAGTTCCAGGCGAAAATGTCGGGCGATTCTAGAAAGTGGCTGGTGAACGGTCAACCTTTCAGAATTTCCGTGCCGATTCGCAGCCTGTTTAGAACTTATCTTTCCATGCCCGCAGCACGGCAAAGACCTCTGTGGGCGATGCGTTGTGGGTTCCGCTCCGTTCGTCTGCTTTTTGTTTCACGGAGATGACAGCGGCTCGCAGAAACGGATTCGTCTTGCGCTCCAGTGCCAGCGTCGACGGCACGCTGATGCGGTTTTGCGCGCGCCATTGCGTCACTTGCTCGAAGCGCTGCAGCACGTCGGCATTCTCCGGCTCGACCGCCACGGCAAAGCGCAGATTGCTCAGTGTGTATTCGTGGGCGCAGTAGACGAGGGTGCTGTCCGGCAGATCGGCGAGCCGGCTCAGGGAGTGATGCATCTGCTGCGGCGTGCCTTCGAACAACCGCCCGCAACCGGCGGCGAACAGCGTGTCGCCGCAGAACAGCAGTGGCTGTTGCGCATCGGCATGGTAAAAGGCGATGTGGCCCAGGGTGTGGCCGGGGACTGCATGGACGGCAAATGTCAGGCCGAGTACGGTGAGTTCATCGTTATCGGACAGGGCCACGTCCCGCGCCGGAATGTTCTCGCTGGCCGGGCCGTAGACCTTGGCACCTGTCAGCGTTTTCAGTTGCGCGACGCCGCCGGTGTGGTCGGCGTGGTGATGGGTGATGAGAATGTCGGTCAGGCGCCAGTCAGGGTTGCGCTCAAGCCAGGCAATGACCGGAGCGGCATCACCCGGGTCAACCACGGCGCAGCGTTTGACGGCATTGTCTTGTAACAACCAGATGTAGTTATCGCTGAAAGCGGGCAGGGCATCGACCTGTATCATGGCTCGGTTCGCTTGGCTGGAAACATAGAGAAGCATCTTAGGGTCTGAACAGACTCGAGGCGAGTCTCTATCGCAATGACCCTCTCATGGAGACCGGAAATGACCGATGAAGCGTTCGCCCAGGCCGATCCCGAATGGCTTGAGCTGATCAGCGCCGCCCGCGACTGGCTGTCCGGGCCCCTGGGGCAGTTGTTGCTGGAAGAAGAAAGCCGCGTGCTGGAGCAGGAGCTCGAGCGTTTTTTCGGCGGGTATCTGGTGCATTACGGCCCGTCGGCACAAACGCCGCCGGCGGCAAAGCAAGTGCAGCGCAACGTGCGACTGGGCGCGCCGTTGCCGGGTGTCGAGATCGTCTGCGAAGAGCAGGCCTGGCCCCTGAGCGAGCACGCCGCCGACGTGGTGGTCATGCAGCACGGCCTGGATTTCTGTCTGTCCCCACACGGCCTGTTGCGCGAAGCCGCCAGCAGCGTGCGTCCCGGCGGGCATCTGGTGATCGTCGGGATCAATCCCTGGAGCACCTGGGGCATTCGGCATTTTTTCGCCAACGACGCCCTGCGCAAAGCCCGCTGCATCTCGCCTTCACGGGTCGGCGACTGGCTCAACCTGCTGGGCTTCGCGCTGGAGAAACGCCGCTTCGGGTGCTATCGTCCGCCGCTCGCTTCGCCCAAGTGGCAGGCTCGTCTGGCCGGAATGGAACGTCTCGGCGATGGCTGGCAAAGTCCCGGCGGCGGCTTCTATCTATTGATTGCGCGCAAGATGAGTGTGGGGCTGCGGCCCGTGCGCATGCCGCGCCGCGAGCCGATGGGCAAACTGCTGCCGCTGCCGATGGCCAAGGTCAATCGGCGCACGCCCGAGCCTTGATTCACCGGCTGACGCCACGCTTTCTCAATTTCTGGAAACATCGTAATGAGCGATACCGTAGAACTCTTCACCGATGGCGCCTGCAAGGGCAACCCGGGTCCCGGCGGCTGGGGTGCATTGCTGGTGTGCAAAGGCGTCGAAAAAGAACTCTGGGGCGGTGAAGCCAACACCACCAACAACCGCATGGAACTGCTCGGCGCCATTCGCGGGCTGGAAGAACTGAAGCGGCCGTGTGAAGTGGTTCTGGTGACCGACTCACAGTACGTGATGAAAGGCATCACCGAGTGGATGGTCAACTGGAAGAAGCGCGGCTGGAAGACAGCGGCCAAGGAACCGGTCAAAAACGCCGACCTCTGGCGGCAGCTGGACGAGCAGGTCAGCCGGCACAACGTGAGCTGGAAGTGGGTGCGCGGGCACATCGGCCATCCTGGCAACGAACGCGCCGATCAGTTGGCCAACCGCGGCGTGGATGAAGTGCGCGGCATCAAGCACGCTTGATCAAGGCACTGTCGCGGTGACGCTGATGATGAGCACTGCAGGAGCCGGCTTGCTGGCGAATGCATGCGTTCAGCCGACATCCTCATCCCTGACACAACGCGTTCGCCAGCAAGCCGGCTCCTGCAGCACCAGCGTGCGCGGGTCGCCATAAGGCGATAGCCGCGCGCGCACATCCCAAAATCCCCATGCTAATATCCGCGCCTGAAGCTGAGGCGGTAGGCAATGACTGTACAAAACATCATCACTGAACGAAGGGTTGTCCTCGATACCGAGACCACCGGTATGCCCGTCACCGACGGCCATCGGGTTATCGAAATCGGCTGCGTCGAGCTGATCGGCCGGCGTCTGACCGGGCGGCATTTCCACGTTTACCTGCAACCGGACCGGGAGAGTGACGAGGGCGCCATCGGCGTTCACGGCATCACCGACCAGTTCCTGATCGGCAAACCGCGTTTCGCTGAAGTCGCCGACGAATTCTTCGAGTTCGTCAAAGGTGCTCAACTGATCATCCACAACGCCGCGTTCGACGTGGGCTTCCTGAACAACGAATTCGCTTTGATCGGCCAGAACGATCGCGCCAACATCAGCGATCACTGCACGATCCTCGACACCCTGGCCATGGCCCGGGAACGTCATCCGGGCCAGCGCAACAGCCTCGACGCGCTGTGCAAACGCTACGACGTCGACAACTCCGGCCGCGAATTGCACGGCGCCTTGCTCGACTCCGAGATTCTCGCCGAAGTCTATCTGGCGATGACCGGTGGCCAGACGACTCTGTCGCTGGCGGGCAACAACGATGGCGAGGGCGGTGCCGACCGTCCTTCCGAGATCCGCCGGATCGCCAACCGAACACTAGGCCGCATCATCGTCGCCAGCGAGTCCGAGCTGGCGGAGCACGAAGCGCGCCTGGCCGTGATCGCCAAATCCGCCGGTGCCCCGGCCCTGTGGACCCAGTTGCTTGAAGCGCAGGCCCAGGCGGAAGCCTGAAGGCGGCAGCGGCCTTCATAGAAGGTGATGTCGATCCCGGTAATCGTGCAGGAGACCCATGGTGAACACGTCCAGCCCGACTTTCAGCATTCGTGTCGCTGACGAGTGCTTCGAAGATTACATCCTCAATAGCGAATTCACGTTCATGGTCACCGGCTATGCCCGGGTGCAGATCGGCGAGCCCGTGTCGCACTGGCATGTCGATGCGGTCGAGCCTTACCTGAAAAACTACGGCATCGATTCCGAAGAGTTCTGCAATTATCGGGACGCCGCCGACAGCACCGTGCTGGTGGCCTGGCTCGATGAGCAGCCGGTCGGGCACGTGGTGGTCAGTCACCACTGGAACGGATTCGCTCACATCGATGAACTGGCGGTCGACGCCGGGGCGCGGCGCAATGGCGTGGCGCAAAAGCTGCTGGACGTGGCGCAGTTCTGGAGCCGCAAGCGTGGTCTGCCGGGCATCACCCTGGAGACCCAGAACAATAATCTGGAGGCGTGCCGGTTATATGAGCGCTACGGGTTTGTGGTCGGAGGGGTGGATCATCTGCGTTATCGCGCGATAGATCCGTTGACGCAAGAGGCGGCGATTTTCTGGTATCTGCTGTTCGACGCGCCGGGCATCGAGTGAAGCTGCAAGCCCGTCTGACCTGAGCCGTGGCCGCGCGAAGTGAGCGGCCTGCGTAGAAAGAGGTGGGCTTGCAGTGGTGTTTCAGTGCTCTCGCAGGAGCTTGACCTTGCCCTGAATCAACTCGAATTCCTCTCCGCCCAAATGCTTGACGCGGTCGCCAATGGCCAGGCGATAAGTGGAAACGGGCTCCTTGCCATCAGCCTCGTCAGGCTGTGATTCACGGAATTCATGCACCGAGTAAACGCGTCCCTCCGCATCCCTCGCATGAAATTGCCCAACTAGAACTGAAGCCATTTGCTTTGTAACCTCTGGAAATAACTGCTCGTTTTCGCTCGCATCCTAACACCGCGAGTGAATAAACCGTGTCCGCTTGTAAGGTAATTCCCAAATATCTATGAGGACCTTATCCGCCTAAGGCAGTCAGACCGCCGTTTTAAGGGGGAGTTTTCGGCCCTCGGAAAAATAGTCACGACCGACGGTAGCGTGGCCCGCGCCACGCATGAGCCGATGACCCACGCAACAGCATCGAACCTTTCGATGATTAGCAACGGAAAAACAACACAGAATGTCGCACATGTTTCATCTATAACTGTTGTCTCCTCCCATAGCAGAAGGTCCGTTTCATGAGCCAGGTTCATTCGATTGCAGTCATCGTCGGCAGCTTGAGGAAAGACTCCATCAACCGCAAAGTGGCCCACGCACTGGCTGAGCTGGCGCCGTCCAGCCTGAAGCTGAGCATCGTCGAAATTGGCGACCTGCCGTTGTATAACGAAGACATCGACGCAGATTCGCCGCCTGCCGCCTACACGGCCTTCCGTGAGGCCCTGCAGGGTGCCGACGGCTTTCTGTTTGTCACCCCTGAATACAACCGCTCAGTGCCGGGCGCACTGAAAAACGCCATCGACGTTGGCTCGCGCCCCTACGGCAAAAGCGCGTGGGGCAGTGCAAAACCTGCGGCGGTGGTCAGTGCGTCGCCGGGGGCGATCGGTGGTTTTGGCGCCAACCAGCATTTGCGCCAGTGCTTCGTGTTCCTCGACGTGCTGTGCATGCAGCAACCGGAAGCGTACCTGGGCAACGCGGGCACCTTCTTTGACGAACACGGCAAGCTGAACGAGAAGACGCGCCCATTCCTGCAGAACATCATTGATGCCTTTGCCGGACATGTGGCGCGCACGCTGAAGGTTTAAGGGGGAGGGCGGGAGACGCCGATGCGCCGCGTCTTCGCCAGTTAAGCCTGAATTTCCGTCGCCGTGTACAGCATTATGTAACGCAGATGCCGCGCGGTTATTCCCTACGCTTCTTGCATTCCTGCCCATGCCCGGCTGACCGCCGGGCATGGGCGTTTTGCTCAAGGAGCGGCAATGTCCACGGTTACTCCCCTTTATTTCCACAGCGCGTCCCTCAGGCAGCGCTTCATTCATGAACTTGATCGGGCGGCCGACGCCGGTCGACTGAGGCCTGAAGAGGTGGCGTGGCTCAGAAAGCTGACGCTCACGCCGCCCGACCATGGTGCAGCGGCCGACCCTGACCCGGTGCGGGTTGATCGTCTGGTGCTCAACGACGCTTTGCCCACCTCCCTTGAGGTGTCGGCGGCATTGTTATTCAGCCATTCCGAGACGGCTGACTCGAGAATGTACCTGCTCACGCTCGCTGACGGTCTCGCCGTGTTCGGTGATCGTCAATCGCTGCTGACGGGACTGTTCGCGCGATTTGCGGGCGGCAATGCAGCGACGGGTTTCGAATACGAAAAGGTCGACGGTGATGCGTTTTCGGCCCAGATGCGGGCTATCGTTGAGTTTCAGGCCGCCTCGACTCGACAGCTCACAGCGCGTTTCAGAATGACGCCGACGCTGTTCGCCGTGTTGTCCGACACGCTGGCGGTCCAGTTGCGCCGCTTGTCGCCGCCGCTCCGCGTGGATCCGGCCACGCACTTGATGCGCATCGTGCAGCCCGCTTCGGGCGCCGACGAGCAACGCGTGCTGGTCACGCAAACCCTTGCGCAGACGGCGTTCGAAGATTTTTGCGACTTCCGCCAATTACCCGGCGTAAGGCGGCAGTTTCTGGATGCGCAGGGCCGGTTGGTCGGCGAGCAGGATGCCGTCCATATGGCGCGGGCTCTAAGCGATGCCGTCACCGAGTTGCCCGCGCACTATTCGCACTCGCTGGAGCGGTTTTGGAAAGACCCGGCGCACGGTCGTCCATTCTGCGAGATCGCCATCGAAAGCTATAGGACCAGCCTGTCACACGAGCTGTACAGCAGGGTCCAGGACGGCACACTTTCAGAGGCGCAGTACCAGGCCATGAGGCCTGTGGATCGGGCGGCAACCAGGGCAATCGATACGGATCTGCCCGGCAAGCGGATCGTCCTGCAGTGGGCGGATGGCACACAAAGAACCCTGGCCGGCACGTTTGTTCTGGACGTGGGGCCGACCGGACAAGGGCCGCTTTTCTGGTTCTCACCGGATCACGAGCTCAAGCAGTTCGAGAGTCTCTCGGCGCTAACTGCCTTCTGCTCAACCCCGGAAGGCGGCGATATCCTGAGCGCCAGCCTGGATCTGGCGGACCAGTCACTTCTTCTGCGGGCTGACGGATTCGAGCTGATACTTGAGGACATCGCCGAGCCGTTGGTGGTCGAGCGGGTGGAATCAATCTTCACGATGCAGCTGCGTAATCTGCAGCACGTCTGCCGCTTGCGCACACAGGCCGAGAAAATGTCGGCGATGTTCGACGATGCGCTGGACGTGCGTCAGTTGATCGACCCGCGGCAGCAGCATTTCAGCGTAGGGCGATGGACGTCGAACGTGCCGCTGAATTTCGGCCGGACGTGGGAGCAGAGTGGAACTGATGATCTGGTTCTGGTCGACTCGGTCAGCGGCCCCGACGAGATCGTAACCTTCCCTTACGACAGGGCTCGTACCAGTGCGCCCCTTGCCAGTCAGCTCGCGCCGTCATGGCTGGAGCAATCCCAGGTCTCCGACGCGGGCGCCGAGCACTTGCGCGAATTGGACAACGCACTGGTGAGCTATGCCGAAACGGCTCTTCAGACTTACATCTGCGTCGCTTCACCCACGCAGCTGCTGGCGCGAGAGGTGCGGCTGCGTTGGTTGCAGCCATCGGTGCCCGATGGGTCAGATGTGGCATTGAACTCGGTAGCGGTGAGTGAAACCCTGCGTGTCTTCTCCAGCGACCTGGTGTCGTTGCTGCTGGAACGCGTGAGCGGTCACCGCAGTCACCCCCTTCCTGACACGGCCCAGATCATAGTGCCACCCGAGAGTCCTGCGGCGAACTTTGACATGGAGCTGGTGAATTTGCTGATTGAGCGGGCGGCCACGGATTTTGCCGCGCGTTACGTCGAGCATTACGAACAATCGCAGATCGGCAAAGCGCGCCTCGGAAACCGCCAGCTTCAGCCGGTCGCGACAGCCTTTACCCTGCGCGAGGATGCCTTGCGCCTGGACTTGGCATTGAGGCAACGAAAGGCGGAGCTTAGCGCGGCGGCCGTAGCCGTGGTCAGTCAGGTGCTCGACTCGCCCGTCCGCTCCCTGAGGTCAGGTAGCAGCGCCACTTTCACCGAAGTGTTTACCCTGGCGATCGAGTGCGAGAACGCGCCCGGCGCAGCGATCAGCGACGCGCTCGTGCTCTGGCAACCGGCGAACGCGGCGGCGGGAGCGATGCTGTGGACCGGGCCGCGAGGCTGGCGGCAGTTCGCGTCGGTCGAGGTGCTGAATGAGCACGTCCTCGGCGCGCTCCGGGGACCGCACGCTGAACGCTGGCTCAGTCTGCTCGGCGAGCGCGATCAGTTGCTGCTGCGCAATCACCTGGCGCGCAGGCCCGCCCAAGCGATGCGCGTGCACCTGCATCGAGTGGACGGGCACGCGGTCAGAGCCCTGCAGCAATCGGTCCTGGATCGACAACTGCAGAACCTTCAGCAGCTGTGTGCACGCGCCACGCGCTGTCGCTTCGAAGCACAGCTGTTTATCGAGCTGGCCAGATCGACCGAAGTCGACGAGCCATTGATCCGCATGCTCGACAACCTGGCCATGCGCATCGATATCACGCTGTTCGAGGAGTTGTTGCCGCAATGGCTGAAATCGGCGTCAGTCGCCGATATGAAAACCTACAACGAGATCTGGCGTCGTTATTACGTGGTCAGCAGTGGCAATGAGAGCTTCCTGTTCGACATTCCCAGCCTCAAGGATTACTCGCGGGATCGGCTGATCGAGCAATTAGCCAAGGACTTCCCCGACCGCCAGTGGGACCCGGATCACATCACGGTGACCCTGCGTCGCTACGTCCCGGCGCTTACCGGGGTGGGCCAGATACCGTCGGGCATCCCCGCTGCGACCCTGGTAAACAGCGAATCGCTGACTGATTACGCGGTCAATCGCTTTGTCGACATTCAGGACGGCATCCTGACGGTGACCTCCGACGAGCACCCGGACGCGGTCGGTCTGCTGACCGCCAATTACCTGCGCACCATGACCCGGCACCTGGACGTCGGCGCCGGCTTCATGGTGTTACTGCGTCAGGCGCTCAACCCTGCGAACCCCGACTGGCCAAGGCGTTCGCGTCTCTACGCCGAGCAATTGCCACCGATGATGCAGGCGGTGGCGATGCAGCAGAAACTCGAAGGGGGCCTGAGCGCCGAGGCGTACGCGTATATCTCACGGGTGGTCGAGATGCCGGACGGCATTGCTCGTGAGCCAGTGGGCGAGACCCCTGTGATCATCAGCCCTCTACGATTGATCGCTGACGAAGGCATGACTCCCGATACCGTCAAAGGCGCGTATCTGATCTGCCCACGCGGGGCCGGCCGAGGGCCGGTGATCCTGCACGCGATCATTCATCCGGCATTCGTTTTCCGTGAATACCCCGACATGGCAGCACTCCTGGCCGATATCCGCAGCGACGAGGCCTTGCAGCGGATGCTGCTGGAGCGGCTGGACCCAGAGGTCCGAAAACGCTATGAACACGGTGGTTTCATTGAGCCTCACCTGCCGTTCGCTGCCGAGAGTTTCGGTGACGTGCCCACTCACACGCCGGGGCCGGTGACCGTGTCGCTGGCGGAAGTGAAGGGCAACGCCCTGCAGTTGCTGCTGACCCACACCGTCAATCTGCTGGTCGACCTTGGAGTCGCGAACACGGTAAGCAGCGCCCAGGCCGATCAGGCATCGCTGAAGTTTCTCGGCATGCTGGGCCTCGAACAGGTGTTGAGCATAATGCCTGGCAAGTTGGCCACGATGGTGGCGCTTTGGCAGAGTCATAGCCTGTTGCAAGCGTCGGCAGCGTCAGCCTCGGGCCGCCGCTGGGGCGAGGCGATTTCCGAATTTTCCGCCGCGCTGGGTGTGATGGTCACGGCGAGGGAACAGGCCGACAAGGATGACCTGGTAGAAGGCGAGCCGGCGACGGGCGAAGAGTCGTCGGCCACAACGTTCGAGTGGGCAGGCGTGACACTGACCGCCGACCAGTTGAAGCGGCTGCGTGCCCTGGAAGCCCGCAATGTTTCGTTGAATGACCTCAAGCGAGATGACTTGCTGAGCCTTTACCGCGACAGCAAGACCCAGACGCTTTACGCGGCGGTTGGGGGCACGGTTTACCAGATCCGGCGCCGCAGCGAAGACGCGCAGTGGATGATTGTGGGCGAGGACGGAACGCCCGGCCCGCTCGTGCGGCTTGATGGTCGTCAGCGCTGGCAACTGGATATTGGCCTGAAGGGCGGAGGCGGGCTGGTGACCCGAATGCGCGCGGAGGGTGCGCAGCGAAGCGCCGAAGATGCCTTGATCATTGAGGCGACGGGGATGCAGGAAATCCGCACGTTGTATCGGGACAGAGCGCTGGCCATTGGTCAGGCGCATCTTCAGGCCAAGCGTTACCTGGAAAATTGCCTGGACAATCTCAACGTACATTCGCCGGGAACGCCGCCCGACCCTCGAGTGCTTGAGATCCTGGGTGACTTTTTCGGTGTGAACCCGCCCGGCCAGGATCTGTTGATCGAGACCGAGCGCGCGGTCAAGGCACTGTTCGATGAAGTGATGGACGCCTCGTTGTCGCCCTACTCATCGCCGCGGTTTGTCGTCGGATCCACTCGTCCCGGTCATGAGAGCACGCTGGGGTTCATCATCAAGTCGGACCCCAAGAAGCGCCTGTTTCTGACCGAGCGGTTTTTTCAAGTGCCGGCGTACAGGGTCTCGAATGCCCCGCAAGGCTTCGACATGCCTGCGCACTACCGTTCGGCAGTGCTCATCCACGAACTGTCCCACCTGGTGCTGCGCACCCACGACATCGCGTACCTGGAAACCAACGCGCCATTTCCGGACCTGCTGCTGGCCAACAGTACCAACACGATCAAGTTCAAGTCCGACCTGGAGCGTTTGCAACGTGAGGGGCTGTCACACTTCAGCGAAAGGGACGACCTGTTTTTGCACATGAAAGATGGTGAGTGGTCGGATCTGGACTCGCAAGACGGTGAGGCGTGCACTGCGGTGCTTGATCTTACTAAATCCATGACGCTGGACGAGGCGCGGGATGAGTTCCTGCACGATGCGACAAAACGAAGTCGGGTGCTGATGAAGAACGCTGACTCGGTGACCTTGCTCATTCTGCGGCTGGGCCGGCACAACTTTGTCGTGCCGGGCCATTAAGTGATGGGCTGACCAGCAGGCGCTGAGCGTTGGCAAGGCTCAGCGCCGACTGGTTCAGGCTTACAGTGCGTAGTGCCGCAGTTCGCGGGCGATCAGCAGGCGCTGGATTTCGCTGGACCCTTCATAGATCTGGGTGATCCGCGCGTCCCGGTAATACCTTTCCACCGGGTAATCTTCCAGATAGCCGTAGCCGCCATGGATCTGCACAGCCTTCGAGCAGACCCATTCAGCCATTTCCGAGGCGAACAGCTTGGCCTGGGACGCTTCCGACAGGCAGGGTTTACCGGCCGTTCTCAGGCGCGCGGCGTGCAAGACCAGCAGCCGCGAGGCGTTGATGCGGGTGTGCATGTCGGCCAGCAGATTGGCGATGCTCTGATGCTCGATGATCGGCTTGTCGAACTGCACACGCTCGCGGGCATAGGCCAGCGCAGCCTCAAACGCCGCGCGGGCGATGCCCAGGGCTTGGGCGGCAATGCCGATGCGCCCGCCTTCCAGGTTGGACAGGGCAATGGACAGCCCCTTGCCGCGCTCACCCAACAGGTTTTCCGCCGGAATCCGGCAGTTGCTCAAGGTCACCGCGCAGGTGTCGGAGGCGCGGATACCCATCTTGTGTTCCATGCGATCAACGCTGTAGCCGGGGTTGTCGGTAGGCACCAGAAAGGCTGACAGGCCGCGCTTGCCCAGCTCAGGGTCGGTCACCGCGAAGACGATCGCCAACTGCGCGCGCTTGCCGTTACTAACGAACTGCTTGGCGCCGTTGAGCACCCATTCGCCGTCTTTCAGTTCGGCACGGGTGCGCAGATTGTGGGCTTCGGAGCCAGCCTGGGGTTCGGTCAGGCAGAAACAACCGATGGCCTGACCACTCGCGAGTTTTTCCAGCCACTGTTGTTTCTGCGTGTCGCTGCCATAGTTGAGCACCGGCCCGCAGCCCACTGAACTGTGCACACTCATCAGCGTGCCGGCGGCGCCGTCGGCGGCGGAGATTTCTTCGACGGCCAGCGCGTAGGCGACGTAGTCGATGTAGCTGCCGCCCCATTCCTCCGGGACCATCATGCCGAGCAAGCCCAACTCGCCCATCTTGGCCACCAGCGCGTCGTCGATCCAGCCGGCTTTCTCCCAGGCCTGGGCATGGGGCGCGATTTCATTGCGCGCGAAGTCCCGCGCCATGTCACGAATCATCACTTGTTCTTCGGTCAGTTCAAGATCTTGCATAGGTCACGCCTCATGACCGCTGAAGAAGCTTGCCACGTGCTCGGCATCGAGGGCCTGCACGCTGGAAGGGCTCCATTGCGGTTTCTTGTCTTTGTCGACGATCAAGGCGCGCACGCCCTCGATCAGGTCTCCGCGTTCAAACCACTGGCGGTCCAGATGCAGCTCCAGGGCGAAGCAACGCTCAATCGGCAGATGCCGGCCGAGACGCAGCAGCTCCAGGGTGACCGCCATTGCCAGTGGTGAACGGGTCTGCATCAGGTGCGCGGTGTCGATGGCCCAGGCATGGGTGTCGTAGACGCTCACTTCCAGCAGTTGTTCGATGATGCTCGGGACGTCCGGCAGGGCAAAGAAATGATCGATGGCCGGCCGCAGCTTGGCCAGCGGCGGGGCAGGGAGGTGCTGCACGCCCAGTTTCGCCAGTGCGCCCTGCACATCCTTGAGCGGCGTGAGGCTCCACTTCAGGTTATCCAGCTGCAGGTCGAGGTCATCGAGGCGCGTGCTGTGGAGATACCAGTTCGCCAACCCGCAATACAGCGCATCGGCGGCCTGGATCTGCACGCCGGTGAGGCCCAGATAAATCCCCAGTTCGCCGGGCACCCGGGGCAGAAAGTAGCTGCCGCCCACGTCGGGGAAATAACCGATTGCCACTTCCGGCATTGCCAGGCGGCTGCGTTCAGTGACTACGCGCAGGTCCGCGCCCTGGGCCAGGCCCATGCCACCGCCCAGCACGAAGCCGTCCATCAGGACGACAACGGGCTTGCGGTAATGATGGAGGGTGAGGTCCAGTGCGTATTCTTCGGCGAAGAAATCCAGGTGCTCGGTTCGGCCGGCTTTGAAACTGTCGTACAGCGAGCGGATGTCGCCGCCGGCGCAGAACGCCTTTTCGCCGGACCCGCGCAGGACCACGGCGTAAACGTTGTCATCCTTTGCCCAGGCGTCGAGCTGAAATTGCAGCTGACGAACCATGTGCAGGTCGATGGCGTTGAGGCCTTGGGGGCGGTTGAGGGTGAGGTGACCAATGTGATTGCGTACGTCGGACAGAATGCTGTCGCAGGCTGATTGCTGGCCCGCGTATTCGGCAGGTAGTACCTGAGCCGTCATCGCTGACTCCCTGTTGATTATTGTTGTACTCAATACCCGGATGAACAGCCGGGATCCGTGAGGGTGCCAATGGATGCTACCAGCGCCATTTTGCAAATGACACCGGAGAATCCTGCCAGGTTTGCCAAGCACAGATATGGACTGTAGGACGGGCGACGGGTTAGCAGGGTTACTGCCGCTGTTCGCCGGATCGCGGGACAAGCCACGCTCCTACAGATGATTTGAATACGCCGCACGCCCAGCGCCTGGCATAGATCGGTGTAGGAGCGCGCTTGCCCGCGATGGCGGTATATCAGTGGCATCAACGGTGGATGACACACCGCATTCGCGGGCAAGCGCGCTCCTACAGGTTCGTGCCTGACCTGAATACAGGCGCGAACCGATGCCTGCCGTACCACAGCCGCCCGCAGGCCGCTGTCATTACGCCTGCAAACTGAACAAGGCCATTTCCGGTGCGTCGCTGATCCAGCATTCGCTGACGGTCCATCCCGCGCGCGCCGCCAGTTCGGTGAACGACTCAACCGTAAACTTGTGGGAGTTCTCGGTGTGCAGCCGTTCCCCGGCGGCGAAGCGGAAGGTGTGGCCGGCCACGGTGACGCTTTGCTGTTTGCGGCTGACCAGGTGCATTTCCATGCAGGCCTGTTCGGCGTTCCACACGGCCAGATGATCGAAGGCGGACACATCGAAGTCGGCGTTCAGTTCGCGATTGATGCGGGTCAGCAGGTTCTTGTTGAACTGCGCGGTCACGCCTTCGGCGTCATCGTAAGCCGCCACCAGTGTCTGCTCATCCTTGACCATGTCGACACCGACGATGAAGTGCGCGTTTTCACCCAGCACCTCATGGGCGCTGTGGAGGAAATCCACGGCCTGCTCATGGCTGAAGTTGCCGATGGTGGAGCCCGGGAAGAAACCCACGCGGGTGTGGCCGTCGGCTTCTTCAGGCAGCGTGAGCACCCGGGTGAAGTCGTCAACCTGGGGCGCGACGATCAGCGAAGGGTAGCGCTGGCGCAATGACCGGGCGGCCTTGTTCAGCGCGGTTGCGCTGATATCGATCGGCACATACACGGCGATGTGCGGCGCAGCATCCAGCACCAGACGCGTCTTCTCGCTGGCGCCGCTGCCGAACTCGACCAGCGCTGCGCCAGGTGGAATGGTCGCGGCAATCTGTCCGGCGATGCCTTTCAGCAGTCCGGTTTCGGCGCGGGTCGGGTAGTACTCCTCCGTTTCGCAGATGGCTTCGAACAGGTCGGAACCCGCTGCATCGTAAAAATACTTGGGCGACAGGGTTTTCTGAGCAGCGCCAAGACCGGCCACCACGTCTCGGGCGAATTCGCTGTCGTTCGGGTCAACCACGCCGGGCTGACGGCTGTCACGGGCCAGGCGCAGGCCCGAGACCATCCAGCGTTTGTCGGCATGGAAGAAGTTGCGATAGGTCAGTCGGCAATGTTCGGGCGACGTGACGCTGGCGCCGCCGCGCAGGACCATCTGGTTGACCATGAATTTACCGTTGTACTCGCCCACCGCACCCACCGATGGCTTGAAGCCGGGGTAGGCGCTGTAGGCACTTTGCGTCCACTGCCAGGCCACGTCGTCCACTTGCTCCAGCAAACCGGCGCGGGCCGCGGCTTCCCACTCAGCTTCGGTGGGCAGGCGCGCATCGGCCCAGAGCGCGAATGCCGCGGCTTCGTAATAGCTGATGTGGGTGACTGGCGCCGACGGGTCGATTGACTCAAGGCCGCGCAGGCTCATGCGCTTCCAGCCGTTCTCGTCGTGCTGCCAGTACATCGGCGAATTCCAGCCGTTCTCCTGCACCAGCGACCAGCCTTCAGACAGCCACAAGGCAGCGGTGTGATAGCCGCCGTCGGCAATAAAACTCAGCCACTCGCCATTGGTCACCAGCCGGTCGCTGATCTCAAAGGACTGCAGATATGTGGTGTGGCGCGGGCCTTCGTTGTCGAAAGAAAAGTCGCCGCCGTCGTGGCCGATCTCGGTCAGGCCGGCGCTCAGCGGCTTGAAGTGACCGCGACGGCCCGACAGGTCTTTCGGCCAGCGCGGGCTGTAAGCAGGTTTCAGGGACGACAGGCTGAACAGATGGAGGATGTCCATCAGCAGCAGTTCCTGATGCTGCTCCTCGTGGGCAAGACCCAGCTCGATCAGGCTGGTCATCTCGTCGCTGAGCGGCGTCATCAACAGCGTCGTCATGTTTTCGTCGACGTGCCTGCGGTAGGCCAGCACCTGATCGACGCTGGGCCGGGTCATCAACCCGCGTTGGGGGCGGGGATGACGCGGGCCGACCGCTTCGTAATAGGAATTGAACAGGTAGCCGAATGTCGGATCGAAAGCTTCATAACCCGGCAGGTTCGGCGCCAGCAGAAAGGTTTCGAAGAACCACGTGGTATGCGCCATGTGCCACTTGGCCGGGCTGGCGTCGGGCATCGACTGCACCACCATGTCCTCGGCGCTCAGTGGCTCGACCAGAAATTCGGTACGTTCCCGCACACTTTGAAAGCGCTGGCACAGGGTGTGGGTAGCGGATGTTTCACGAAGCTGGCGTAGTTGGCGCGTCATCAGGTGCTCTCCGGCGTTGCCGATGCCCGGTGGACCCGGTGGAGTGATTCCACGCAGCCAGGCGGTACGGCGATTCAGGGTTTGAGGCTCGTGAAGCCCGGAATGTTCAACCGAAATATCCAAACGAAGGAGCAGCTCTGCCCACGAGTACGCTGATGCCCTTAATCATCAGCGTCTTGCAGGGGGCTACGGCACGCAGCGAGTGTAGCGTCGGTATAGCTCCGGTGCGGGCGGATTCGCGCAGTCGGTGATCGATGGCCAGTCGGCGGTCTGTCTGCGGTAACCTGCCGGCCTTTCCGCGCAGTGGCGCTGCCCATGACGCACGTCTTGCGGGCAAAACCTGAACCTGCGCGGCAACTGACAGTCAGCACAACAGCATGTTTGCCCGAGCGGGCAGGGCATTGCAGATCAAGTGTCAGGTTAAACAGTGAATCACGTCAGATGAATGAACCGGTTTTTGGGGACGCGCATGAATGATCTATCCAGTCTGCTGGGGGCGCTCGATGAAGCGCAGACCGGGCAGCAGGAAGTGGTGATCGCCACGGTGGTCAAGGTTGAAGGCTCGGCTTACCGGCGTCCGGGTGCGCGCATGATTATTGCGCCGATGGGCGAAGCCACCGGCACCGTCAGCGGCGGATGCCTGGAAAGCGACGTCAGCAAGAAGGCCTGGTGGCTGACCGCCAATGGCAAGCCGTCCATGCGCACGTACAGCACCGGCGAGGACGACGACGAGCTCGAAGACGCCGAGCTCAGCTTCGGCCTGGGCTGCAACGGCACGGTGCACATCCTCTTCGAACGGATAGATCCGCACGCCGCGAGTCTGGTGGTGGACGTGTTGCGTGAGGTCAAGGCCAGCGGCACCGGCGCTGCACTGGCGACGGTGATCGGTACGCAGAGCGAGCGGCACACAGCGCTGGGCGAGCGGGTGGCGATCCGTTCATCAGGGCAGGTGCAGATTGAGATGCGCGAACGCTGGCTGGCGACGGCCGTGGCCGAGGACCTGAAAACGGTGCTCGATGCTCGCCGCTCGGCCACGCGAACCTACGAAAGCGCGGACGGCGCCGTTGAAGTGCTGCTCGAATACATCGCTGCGCCGCGCCGGCTGGTGGTCTTCGGTGCCGGGCATGACGCGATGCCGCTGGTCAGCATGGCGCGGCTCCAGGGCTGGCACATCACGGTGATCGATGCGCGCTCGCACTTTGCCCGGCCCCAGCGTTTTCCGGAGGCTGATCGGGTGCTGTCAGCGCCGCTGCAGCCAATGCCTGAATTGCACGGGATGGTCGCCGACGCCGCCGTGGTGGTGATGACCCACAGCCTGACCCAGGACCGGCACTGGCTGGGGCAGGTTCTCGAGTCAACGCCGCGCTACATCGGTCAGTTGGGGCCGCGCAGCCGCACCGAGCGTTTGCTCGACGAGCTGCCGGATCAGCTCCGCGACGCCGCTGCCCAGGCCAGCCTGCATTACCCGGTCGGTCTGGACCTGGGCGGCGACGCGCCGCACAGCGTGGCATTGTCGATTCTTTCGGAGATCAACGCAGTGTTCAACGGCCGCACCGGCGCAATGCTCAAACACCGGCAAGCGAGCATTCACGCAGTGGATGTCACTCTCGAACAGGCGCGGGAGCTCAGAATGATCAGCTGAGAATGATCAGCTGAGAATAATCAGCTAGCTTTTACGGGGGCAGCGCCTGGAAGACCCGCCCCCATCGCTTCCCAGTGGCACTGCAAGGCATTCATCAGGTCCGCTCAATGAACGACAAGTACAGACCCCACGACTGGGCCCCCCACGAGCGACCGACGTTGCCGGGGTCGCCGTCGACGCCCCTGCACGCGACGCCCAAGCGCTGGGCGTATGCCATCGTCGGCGTGATCGTGGCGTTGACCGGCGGGCTCGGCAATGCGCTGGTGGTCGCCAACCTTCAATACCTGCAAGGCGCCCTGGGCGCCACCCAGGCCGAGATCGCCTGGCTGCCCGCTGCGTATGTCATGACCAACGTTTCGATGAACCTGCTACTGGTGAAGTTTCGCCAGCAATTCGGTTTGCGCGCCTTCACCGAAGTGTTCCTGGTGCTGTACGCGCTGGTGACCTTCGCGCACCTGTTCGTCAACGACATCGAATCGGCGGTTGCCGTTCGGGCGGCCCACGGCATGGTCGGCGCGGCGCTGAGTTCGCTGGGTCTGTATTACATGATCCAGGCCTTCCCGCAGAAGTGGCGGATGAAGGCGCTGGTGCTGGGCCTCGGCACGGCGCAGCTGGCGACACCGCTGGCGCGACTGGTGTCCGAAGACCTGCTGCAGATTGCCGAGTGGCGCGGACTTTACCTGTTTGAACTGGGCATGTGCCTCCTGTCCCTGGGTTGCGTGCTGATTCTCAAACTGCCGCCTGGCGATCGCTTCAAAGCCTTCGAAAAACTCGACTTCCTGACCTTCGCCTTGCTCGCATCAGGCTTTGCGGCATTGTGCGCGGCGTTGTCGCTGGGGCGAATCGAGTGGTGGCTTGAGGAGCCATGGATCGGCATCGCCCTGGCATCGTCCATCGTGCTGATCCTTGCCGGGCTGTGCATCGAGCACAACCGTACCCGCCCGCTGTTGATCACTCGCTGGCTGGGCAGTGGCCGGATGATCCGCTTCGCCTTCGGCGTGCTGCTGACGCGCATCGTGCTGTCAGAGCAATCCACTGGCGCGGTCGGTTTTCTTCAGGGCCTGAATCAGGGCACCGAGCAGTTGCACACGCTGTACCTGTTCATGCTGCTGGGCAGCGTCGCGGGCCTGGCGGTCAGTGCGCTGACGATCAATCCGCAGCATCTGTTCAAGCCGCTGATCATTTCGTTGGCATTGATGGCGATCGGTTCGAGCATGGACAGCTTTTCCACCAGCCTGACCCGTGAACCGCAGATGTATTTCAGCCAGTTTCTGCTGGCGTTCGGTGGCACGTTTTTCCTGGGGCCGACCCTCGTGATGGGCATCAGCGGGGTGATCAGCAACCCGCGCAACATGGTCAGTTTTTCGGTGATGTTCGGGATCACCCAGAACGTCGGCAGCCTGATCGGCTCGGCGCTGCTGGGCACCTTTCAGGTCTGGCGCGAGAAATTCCATTCGGCGCACATCGTCGAGCACGTCACGCTGATCGATGCTCAGGTGCAGTCGCGACTGCAAACTGCGAGCGGCGCGTATATTTCCGCCATCGCCGACCCGGCGGCGCGCAACAGTCTGGGCATTCGCTCGCTGGCGACCGCCGCCACTCGGGAAGCCAACACCCTGGCCTACAACGACGTATTCATGCTGATTGCGGTCATCGCGGTGCTGACCATGATCTGGATCACCAGCCGCGCCACTTGGCTGTGGATCACCACCGAGCCGGTCGCGCCTTTTACTCCGGCGACTCCTGCGGCTTCTCCTCTCACACCTTCTGGCGCTCAACGTTCATGACAGAACCCGGTAAACCTTCAGACAACGCTCCAGATAGCTCTTCAGGCAGCTCTTCAGGCGGTTCTGTGGCCAGCGCTTCGCCGTCACAGGCGAGTGGCGCTGCGCCCGCGCCGGCGGTGATGCCGGCGACCACGCAACCGCGTTCGGCGCGCATACGCCTGGTGTCCTCGATTCTGTTCGGTGGCATTGCCCTGGCGGGTGTCCTCATCGTGCTCTACGCATGGCAGCTGCCGCCGTTCAGCAGCCCGATCGAAAGCACGGAAAACGCCCTGATTCGCGGGCAGACCACGATCATCGGCCCGCAATTGAGTGGCTATGTCTACGAAGTGCCGGTGCAGGATTTTCAGTGGGTCAAGCAGGGCGACTTGCTGGTGCGCATCGACGACCGGATCTACCAGCAGCATCTCGACCAGGGCATTGCGCAGTTGGGCGTTCAGAAGGCTGCGCTGGCCAATAATCTGCAACAGCGCCGCAGCGCCGAAGCCACCATTGCCCAACGTCAGGCCGCTATCGCGAATGCCCAGGCGCAGAGTGACAAGGCCGCTGCCGACCTTCGTCGGGGGAAGGCACTGGTCACTGATGGCTCAGTCTCGAAAAGCGAATTCGACGTGACCCGCGCGGCGGATGCGCAGGCAAAAGCGGCGCTGGCCGAAGCCAGGGCGGCGTTGGAGATTTCCCGTCAGGACCTGCAAACGGTGATCGTCAATCGCGGCTCGCTGGAAGCCTCGGTGAAGAACGCCGAGGCCGCCATCGAGCTGGCGCGGATCGATCTGACCAATACGCGCATCATCGCGCCTCGGGACGGGCAGTTGGGGCAGGTCGGGGTGCGCCTGGGGGCGTACGTCAATTCCGGCGCGCAGTTGATGGCGCTGGTGCCGCGTCCTCGCTGGATCATCGCCAACATGAAAGAAACCCAGATGGCCAACGTGCGGCTGGGCCAGCCGGTAAGTTTCACCGTCGATGCCCTGGAAAACCTGAAGATGCGTGGCCGGGTGCAGCGCATCTCCCCTGCGGCGGGGTCCGAGTTCAGCCTGCTGCCTGCCGACAACGCCACCGGCAATTTCGTCAAGATCGCCCAGCGTATCCCGGTCCGTATCACCATCGACGACGACCAGCACGACGTGGACCGGCTGCGCCCGGGGATGTCGGTGGTCGTCAGCATCGACACCAGTCAGGACGGCGCCGTGCCGCCGGACCCGGTGGATGGGCGGGTGGATTCAGTCGATCCTCGCTGATCCGCAGCAGGCTGACGCAAGCGGCGCCGCCGAATGAACGGTCCGGCCTACACCATGCGCTTGACGGTATTGTCCTTGCGCACGAAGTGGTGCCAGATCGCCGCAATCACGTGCAGGCCGATGACGTAGTAGAAAATCGTGCCCAGCAGGACGTGGTAGTGCTCCAGCGTTTCGGCGGTGTCCTTGGACATGTCGAACGGCGCGGGAATGCTCAGCGAGGTCAGGGGAATCGGCAGGGCGCCGCGCTCCAGCAGCACCGTGAACAGACCCAGCAGTGGCTGCGCGAACAGAAAAGCATAGAGCGCGTAATGGGAGAGTGTCGCGGCCAGGCGCAATACGCCTTCCAGTGGCGGGGTGATGCCTGGCGGCGAATGGCGACGGCGCTCGGCGATGCGGAAAAACGCCATGACCAGCACGACGATGCCGACCCAGAAATGCGTTTGCACGACGAAGGTCCGCGCGTCGCTGCCACGGGCAAGCTGGGTACGGCTCAGGATCAGCGCGTAGGCGAGGACAATCAGGATCGCCATCACCCAGTGAAACCAGCGGGCTTTGTAGCTGTAGCGTTCGGTAGCGGAAGGTTTGCTCACGGTCAGGTCCCTTGGTCTGTTTTTTTGACTGGCGCGGTCCAGTGACCGCCCCTGCGCTTTCATAACCCAATGATTGACGGTCGTCGAGTGGCACGTGGAGGCATTGATGATGGAAATCGTAGCGGCCCGGCGCCCGCACCACACTCTGCGCTTTCCAACATTGCAACTCGCTTGTAACTAACTGGTAAGTTAATGAGTTGCACCGTCTTTAAAAATGGCAAGTAGCGGTATGAGTGACGGCCTTCTGGTATTGAATATTTGGCGGATGTTTTGTATGTAAGGTCATCCCTTCATTCATTTGAATTACTTCAAATTGAGGGGAGAAGGCCAATAGATATCCAACTTCATATCAGAAATAAGAAAGTCGTTCCTTATTTCTTTTAAGCATCAAAAACCCATCGAATTGCATTTGACAGGGCATCTGATTGGATCCATCTTAATGCCTCTGAGGCTCAGATCCCTGACTATCAGCTTGAAAAAGCTGGCATTTTGCCCGTGCTCACCCGGGGCCCTGATTGCCATTGAATCAATCGAAAGGGAAGGGCATTTCCATGGACTGTTCGAGCTTCATTCAACTTTTAAAATGTCATAACTCTGACTCGGAAGTCTGGTTCGATTCATCACCCGCCCTATATAGCAAGTGCCAAAGCAAGTTGCTGCGCGCCTATCCAGGCATGCGCGAGTTTATTAACGAATTACTGCCCGATGAACCGGGTCGCTCGGAGGCGGGTATCAGCGGCGCCACCACCAACCCGGCCCTGATCAGTCAGGCCGTTCTGAGCAATGCAGCCCATTACCGGGACTTTCTCCACACGTTGCCGACGTCGATGCCGCCGGATACCCGGTTGCGACAGCTCTACGACCAGCTGATCATCGACAGCGCCCAGCCGCTGCTGCCGTTATTCCGGCAAACGAAGCAGCAGGCGGGCTGGCTGTCGGCGCAGATCGAGGGCGGGCACTGGATGAATCAGGACGCGCTGGTTGCCCGGGGGCTGGAGCTGGCGGCGCTGGCGCCGAACGTCATGATCAAGATCCCGGGTAGCGCCCAGGGCTATCGCGCCATCGAGCATCTGGTGGCGCGGGGCTGCTCGATCAATAACACCTTCTGTTTTACCGTCTCCCAGCTGGATGCCTGCCTCAAAGCCATCCACACCGGGCGTCAGCGGGCGCTCGCCAACGGTGTGAACACTGAGCGGGCGCGTTACGTGGTCAGCTTCATGATCGGTCGACTGGGTGCGGAAGCGGAATTCGAGCGCCAGGCGCGGGGCAGTCGTATCAATCTCGGCCGCTCGGACAAACGCTGGGCGGAACTGGCGGTGTATCAGGCGATGCAGGCGCTGATGCGACGGCGCGAGACACCGGCGCAACTGTTGTTATGCAGCATCAAGGTCGACACCGATACGCGCGGTCGCGAGCACTGCTGGCACCTGCAGCGCACTGGCGCCGACACTACGTTGTACGCGCTGACACCCCACCTCATCGAATTTCTCGTACGCCGCCAGCAGGCCGGGTGCAGCATCGAACCGGCGGCGGAATGGATGCAGATTCCCGGCAAAGTTCTCGACCGCCTTCTGGCCATTTCCTATTTCAACCAGGCGTATTTTGAGGGCGGCCTGACCCCTGACGAATACGCCCGTCACCCTGCGTTCCTGACCGCAGGCAATGACGTCCGCCTGAGCATGCAACGGCTGCACGGATTCATCACCGACACCCTCGATCCGCCAGCTTTCACGCCTCGCATCGCGCGTTACCCAACGACCCTGCAGGGACTGTCATGAGAAAAATCGTCATCACGGGCGCCGCCAGCGGCATCGGCAAGGCTGCCACGCTTGCCTGCGTCAACGCCGGCTACTACGTCATTGCCGCAGACATCGACCGGCTGGGACTTCAGATGTTGCAGCGCAGTTTGCCGCCGCATCGGCTGGAAACTCACCTGGTGGACTTTTCCCAGGCACACGTCTATCAGTCGTTCATCAGCAACCTGTACGACGTGCATAACCACCGTGCGCTGTACGCCCTGGTCAACAACGCCTGGAGCTCTCACGGCGAAAGTGTCTGCGCCGACAGCGACTCGGCGGTGGAGCAGATCTGGGCCGTCAAACTCAAGTCGCTGCTGTACCTGTCCAAAGACTTCGCGCGGCGGGAATCGGCGGCCGGCTACTCGCGCAGTATCGTCAACATCACCTCGGTGACGGGCGATTTGGGCAGCATGGATGCACGGTATGGCGCGACCAGGGCCCGGGGTAATCGGCCTGACCAAAGCCAACGCCTGGAACTTCGCCCCACGGGTCAGGGTGAACGCCGTGTCCCCGGCGCTGGTTCGCAACACGCCTATTCATGACCGTATTCCCGGGCAACGCCGCAGGGGGTACGAACGGCAGAAAATCATCGAGGAGCCCATCCAGCCAGGCGGCGTGGCTGACGTCATTCTGTTTCTGCTGTCGGAGCAGAGCCGTCACCTCACCGGAAAAGTCATCGCAGTGGATAACGGCGCCTGCCCGCGCCAGTGATCGGGAACACCACGGTCCCTCATGCATTCCAGGGAGAACACCATGCATCGCAAAAAACTGCTCATCGTTGGCGGCGGCAACCTGTGTCTGCAAATCCTGCAGATCCTGGCCCCGCGCAATCAGTTCGAATTCCACGTCGCCAGTCGCGACAGCGAGAAAACAACCCGCCTGTGCAACCTGATCCGTCTGGCTGCGCTGCAACAGAACGTGACGGTCGACATCCACAGTCATCACATGGACCTGCGTGAGTCGTGCATCAGCCGTAATGCCGAAACGCTGCTCAAAATCCGCCCGGACATCATCCTCAACTGTGCCTCGCTGCAACCGTGGCGGGTGATCACACAATTGCCGGCCGAGCGCTTTGCTGCCCTTGATCAGGCTCAGCTCGGGCCTTGGCTGCCGATGTACCTGGCGCCAGCCTACGCCCTGATGCGAGCCGTCAAACAGTCCTGCCCGAAAAGTCTGGTGGTGAACGCGGCGTTCCCGGATGCGGTCAACCCGATTCTCTACAAAGTCGGCATGGCGCCGGACATCGGCATCGGCAACATCGCCAACCTGATCCCTGCGACGCGCTGCGCCATTGCGCGTCTGGCTGAGTGCCTGCCAACGCAGGTCTGCGCCAAACTCGTCGGCCATCATTACTTCAGCCACAGCGTTCCCCGCCATGGCCTGCCGCCGCAGCGCCTGGAATCCAGCTTCAGCCTGACGTACTGGATTGACGGCGAAGAGCGCACCGGCGAACACGCGGCGGAGGCTATTTTCGGTTGCGTCGCCCGGGAGTTCAGCCAACTGGGTGGCGTTGACGGTCAGTACCTCACCGCCATGTCGGCGGTGACGTTGCTGGAAAACCTCCATGCCGACCACGAGGTGCGGGTCCACGGCCCCGGGCCTCAGGGTTTGCCCGGCGGCTACCCGGTCAAGGTCGGCATGGGCAAAGTCCTGCTTGACCTGCCGTACGGCGTGACGCGGGAAGAGGCGATCAAAGTCAATGAAGCGGGGCAGCGGCTCGACGGCATCACACTGATTCGCGCTGACGGCACGGCGGTGTTCGGCGAGGCGCAGATGCAGATCATGCAGCGCGAGCTCAATTTCGTCATGGCCGAGATGCGCGTGTCCGATGCCGCTGCCTGGGCAGAGGAGCTTGGCAGCAAATACCTGACCTACGCCGAAGCCACCCATCAGCACACCAGCAGCCATCACACAGGAGTGGCCGCCCATGCCACCGGTCATCGCGCTTTCGCCTGCTGATCGATTGGCGATCGCCGATATCGACCACGCTCGCCGTGATGCGGCGGACTTCATTGAGCGCCGGGACGAACTCATCGACTGGGACAAACGCGCGGCTGGCGAGGGCTCCTTCTTCTACGATCTGCTGCGCCGGTCCGGTGCCTGGCGTGTGCTGGATGCCGCCACTGGCAGCGGCTTTCACGCGGCGCACTTATACAAGGCGGGCTTCGACGTCACCGCCTGCGACGGCAGCCCGACCCTGGTGGATCGTGCCCGGCGCAATTTCGAGCGGCTGGGCGTCGACGTGCCGGTCCATCGCTGCGACTGGCAAGCGCTGGACGCCCGCATTCTGGGCAAGTTCGATGCAGTGCTGTGCCTCGGCAGTTCGCTGGGCCAGGTGTTCGATAGGGAGGCGCGCATCGCCGTGATGAAGCGGTTTCGCCAGATGCTCAAGCCCGGCGGACTGCTGCTGATCGATCAGCGCAATTTTGAAGCCATCCTCGCCGGCCGCTTCAGGTCATCAGCGCGTTATGACGACTGCGGCGACTCCGTCAGCGTCGCCCTCGGCCAAGTGGACGAGTCGGTGTGCGAGTTCATCTATCGCTTTGCCGACGGTGCGCAGTATCGACTGCGGGTGTGCCCGATCCGCCTGCGCCAGTTGCAGGACGAACTGCGTGCGGCGGGTTTCCGCGCTCCCCAGGCGTATGGGGATTTCAAACCGATCTACGACGTCATGAACGTGGACTTCATCATCCACCAGGCCCATGCCTGACGCTGCCCCAGGCAGGCGCATTGTCATGATCACCCGCGCCCGCGTCCCCGGCCCGATGCAGCAAAACAACCTGGTGCCTTACCCGTTCAACAAGATCCCTTGCACAACCGCCGCACTGAGCTATCGTCTGGTCTTTGGTAATAACGCGACCGAACCCGATGGGTTGCTTTAGGCGCTTTCGAGCGATGGCATCTGATCGGGGATTTGCATGCAAAACGTGAAACGATTTCACGCGTTGGACAGCCTGCGCGGCATCTGCGCAATAGCCGTTGTCCTTTACCACACCCATCTTGTCGGCAGCATCACGGAGTGGGCCTTTTTCTCCAATGCCGACCTGTTCGTCGAGTTCTTCTTTGTCCTCAGCGGCTTCGTCATGGCTCACGCCTACGGCAGCAAGCGCCAACTGGACTTCAGCCACTTCCTGATTTCGCGCACCTTTCGCCTGTTACCCCTGCATGCTTTCATGCTCGGGGTATTCATTGCCCTGGAACTCCTCAAGTACGTCGCCTACAAGCAGGGTTTCAGCTTCAATCAAACCCCCTTTACCGGCCCCTACGCGCCATCGCAGATCCTGCCAAATCTCCTGCTGCTGCAAAGCTGGACGCACCTGACAGAAAATCTCTCATTCAATACCGCCGCCTGGAGCATCAGCATCGAGTATTGGACCTATATGATTTTCGCCTCGACCATGATCGTGGCGTCCAGTGGTCGATACCTGTTGTGGACCGTCATTGCCTTTGCCGGATTTGCTCTGTTCTACAGTCATGCCGATGTGCTCACCCTCTACGCGCAAAAAGGCCTGGGCTGCTTCTTTGCCGGTGCATTGACCTACGCCGTTTTCAACCGCCTCAGACGCTGGATAGAGCCGGGTTTTGCCTTGCTCAGCGTACTGGAGGCATTGGCCGTAATCGCCATCTGGGCGATATTGACCAGTGAGTTGCAGCAAAAGGTATTGGCCGCCAGCGCGGTGTTCTGCGTGACCATCGTGCTGTTCGCCTTCGATGGCGGTGTGCTGTCGTACGTGCTCAAGCACGAATTCTTCGCTCGCCTGGGGCGGTTGTCCTACTCGATCTACCTGACCCATCTGGCCGTGCTGTTCTTCGTGATTTCCGCTTTCATGGTGGTGCAGAAAAAAACCGGCTTTGAAGCCGCGCCGATGATCGCTAATACCCGCTACCTGGATACCGGGCATGTCTGGCTGAATAACTTGATCATGCTGCTGATTCTGGCGGTGGTGGTGACCATTTCCAGCGCGACGTATCACTATGTCGAGCTCAAAGGGCAGAGGCTGGGCAAGCAACTGTTGCTGCGCAGGACGACGATGCCTGCGGCCTGATGTAATCGTCCCGGAACAATGATCAGTGTCTTCGTTGGAAACCTTGCGAGAGCTGGTCTTTGAGATACGCCACCAGTGCGGTGACGGCCTTGGGAATCTGAGGCGAGTAAGGCCGGATCAGATTGATCTCGTCAGAGAAGGCTCCCTTGAGGTCCCAGTGGTCGAGTATTTGAACCAGCGAACCTTCTGCCAACGCTGCCTGGGCGCTGAAGTCGGGAAGCAGCGCGATGCCCAGGTGAGCCTGAGCCGCTTCACGAAGGGCTTCGCTGTTGTTGGTGGCAAACGTCCCTTTGATCGGGATTGTTAGCCGCTCACGCAATTCCCTCCCTGTTGGAGAGCCCTCGAACGTCCACGCTGGGGTATCGCTGCCCCGTGGATAAAACAGGCAGTTGTGTTCCGTGAGATCAGCGGGCGTTTCGGGTTCGCCACAGCGATCCAGATACCTGCGGGTGGCGACCAGTACAGACCGGGTGTCGCAGAGCTTCCAGGCAACATGCGTGTCCGGCACCTGATCACTGTGACGAACAGCCAGGTCGTACCCATCGGTGGCGATCGAGCTAATGCGGTCGGAAACGTCCAGCTGCAACCGGACTTCGGGATATTTTTCGAGAAAGCCGGCCAGGCGTGGCACCAATTGTTGCCGGGCGAAGGCGACCGGTGCAGTTAATCTCAGAAGCCCACGCACAGCGCCCGCAGAATCCCTGACGTCCAGGAAACTTTTGGCGATATGCGCGTAAGCACCGCGCACCTCTGTGACAAGCGAGCTACCTGCCTCAGTCAAGCGAACGCTGCGTGTGGTTCTCAAAACCAGACGCAAACCCGTGGCCTCTTCTAGCTCACTGATTCGTTGGCTGACTGCAGATTTGCTGACGCCCAATCGTGTCGCCGCCGCTGTGTAGGTCCCTTGCTCCTCCAGCACAGACAGCCAGTGGATGTGCGTCCACAAGCCTTCGATCTCCGACTTTTTCATGGGGCGATTGTTCTCATATGTAAACAATGAATTCAATTATCTTATCTGTTCGTGAACAGTCTGGCGCTTTATCGTGTGATCTCTTCTGGCGCCGCCCGGCGCTTTCCATGACGAGATTTCAACCATGCCATTGATCAACATTGACCTCATTGAAGGCCGTTCCGATGAACAAGTGAAAATCCTGCTGGATGCTGCACACCGCGCCGTGGTTGAAGCATTCCAGGTGCCTCAAGGTGATCGCTATCAGATCGTCAACGAACATCGGCCAGGCCGAATGATTGTTGAAGATACGGGGCTCGGTATTCCTCGCACGGACAAGGTCGTGGTGATCAGCGTGACCAGCCGCCCCAGAACTGAGGAATCCAAGGTCAGGTTTTATCAGCTACTCGCCCAGGCGCTGCAGGAAGACTGTGGTATCGAGGCCAATGACCTCATGGTCTCGATCGTCACCAACACGCATGCAGACTGGAGCTTTGGCCACGGCCGGGCGCAGTTTTTGACGGGGGAGCTTTAAGGTACTGCGCGCTTCAAATCCCGCGCCTGCCACCCTGTCATCTGCCGGGACGGTGAGCAGCGTTGCGCCCCGGTTCTTTTCAGGGGAACCGATCTGGCCGTCAGCGCCACACAAGGGCTACCCACTCACCACGCGAACCTCACCGCGATCGCCCCGTTACAACATCCAGCACGCCTGCACCTGTGCAAGCGGTCAAGAGTGGGCCTGGGGCACTGCCAACCGACCTTTCAGTTTGGAGAAAAAACGTGAAATTACCCGGACTCGGCGCCTCGTCGCCCAAGACACCTGATATCACCCCCCATGCTTCCAAACCGGGCGGCAAACCAACGCCCGACGCGGGCAAACCGACGAATGGCCCCAACGATTCCGGTAACGGCGGCAGCCGAGCCACCGGCAATTTCAGCAATGTGGCCCAGGGTGGCGGGGCTCTGGCCAGCGGCGGCTCGGCCATCTATCGGGCTGACCAAAGCACTCAGAATCCCCAATACGCCGCGCAGTCCCCCGCGGGCGCGGTCAACTATGGCAGCCCTGCCGGGAGTGGCGCGCCGGCCGCTCTGCAAAACCAGCCTCTGGCCGAGCACAGTCAGGGGCAAAGCAACAGCGGTGAAGCGTCGAAGCCGTCTTCTCCCTTGCTACAGTTGCTTGATAAGTTGATTGGGGCGCTGTTGCAGCCGTTCGGTGGCGGGGCGAGTTCGCATTCCGCCGGCGATTCTGCTCGCACTCAGACCAGGGATGCCCCTATGGCCGAAAAAGGCGCAGACAAGAACGGCCTGGCTTCCGCTGCTGGCGAAGTGGGCAAAGCGATGTGGATGGTGCCCGGTTTGAGTGGCTTCATGACGGGAGTCGGCGAGTCTGATGGCAGCCCTGTCGGGATGCTCAAAGGCGGAGTCGAAGGCGGGGCGCATATCGCCAAAGGCGCGGCCGCAGGCATGATCGGCGGTGGCGGCAACCCGGCAGCCATGGCGGCTGGCGCCTATACCGGCGCCTTGTCAGAAACCAAAGCTGCGCCAGTAGAGGTGCGCAACGTAGCGGGCATGCGCTAAACGATTCCTGCCGCATGTTTCCTTTTCGGGGGACATGCTCGGCAGGAGCGGCCGTTGTGCTCGCTTGCAGGCTCGCAAGCGACGGCGGTGTCTGACCGTTCTCTCCCTTTGCGCCGTCCTGGCGAAGTATGTCTTGCACGTGGTGATCACTCGAACCCTGCTGCGCTTACACGTGGATTTCCTGCGTGATCCTGAAAGTTAGCGGCGTAATGAAAGCCGGATTCAAGCTCTAACTCCAGCAGTCGATAAGGGTGATATCGACATGACATCGGAAGACGTGTTCATGAAAAAAACTAAAAGCCCGAGCCAAGGATGCTCCGCTAATGGAGTGCGTGCATATGTATAGCAAACTCAGTATTTCCCAAAAGCTCTACCTCAGTTTCGCCGCTATCGTGGTCCTTCTCGGCGTCCTTGTCTTCAGCGCCTATCGTGGTTTTGGCCAGGTCGAAAGCGCAATCAGCAGCAACGTCCACACCTATCGGGTCTTAAGTCAGTCCCAGATGGCCCTTGAACAGTTGATCAATATCGAGACCGGCATGCGCGGCTTCGTGATTACTGGCAAGGACAACTTTCTCGAGCCGCAGATTGCCGGTGAAAGCAAGTTCTCCAGCACGCTGGCTTCGCTCAAGGCTTTGACGATTGATAACGCCGAGCAACAGAAACGGCTGGCCTCACTGGCACAGTTGCAAACCCGTTGGCTGGACGAAGACGTTCATCCGATCATCGCGCAACGGCGTCAACTGACCCAAAGCGGCAGCTCCGATGATTCGCTCGATCAGCGCATCAATGCTGGCGCAGACAAAGCCAAAATGGATGGGATGCGCGGGATCATTTCAGATATGTCGCAGGCGGAAGAAACCCTGCTGGTTCGACGTACCCAAGAGATGAACGACGCCAAGAGTCGCGCGATTACGATCCTGTTGGCCGGTGGCCTGATTGCCGCCGTTCTGGCAATCATCCTGGCCTACGCGTTGGGCCGCACTGTCCGTGCCCGCCTGCAAGTGGCTATCGACGCGGCGACGGCCGTCGCCGAGGGCAGGTTGGACACTGTGATTGATACCAGCACCAGCGATGAACTGCCCAAGGCATTTGCTCGTATGCAAACCCGCTTGCGGGAAATGATTCAACAGATCAATCAAGCTGCCAGCCAGTTGATTGAGTCCGTACAGAACATCTCGGTCGCTTCGCAGCAGCTTTCCGGCGCGGTAAGTGAACAGTCAAACGCAGCATCTTCGATGGCAGCCACGGTTGAAGAACTGACGGTCAGTATCAACCATGTGTCCATCAATGCGGGAGAGGCCGGTGGCCTTGCCAGTCGCTCCGGTCAGAAATCAGTGGATGGATCGACCGTTATTCAGAATACCCTTACCAGCATGAACGGTATCGCGAAGACCGTGCAGCATGCGTCGACCAAAGTGTCGGAGTTGGGTCAACATTCCGAGCAGATATCTACCATCATCAGTGTTATCCAGGGCATCGCAGATCAAACCAACCTGCTTGCACTCAATGCTGCCATCGAGGCCGCTCGGGCGGGAGAGCAGGGCCGCGGGTTCGCAGTCGTGGCCGACGAGGTGCGGTTGCTGGCGCAGAACACCGGTAAATCCACCAAGGAAATTGCCAGCATGATCGACAAGATCCAGCTCGGGGTCCGCGATACCGTGGAGAGCATGCGCAGCGGTGTGATGGAGGTTAGCCAAGGCGTGGAGATGGCGGAGTCGGCGGGCAAGGCAATTACCGAAATCAGTGAAAGTTCTGGCCAGGTGCTCGTGGTAGTCGAACAGATCTCGCTGGCATTGCGCGAGCAAACAGAGGCCAGTCAGGACGTCGCACGTAACGTCGAGCGATCTGCACAAATGGCCGAGCAAAATAATCTGTCAGTGCAAGATCTTCTGCGCAGTAGCAATGATCTGAATCAGTTGGCCAAAGGGCTCAAACAAGAAGTGGCTCGGTTCCGTTTGTAGGGCTATCAGAACGGGTGTGTATGTGGATACCGGTGCGCAAGGCTTGCCTGCGGGCCGGACAGGAAGACATTTGCCCTGGCCTGCCACGTGGGCTTATCGGCTGGGCTGATGGCGGGGTATAGGGTAGCGAGGGATCTGGACGAGGTCCGGCTTGATGCACAAACCGGCCTTGAGCCTGACAGTTCGAAGCGAGCTTTTTCACCTCCAAAGCCTCAGGCTGAGGAGGTCGAACTCTCGAAATGCTGCGCACTTCATCAAAGCCTCCCCGTGGCGGCTTTATATATTTCTGTTTCGATACATAACAGGCTTGCAACTCGCCATTTATTGCCCGACACTGCGGTTCTCGGCTTCGACAATATACAGGCGCCATTAGGGTGACTATCGTAAGTGCGTCAGATTAAGTATTTCTATATGGCCTCTGACGAGACAACGCGCTATGAGAAAAGATCCAAGTCGTTAGACGAGCGGCATGTGTTAATCTTCCCGCCCCGGAAACAAAGGGCCAAACGCCCCTCAAGTTGTTATGGAAGTCCAACTTCCAAAAAAATCAAAACTTCTAAATGACTGTCTGCAACTTTAAAAGTTTCACACGTGCGAATTAAACATTCATTTTGCACATCTGCCTTTGCAGTCATCGATATTAATGTTAATAATCCGGCCTGCTCCGGGAAGCAAGGCAATGCGCCACCTCACACGAAGTGATATCAAGTCTCCATTCTGATTAAGTCCCCGGCCCAATAAACTCGATTCTCTGTTCGCTCAAGATGCGGTCACGCCTTGAGCAGCGAGTAGGCGCGGGATATCCGCGTGAGGAGGGCATCATCGCTCGTAGTCAACCCGGGATTAAGATCCTGTCGATTTTCGGTACACGTCCTGAGGCCATCAAGATGGCTCCGTTGGTGAAGGCGCTGGCTGCAGAGCCGGGCATTCACTCTCAGATCTGCATCACAGGCCAGCACCAGAGCATGCTCAAGCAGGTGCTGGAGCTGTTCGATCTGAAAGCTGATTTCACGCTGGATGTGATGACGCCGCACCAGACACTCAACTCGCTGACCGCCGCGCTGTACGGCGCCATTGATCCGGTGCTGGAAATCACCCGGCCGGACCGTGTGCTGGTGCATGGCGACACCACGTCCGCCATGGTTGCGTCGATGTGTGCCTTCCATCGCCGGATCGCTGTGGGCCATGTCGAAGCCGGTCTTCGCACCGGTAACATCTACAGCCCATGGCCGGAAGAAATGAACCGTCGCTGCATCGATTTGAGTGCCGACATGCTGTTCGCCCCGACCGATGAATCGCGCCGCAATCTGCTGGGCGAGCGCTTGCAAGGGCGTTCTTACGTGACCGGCAACACGGTGATCGATGCCCTGCAGTTGACCGCTCAACGCATCGACCAGAACGCTGAACTGCGTACCCGGCTGGACCAGCAATTCTCCTTCCTGCGCAACGACCGCAAGGTCCTGCTGGTCACCGGCCATCGTCGGGAAAACTTCGGTGACGGCTTTCTGGATATCTGCAAAGCCTTGCGCCAACTGGCCCAGCGCAGCGATATCCAGATCGTCTACCCGGTGCACTTGAACCCTAACGTCCTGGGCCCGGTGACCGAGCATTTAGGTGGCCTGGCCAATGTGCACCTGATCGAGCCGCTGGATTACCTGGCGTTCGTGCGCCTGATGCAGCGCGCCCACGTGATCCTTACCGACTCCGGTGGCGTGCAGGAAGAAGCGCCGAGCCTGGGCAAACCGGTGCTGGTCATGCGCGATGTGACCGAACGGCCTGAAGCCGTTGCAGCGGGCACCGTGCGGTTGGTGGGCACTTCACCGGACTCGATCATCAGCGGCGTCACCGCGCTGTTTGACGATGACCTGCTGTGGCGCCGCGCGTCCCAGGCGGCTAACCCCTACGGCGATGGCAAGGCCAGTTCGCGCATCGTTGATGCCTTGATGGGCCGCCCGGTCAATGACTTCGTGGTCGGCCAGCTGCACGTGCCCAAATACCTTGAGCATGTGCAACGCGCCCCGGCACCGGACAGCAACCGCCCGGCGTCCACCTACCAATAACAACCGTCCGCCCCCTCTATTAGCTTGAGATCTGCCTGAATGAAGTCTTCCGTTGCCACCCAAACGGGCGCGATAAGCGCCCTTGTCTGTGGCGTGAGCCTGCTCGCGATCATGCCCAACTTTGCCCTGGCGGCGGACAGCCCGCTCACCGAGGCGATCAACCGACTCAATGCCGATACCCAGCAACACCGGGAGATTCGCCTGAGCGATCTGGGCATCGACGCCCCCATCGTGCTCGGTTCCACGGATTCGCGCCGCGAACTGTACCTGCCGGTTCCGGCGGGCGTGCCGTTGTCCGATGCGTCGCTGACCTTCGATGCCAGCTACCTGAACGGGGAGGGCGGTCGCAACACCTTGCTGCTGTCCCTGGATGGCTATCCGGTACGGGCCGAAGGGCTCAGCGAAGCGCAAGGCAACGCCGGCGCCACGCTGGGTGTGGACAAGGCCGCTCGCGACAGCGGCTCGGTACGCCTGGGCGTGGCCTGGTCGTCGATCGTTTCGCGCGTGCTGTGTGAAGACGAACGCGCGATTGGCAACGTGTTGCGCATCGAACCCGACACCCGACTCAATTACAGCTACGACGCCAACCTGTTGCAGGACGTCGGCGCGGCCTGGACCGCATTGCCGGCCAAGCCGGGCATCATGGTCGCGCCGGGCAGCCTGGCAGTCGGCACGTACGACGCCGCCTGGCGCCTGGGCGTTGCGCTGGAACGGATCGGCAAACATGCGCGCATCCTGTCTTTCCCTGCCGTGCAGGACAGCGTTGACCTGAGCGCACTGCGCATTCCGGCCGAGCTGCAGAGCATTCCGGCCTTCGCCAGCCTCAATGGCAAGGGCATGCATGCTTTGGCCAATCCGGCGGAAATCGGCGCATTGCTGATGCTCGGCCAGACCCCTGACGTGCAAGCCGACCTGGCGATCAATGACCCGCAATTGCTCAAGGCGATCAACGAATCCCTGGACGCCTTGCAAAGCCAGATTCAAGGTCTGGATGCCACAGCAGCCACCGCGTTCACGCAATGGCGCGAACGTCACGTGAACGCCGGTATGTCCGCCAAGGGCACGGACAACGTGCGTCTGGCATTGCTCGGCACCCGTCCGGTGCTGATGATTGCCCCTGAAGCGACCGGCAAGGCCATGGCCCTGTTCAGCAGCGCCTGGAACAAACTGGCCCGCAGTCGCACGCTGACCGTCAGCGAAGCGCAGATGCCATTGAGTGCCGACGGCCGTGTGGCCCTGACCAACCTGGGCGGTAACCCGGGCACCATCGACGTGCTCGCAAAGTCTGACTGGAGCGCTTCGTTCCCGCTGGGCAGCGTGGCGTACGACGGTCGCCTGCCAGTCAAGGCCGTGGTGGATGTGTCCGCTGCCCCTGGCGCTTCGGACACCGCTCCAGTGGCGTCTGTGTTCCTCAACGATTACCTGATCGGCGCGCAACAGTTGGTCGCCAACGGCGAGAAACAACGCATCGAAGCGCGTATCCCGAGCTACGCCCTGGGTTCCAAGAACGTCCTGCGGGTTTCGTTCCAGCGTCAGCCCGTCAGTGATCGCTGCCTGGAAACGCCGCAAGCGTTCCCGGTCTCGGTATTGCCGACCAGCCACATCGTGCTGGACAACATTTCACTGGATGACGGTTTCTCCGGCATGGCCGCCCGTTACGCCGCGAACGCGCAGATCCTTGTGCCCCAGGCTTACCTGGATCACCCGGCCAGCAGCTTGCCGCAAGTGATTTCGGTGGCTGACGGTGCAGGCGTTTCGCCGCTGCGCGCTGAACTGAAAGTCAGCAGCGACCCTAAAGCCACGGTCACGCCGGACAAAGACTTCCTGGCCTTCGAGCTGCCGCTCAAGGACAGCAAGGAATCGGTCCGGGTCGATGACCAGGGTCGCCTGCGTGTCAACCACCAGGATCAGCCGCTGCTGGACCTGTCGCCGCTCAACCACCTGGCGTCATTGCAGGCGGTGGATGCCGGCGGCCAGCACGGTCTGGTCTATCGCGTTCTTGGCAGCGATGCCCCTGTGTTCACCAAGCCGGTGTTATTGACCCGCGGCGACGTCTCGATCCTGGGCGACAACGGTGTGGTGAATACCTTCGATAGCAAGGATCCAAGCGGCAGCCAGTTCATCGACAAAGAAGAGCCCAAGGGCCTGGACGCCTGGCGCACGCCTTCGCTGTTGTGGCTGATTCCCGGCGGCATCCTGTTGGTGCTCATCCTGATGTTGGCTGGCCGTAGCGCCCGTCGCAATCGCCAGTAACGGAACCCTTCGATGACGTCGCTTTATTGGCCCTACTGGCTGGCTCATTACTACAGCTTCCTGGAAGTCGCGACCATTGCGGTCGCGGTGCTGATCCTGATCTCCAGCCTGGACGATCTGTTCATTGACCTGTGGTACTGGTCTCGCCGCCTGTTCCGCAAGTTCACCGTGGACCGCAAATACCGGCCACTGACCGCCCAGCAACTGCTGGACCGGGATGAACAGCCACTGGCGATCATGGTTCCAGCCTGGCTGGAATACGACGTCATCGCGCCGATGATCGAGAACATGGTGTCGACCCTCGACTACCAGAACTACGTGGTCTTCGTCGGCACTTACATCAACGACCAGCGCACCATCGATGAGGTGGAGCGCATGCGTCGGCGGTACAAGCAGTTGCACCGCGTGGAAGTCCCGCATGCCGGGCCGACCTGCAAGGCTGACTGCCTGAACTGGGTGATTCAGGCAATTTTCCTGCATGAAAAAACCCACGGCATGACCTTCGCCGGTGTCGTATTGCACGACAGCGAAGACGTGTTGCACCCGCTGGAACTGCGCCTGTTCAACTACCTGTTGCCCCGCAAGGACATGATCCAGCTGCCGGTCGTTTCCCTGGAACGCAACTGGTATGAATGGGTGGCCGGCACGTACATGGACGAGTTTGCCGAATGGCACGGCAAGGACCTGGTGGTACGCGAAAGCATGACCGATACCGTGCCCTCGGCCGGCGTCGGTACCTGCTTCTCGCACCGGGCCCTGAGAGTGCTGGCCGGGGAAACCCAGAACCAGCCGTTCAACACCGACAGCCTCACCGAGGACTACGACGTTGGCGCACGCCTGGCCAAGGTCGGCATGAACGCCATTTTCGTACGCTTCCCGGTGGAGTTCCGGGTGCTGCGCAAATCGTGGTTCCGCAAACCCTACGAATCAACCTTGAAGATGCCGCTGTGTGTGCGCGAGTTCTTCCCGGACACCTTTCGCACGGCGTTCCGCCAGAAAGCGCGCTGGACCCTGGGCATCGGCCTGCAAGGCTGGGAACAAATGGGCTGGAGCGGCTCGCTGGCCAATCGTTATCTGCTGTTTCGCGACCGCAAGGGCGTGGTCACAGCGTTTGTCAGCATCCTGGCCTACGTGATTCTCGTGCAACTGGTGGCGCTGATTATCCTGCGCCAGAGCGGGCTGTGGAACGTGAGCTTTCCAACGCCGTTCGAATCCAACGGCTGGATCAAGTACCTGTTGATTGCCAACGGCCTGGCCCTGGGCTGGCGCATCCTGCACCGCTGCTACTTCACGACGGTGCTGTATGGCTGGCAGCACGGTTTGCTCTCGCTGCCGCGTATGGTGGTGGGCAACTTCGTCAACTTCATGGCCGCCTCCCGGGCGTGGCGCATGTTCCTGGTGGGCAAGGCGCTCAATCGCAAGCTGGTCTGGGACAAGACCATGCACGATTTCCCGTCCACCGACCTGGTCGCCGCCGCACCGCGCAAGCTGGGCAGCGTGTTGCTGTCCTGGCAGGCCATCAACGACAGCAATCTGCAGACGGCACTGGACGAACAACAAACCCGCCACATGCCACTGGGCCGCATTTTGCTCAGCCACGGCTGGCTGGATGACGAAACCCTGGCTGAAGCCATCGCGTTCCAGAACGACCTTCCGCGGGTGTTCGATGTGGCCCACAAAGCCGACGCATCGCTGCTGGCCGACGAGTTCGCTTTGCGCTGGCGTGTTGTGCCGCTGGGGACCAACGAGGAAGGCCGTGCTCAGATCGCCGTCGCCAGCCCGCTGCCCGCTGAAGGCTTGCAACAGATCAGCGATGAGCTGGGCAGCGAGCCGGTGCAACTGATTGCCCGTGAAAGCGAGATCGTCGCGCAATTGCGCAACGTCAACGCGCTCGACGGCCAACCGGTGCCCAATGCCCGCGCGCCGATGCTGGGCGACCTGTTGATCGAAATGGGTCTGCTGGACCGCGCCGTGTTCAACCGCACCATGCTCAATTACCGCCCGCAGCACCACGGCCGCATCGGCGACTATCTGGTCGACAGCGGCGTGCTGCCTCGGGCCACCATCGAACAGGCCGTGGCCCGTCAGCACAGTCATTACCCAACGGAGCTTCCGGCATGAACCGCCCCTTCCTGACGCTCATGGCCACGGGGCTGACCCTTTTGCCTGCGCTGGTACATGGCGAAATTCTGCCGCTGCCGTTGACCGGTCCCGCTTACCAGGCGGCGAGTGAAGCCTACAGCGCCTACGACCGCAAGGACTACGACCTGGCCATCGCCAAGGCCCGCGAAGCCTTGCGTCAGCGGGCCGATGTCACCCGTCTGAACCGGCTGATCGTGCAGGCGCAACGAGACAAGGAACAACGCGACAACCCCAGGCGCTACCCGCAGTCGGTTTCGCGACAGGCCCCCGGTTTCAGTGCGGCGGCCCAGGCGTTCAAGGCCTACGATCGCGACAACTTCGGCGTCGCCGCGCAGTCCGCTCGCAAAGCCATCGCCCAGGCACCCAAGCGCATGGATTACCGTCTGCTGCTGATCGAATCCCTGCAACGCCAACAGCATTTGGAGGAAGCCGATCAGGCCACCACCGAAGCCCTGCGGGTTTTCCCGGATGACGACACGTTGCTGATGCGCCGCGAAGCCATTCGCCGCCAACTGGCCGCGCCACTGGCCATCGCCGGTTATCGCGCGCTGGAACAGGGCAACCTGCCGCTGGCCGTGGATCAGGCCCGCAAGGCCGTGGCCTGGGCACCGGAAATCGGCGCTCACCAGCAGTTGCTGGTCAGCGCGCTGATCGCGACCCAGGATTACCGCGCCGCCGAACTGGCCGCCACCGGCGCGCTGGCCCAGGACGATGGCGAAACCGCGCCGTGGATTCTGCGCAGCTACGCCCTGGATCGTCAGGGCAAGACCCAGGCGGCACAGGCCGACCTTGACCGGGCCCTGGCCATCGAAGGCTTGCTGGATTCTGAAGTGCGCGAGATTCGCTTTTTCGCCGCCGACCTGGCGCTGGCCAACAACGAGCCGCAACAGGCCCTGGATCAATTGCAAAAACTGCCCGCCGACACGGGCGGTGAAGTCGCCCGCCGTCGCGCCGCCGCTCAGGTCGCGTTGCGCCAGAAGGCCAATGGCCTGAAAACCGCGACGCGTTTTCCGGCCCCGGCCCTCAACTGCCAGGAAAGCGCATTCGGCCTGATCTGCGATATCTGGCCGGGCAACCAGCGCGATGGCGGCACGGATACGGCCGTGCAGGCTTACGCTGCGCTGGCCCGCAAGGACTCGGCTTCGGCGGCGGCCCTGGCCAGCGAAGCCATTCGCCGGGCGCCGCAGAACCCGGCGTATCGCAGCCTCTTGGTCAGCGCCCTGACCGACCAGAAGCGCCTGCCCGAAGCCATAGCTGCGGCCAGCGATGGCCTGCAAGCCAATGGTGACGACGCCCGTTTGCTGGCCCAGCGCGGTCGGTTGCGCCAGCAGACCGGAGACGATGCCGGTGCCCGCCAGGACTTCACCCAGGCCCTGGCCCTGGGCAGCCTGCCCACGTATGAAGAAGCCAGCCTCTATGCTGCCCTGGGCCAACGTCGCACGGCGCGGGAACGCCTTCAGGTCGCCCGCGACGCTGGCGAACTGGATGGCATGACCGATCTGCAAGTGGCTTACCTGTCGGTACAGGCCGGCGACGACGACAGCGCCCATGAGTCATTCCGCAAGGCTGACGCTGCCGCGCCTCTCGCGCCGACAGCGACTCAGGACGCGGCCTACAACGCAATGCGGGTCAGTGACGACGAACACGCTGTCGGCTATTTCAAGCGGGTTATCGACGCCAAAAATAGCGGCGAACTGGACATGACCGACCAGCAGGCGTTCGACACCCGCCGCGCCGTGGCCGATGTGTCGCGCACTTGGGGCCTGACCAGCACCACCAGTTATCGCGGCAACAGTTCCACCAGTGGCCTGAGCTCGGCGCCCAGCACTGGCAGCAATAATGGCAATAGCGGGAGCGGCAGTAGCAGCAACGACAGCCTGCAGAACAGCACCGAACTGTCGTGGCGTCCGTTGGGTTACCGCAACGCCCGTTTCGTCGAACTGTATGGCCGGGTCACCGACACGCTGTGGAGCAAGAACAGCGATTCGGACACCGGCCTGGATGCGCTGCAAGGCGCGTTGGGTGTGCGGGTCAAGCCGTTCACCTCGTTGAACGTCATGGCGGCCGTGGAACGCACCTTTCCTCTGGGATCTTCTGACGTCGACGGCGACTGGCTGTTGCGCCTGGGTTATGGCTCCAGCATCGGTACCGATTTGCGGGTTGATGTCCCCAGCTGGTGGACGTCGCAGTTGTTCGCCGAGACCGGTCATTACGTCAACGACTCGCGCAATTACATCAACAGCGAATGGCAGGGTGGTCGCAGCTACGCCATTGGCGGCGCCGGTTCGCGCTGGGTGACGTTCCCCCACGTGGTGGCCGCCTTCGACTACGACTCGAAGATGGACAGCGAAACCCGGGCCGATGGCAGCACCGAATACTCATCCGGCCATGCCGCCGGCATCGGCGTGGGCAACAACGTGCGCTACTGGTTCCGCGAAGACGCCTACAACGCGCCGCGCTCCTATGTAGATTTTTCGTTGCAATACCGAGTGAAAGTGTCTGGCGATGACCGCGCCAAAGGTGTTTTCGCTCGCCTGACTTACTCCTATTGAGGACGGATATGCACTCTCGTATGTATTGGCTGATGGGGCTCGGGCTGAGCCTGGGCATGGCGTCGACAGTGGCCCAGGCCGCGTCGGAAATCGCTCAACTCTACGCGCCGAAACTGCCGGAAGGCTCGGCCTGGGTGCGGGTCGTCAATCCTGTCGACGGCGCCGTACAAGTGAGCCTGGACCACAAGCCCGGTGTTGCCCTGTCTGCGCAGTCGGTGGTGGCCACTCCTTACCAGGTGGTGGACTCGCGGCAACCGCTGCGTCTTACGATCAACGAGCGTGAGATCAAGGGCCTGGACGTCCCGAAAAACGCCTTCGTCACGGTGATTCTGGACAGCGATCCGGCGGCCGCCCCCCGGGTGGTAATCGACCCGCAGCCGCGGGGCAAAGACTTGCGCGCCGAACTCAACGTCTACAACCTCAGCGCCGGCTGTCAAAAAGCCGAGATCAAGCTGGCCAACGGTTCCAGCGTGTTTAGCCAACTGCCGCTCGACGGCCAGGCCCAGCGCACCATCAATCCGGTGCAGGCGACCCTGATTGCCAGCTGCGATCAAAGCGCCAGCCTGCCGCTCAAGCTTGAGCCCTTCAAGGCCGGTGACCGTTACAGCCTGTTCCTGGTCGGCTCACGCCAGACCCCCCGCCTGATTGGCCTCGTAGACCAGACTGCCCCATGACCCTTTTAGTAAAACCTCGTCACATCCTCCGCCGCCCGCCGGTGTCCGGCCTGATCGCCGGGCTGCTGCTGAGCCTGTCCGGCGGAGCCGCCCACGCTGAGTCGGCTGTGATCACCGGGCAGGGCGGCTGGTTATTTCCCGCGTGGGAAAGCCTGAACAAAGTCGATAACCCAGGCACTGTGCGCAGCATCGCCCTGATCAAGGACGTCCAACAGCAACTTCAGCACGAGAACATCGCGCTGGTGGTGCTGGTGGTGCCGATGAAAGCGCCGTTCTACGCCCAGCGCCTGCCCGCCGACCAACCCTTGAGCCCGGCCGTGGCGCAGCGCTACGACCGTTTGCAAGGCGAACTGGCCAAGTCCGGCCTGACGACGCTGAACATCAAGCCGATACTGCAAGCCACCGAGCAAGGCAAGCAGACGGCGTTTTACCGCGCCGATTATCACTGGACCGCCTGGAGCGCCGAAAACACGGCCGACGCCACTGCGAAACTGATCACCGGACGCTATCGCCTGCAGGGTGAAGCCGGCGGCGGTGCCGTGCTGGGGGAATGGTTCGACAAGCGTGCCTTCGGCGATCTGGCCAGCAACTTCTTGCCGTCCATCAAGCGTAAAGCCATCGGCCGGGACATTTACACCGTGCGCCATCAGGTCGAGAAAGACCTGCTGATCGACGACGCCCCGGCACCTGTTCAGGTCATCGGCAACAGCTTCGTGCAGCCTTACCTTGGGTATACCCAGAAACTGTCCAATGCCCTGGACCGCCCGGTCACGCTGACCTGGAACCCCGGCGACGTCGGCCCGTGGGCGACGCTGCTGCAATACCTGGAATCACCGGACTTTGCGCAGCACAAGCCGCAAGTGATCGTATGGCAGTTCAACGAGGGCCAGTTTCATCTCGGCCCTGATGCCGCCGCCCAATGGAACGCCAAGGGTGTGACTTCGCTGAAACAGTGGCACCAGCGCATCACGAAGGCGCTTCCTTGAAGATTCTCCCAGGGGGGCTCGGGCGTACCACCCTAGGTGTCCTGCTGCTCGCAGCGACACTGGTCTCCGGCACCGCCATGTACGTCACTACGCAAAAACGGCTGGACCCCGGCATCGTTGGCATTGTCTGGCAGCCCGATAACAAAACCGTGGGCATCAAGGGGCATTGGGATCAGCTCGGCGCCAGGGAATTGCTGGTGCAATGGAACGTGGTCGACGATCAGGCTTTCGTGCCCGGGACCGGGCTGCCCAGCGTGCCGGTCCTGCCCGATTGGGCACGTATTGCCAAGGAGCCTTGGGCTCAGGATGTGATCCTCGGCCTGGCGGGATACTTCAGCGAAAACCGCTCCCGGGACAACATCGAGCAACTGGCCGCCGTCTCGGAGCGCATCGCCAAACTGCCGACGCCGCTGCACGTGACCGGCTATTACTTCCCGGCGGAAGTCGACCCCAGCTGGACCCGCGCCAGGGAGCTGCCCGCGCTGCTGGCCAAGCTTCCGCGTCCGTTGTGGATCAGCGTCTATGACGGCGCCAACATCGGCCCGGCCGCCACAGCCGACTGGCTCAAGCAATGGCTGCCAGACGACATCGGCGTGTTCTTTCAGGACGGCGTTGGCGTCTACGCCCGCACCGCACCGGTCGCCCGCACCTACGCCGACACCCTGCGTGAACGCTTGGGCAAGGACCGCGTGCGCATCATCGTCGAAGCCTTCCGCCCCAACTACGGCGGCGGCTTCCGCTCCGCAACGGCCGCCGAACTCAAACCGCAGCTGGCCGCCTATGACGGCTACCCGCTGTACCTGTTCGATGGTCCGCATTACGTGACGCCAGCGTTGGTGAAGGCGTTGGCGAAGTAATTATTGAAGTCATGTTTTCGCGAGTGGGACACGTCACCAGACGATAGGTTTGTCGTTCCAGTCCCAAAAGGTCCCGCTGTCGGCCGGCCCGTGTGCGCCGACCACCTCAAGAATGCGATCCGCCGAGAACGCCGGTTCAAACAGCTGGCCGTCAGGCACGTTCCCCTGGAAGGGCCGAGACAGCTCGGTATCAGTCGTGCCTGGGTGAATGGAGAGGACAGTCGAAGCAGGGTTCAGCCGCTTCAATTCGATACTGGCCGTGTGCAGCAACTGGTTGAGCGCCGCTTTGCTGGCTCTGTAGCTGTACCAGCCACCCAATCGGTTATCGCCGATAGAGCCAACCCTCGCCGAGAGCGCCGCGAAGGTAGCAGGGTGTTTGCGCAATAACGGAAGCAGGTGTTTAAGCAGCAGGATCGGCGCAAAGGTGTTGGTCGCAAAGCTCGCTTGCAGGCTCGCAAGGGTCAGTTGTGCCAGCCCCTTTTCGGCTTTGGCGCCGTCCTGATGAAGAATGCCCAGCGCACTGATAACGAGGTGCAGATGCTCGCATCCTGCAAGGTCATCGCTCACGAGCGCTTCCAGGGATTGCTCATTGCGCGCGTCGCAGTCGACGGGTTTCAGACGGTCTCCATATTGCGCTGCAAGCGCTGCCAGCTCAGGGGAAGTGCTGGCTGCCCGCGCTACTGCCCACACCTGAGCCACATCATCGCGAGCCAGCAACGCCGCGCACAGTGCCAGGCCGATACCTCGGCTGGCTCCGGCTATCAGGACGTGAGCTTCGCTGTTCAGTTCGGGTATTAAACGCATAAGGCACCTTGATGGGCGTGGCTGAAGTTCTGTTTATGACTTCGGGGGAGGGCATGACGTTCAGGTAGGCGGTTGCCGAGCAGCAGTGGCACGGCGAAGCAACCGTGTGCTGCACTAAAGTGCCGTGTTCATCGATTGGCTCTCTTTTTGGGTACTCATTGAGCGGATGCATCTGTATTGAACGTATTGAAAAAGAACAACCGAATGCTGTCCCAGACGCGTTTCCACCAACTGCCTGCTACTTCCTCTTTCAACGCAATCAACGGTCGCGTCACAAGTTTTTGCTCTCCGTCGTACATCGTCACGCTGCCGACGACAGTTCCCAAGGCAATGGGCGCAACCAGAGGCTGGTCGATGGTCAAGCGGGTTTCCACCTTGCGGTTCCTGCTCTTGGCCAGGGTGAGCGTGATTTCGTCGAGCACCCCCACCGGCATCGTGCGCGCTTCGCCTTTCCAGAGCATTGGGTTGGCCATGACCTCAGCGGCTTTGGCATAGGTCTGGGTGTCGAAGAAGCGGAATCCGTACGTCAGCAGCTTTTCGGCGTCGTTGGCCCGATTGGTTTTTGACGTGGACCCAAACACTGCGGTGATCAGTCGGCGACCGTCACGCACGGCTGAGGTCACCATGCAGTAACCGGCGGCTTCGGTATGACCGGTTTTCAGACCGTCAACCGAGCTGTCGCGCCAGAGCAGCAGGTTGCGGTTGGGTTGGCGGATGCCGTTCCAGGTGAAGTGCTTCTGCTTGTAGAGCGAGTAGTACGCGGATTCGTCGGTGATGATCGCGCGGGCAAGCCTGGCCATGTCACCCGCCGATGAGTAATGCTCAGGCGCCGGAAGGCCGGTAGGGTTCATGAAATGCGTGTCATCCAGCCCCAGGCGTTTGGCCGTGACATTCATCAGCCCCGCGAAGCTGTCTTCGCTGCCTGCGATGTGCTCCGAGAGCGCCACGCTGGCGTCATTTCCCGAGTCGATCACGATGCCGCGCAACAGGTCATGGACAGAGACCTGGCTGCGCGGATCCAGAAACATGCGCGAACCCTCGGTGTGCCATGCATGTTCGCTGATGGTCACCAGATCATCGGGCTTCAGTCGGCCTGCCTGGATCTCGTTGGTGGCCGCATAAACCGTCATCAGTTTGGTCAGGCTGGCGGGGGGCAGGTGCTCCTCGGCGTCATGGCTGGTGATGATATTGCCGCTGACGGCGTCCATGAGCACCCAGGACTTGGCGTTAAGCCGGGGAGGCGAGGGGGTCATCGGCCCTGAGGGTACGGGGGCGGCAAAGGACGACACCCCCTGCGCACAAATGAGTGTCAAAGCGAGGCGCAGTGTCAGGTGTTTCACAAGCGTGGAGCCTTGGTCTTCGAAAGGTTCGTCAACCTAGGTGGACTGCCTGCGACCCTCAAATTAAGCAGGGTTAATAATTGTTTAAGAAGCCCGTTGTGACGCCACTCAGCGGACAGTCGAGAACGACACGCGTACCACGGCCCTCATTGCCGGCCTTAATGCTCAAACCAAATCCGTGCAGGCGCGCGATGGCTGCGACCAGCGAGAGGCCCAGGCCGTTGCCGGGTTGCTGCCTTGTTGCATCGCCGCGATAAAGGCGTCGGGTGACATCCTTTCTTTCGTGGACCGGGATCCCGGGCCCGTTGTCGAGCACCTCGATAGTCAGGCTGTGTTTCGTGCGCCAGCAACTCAAGTGTATTTCGCCCCCGGCCTGAGTGAACTTGATCGCGTTGTCCATGAGGTTCACCAAGGCCTCGAACAGCAGGGAAACGTCACCTTGCAGGGCCGGATATTCCCCGCCAAGGCACAACATCAGCCGTTGGTTTTTTTCTTGCGCCAGCGGCTCATAAAATTCATGGGCCTGTTGCAGCAGCGCCTCCGGCTGAAATGCCTGAAACGCCGAGCGCCGCCGAGTATCTTCCAGCTCGGAGATGCGCAGCAGCCCCTGAAATCTCGACATGATCGACTCGCTCTCTTCCAGCGCCAGATTCAATGTCTGGGCGTGGGCGTCTTGCAGCGGCAGCTTTTGCAGTTGATACAAGCGAGCACGAAGCCGCGTCAGGGGCGTGCGCAAGTCGTGCGCTATGCCATCGCAAACGCTTTTGACTTCAAGCATCAATTGCTCGATGTGTTCGAGCATGGTGTTCACGGCGCTGGCCAGCATGTCGAGTTCATCCCGGCGAGGGGAAAGTGGAAGACGCTCGCGCAGGTTGCCTGAAACGATGCTTTCGGTACTGCGCTGCAGCCGTTCGACCCGGCGAATGGGTCGCCTGCGCAGCAATCGCCAGCCGATCAGACCGGGGATCAGCGTCAGTGACAGTCCCCAGAACAGCGCCTGCCCGATGATGCCGCCGACTGCCGAGATGGATCCGCCATCGCGGGCGAGAATCAGGATGCGTCCATCCGGCCGATTAAGCCTGAGCGCGTAACTGCTACGGGTTTCTTCGTTGGGCAAGGCGATGCTCAACCCGCGCTCCAGATAGTGCACGCGGCCATCGTCAGGCAAATTGGAGCGAAGCTTCAGCAGGTCGCCGGCGAGATGGTTACCACTGGCCTCGAACAGACCGTACGCGTCGATTCCCGGGGTGGAATACACCTCGCTCCCAGCCAGTTCATCCACCAGTGCCGCATCAGGGACCTTCTGGTAGTAATGGGCACGCTGCATCAACGTTCGTTCTGCCACCGTGCCCAGGTAGGCGGAAATTTCCCAATACAGCACGCCGGTGAAGGCGCCGCCCCATGCCACGAAGAACAGTGCATACAAACCGATCAGGCGGCTGTTGCTGGAGCGCCAGCGATCAGTTTTTTTCGACGAGAACATAACCTGATCCACGAATTGTCTGGATAGTCGGCGCGCCACTGCGTTCTATTTTTTTGCGCAGGCGGCCGATGTGCACATCGATGATGTTGGTGCCAGGGTCGAAGTGATAGCCCCACACTTCCTGGAACAACATGGTTCGCGTGACCAGTTGTCCCGCATTTCGCATCAGGTAGGTGAGCAGCTTGAACTCGGTAGGCAGGAGCACGACGGCTTCTTCGTACAGCGTGACGGAGTGCTCGATCAAGTTGACGTGAAGACGGCCAAACTCAAGACAGTGCCCGTGGTTGTCCAGGGAGGGACCGCGCAGCAAGACTTCCAGGCGCGCGATCATTTCCACCATGGAGAATGGTTTAGTGAGGTAGTCGTCACCCCCCGAGCGCAGACCGCGCACACGTTCGTCGACATCCGACAGCGCGCTGATCATCAGGACGGGGGTCTGTATCGCCAACTGGCGCAAAGTGCTGACAATGGTCAGCCCGTCGAAATCAGGCAGCATGCGGTCTAGCGTGATGACCTCATGGCCTCCGGCGATCGCCATTGCCAGGCCAGCGCGGCCGTTATCGGCCCACTGCGCACTGAATCCATGGGCCTCAAGTTCGGCGATGATGGCCTGCGCAGTGACTTCGTCATCCTCGATGACCAGTGCACGAATCATTCGGATCTCCAGGCTGAGAAGGGCGCTCATTCTAACGGCAGGTGCACCTTGGGCCGGTACACCCCACCGTGAAAGTAAATCTTTCTTAACACGGGTTAACGCGGGCCGGGGCAAAGGCTCCTTTAGCGTAGGGTCTTTTTCCAGACGAGGAACTGCTCGCCGTGCGCCTTCTATTCAAACCTTTCGTGTTGTCCTGTGCGTTGTTGAGTACGGGCGTCATCCACGCCGCCGATGCACCCAAAACGCTGCCAGTAACGCTCAAGGTCCTCAGCTCCAGTGGCTTCAAGGGGGCGATACTCGCCATCGCCCCCGAATACGAAAAAGCCAGTGGGGTGAAGCTGCAGGTAACGGTGGCTCAGGCAAGCGGCCCCGCGCCGCAGGCAATTGATAACCGTCTCGATCGCAAGGAAGAAGCCGACGTGGTGCTGACACTGGGTTCTTCCCTGGACACGCTGACCGCCCGCAATCAGGTCGACCCACTTACGCGGGTGGACCTGGGGAAATCATTCATTGCCATGGCGGTGCGCAAAGGCGCAGCACAGCCGGATATTGGCAGTATGAAAGCCTTTCGCGAGACGCTCCTGAACGCAGAATCGGTCGCCTATTCCGACAGCGCAAGCGGCCTTTATCTCTCCCATTGGTTGTTCCCGCACATGAAGCTCTACCCGCGATTCATGCTCAAGGGCAAGGTCGTGTCGGTTGAACCGGTGGGGGATGTCGTGGCCCGAGGCGAAGCAGAATTGGGGTTTCAGCAGTTGAGTGGGCTCACGCCGATTCAAGGCATCGACATCGTGGGCTTGATACCGGACAACGTGCAGCAGATGGTTCTGTACTCAGGTGCCGTTGTTAAAAACAGTGCCCATCCCACCGAAGCCAAGGCCTTGCTGGACTACATGGGATCGCAGAAGGGCCATGACGCCATAGAACGCAGCGGTTTGAAGCCAGTGCAGTGAATAGCCCGTTCGAACAGCGCTCAGCCGCATCATGGCCACTCGGGCTGGCTTTAAGATGAGGGGGGGCGGGCCCGGGATCACAGCACCTTGGAGGTCATGGCTTATTTGGGTAGTCTGACGATCGCATTGCGCTGATCTTTCAATGGGAAACCCACCGGTGATCAAACCTCTACTGCTGATCCGCCGTCGTTTCGCCTCCATGCGATGGCGCACCCGCGTCACGCTCTGGGCAGCGGCGACGCTTGCCGGGCTGCTTGTCGTACTGTTCGCCCGCATGGCCGACCTCGCACTGGCACAGTTTTCCTTGCACACCGCTGAGCGGCCCTGGCTGCCGTTCGTTTATACCCCGCTGGTGGGGATGCTGGTTGTGTGGCTCACCACCCGGTTCTTCGTCGGCGCCCAGGGCAGCGGCATTCCGCAAGTCATCGCAGCCACCCGGCTGGTGCATCAGGGCAAGCGTGTCGACAAACTGCTGTCACTGCGCATTGCGTTCGCCAAGATGAGTCTGGGCACGCTGGCGTTGACCGGCGGGTTTTCCGCAGGCCGTGAAGGCCCGTCGGTGCAGGTGGCGGCCTCGATCATGCATTTCTTTCACCGTTTTCTGCCCAACGCACGCATCGTTCGCGCCGAAGACCTGATTCTGGCAGGGGGAGCGGCTGGCATCGCTGCAGCGTTCAACACGCCGCTGGCCGGCATCGCCTTTGCGGTGGAGGAGTTGGGCCGCAAGCTCGAAACCCGAACCAGCGGTGTCCTGCTCAGCACCATCATTCTGTCGGGGATGGTCGCCATCGCCTTGCAGGGCAACTACAACTATTTCGGTCACTTCGATGTTCCGGACATCAGTGTCGATATCCTCGGGCCTGTCCTGGCGATCGGTATCGGCTGTGGATTGCTCGGCGGATTGTTCAGCCGGATGCTGCTGTGGCCCCAGCGTCATAGCGGTTTTGTCGTCTGGGAATGGCGCCGCCAGCACCCGGTATGGTTTGCCGGCGCCTGCGGGCTGATTGTTGCGATCCTGGGCTGGCTCAGCGGAGGGATGTCCTTCGGTAGCGGTTACGGCATTACCTCTCAGGTCATCGCCTCCGACATCGGCTTGCCCTGGCACGCGCCTGTCACGCGATTTCTCGCCACCGTGGTCACGTATTTTTCTGGTATTCCCGGCGGCATCTTTGCACCGTCCCTGGCAGTAGGGGCGGCAGTCGGCGCCAACGCCGCTGACCTTTTCGGTCTGGCTGCGCAGCCGATCATTGCCCTTTGCATGGTGGGTTTTCTGGCCGCTGTGACCCAGTCGCCGATCACGTCCGCGATCATCGTGATGGAAATGATCGACAGCCACGGCATGGTGATCAGCCTTATGGCGGTTGCGTTGATCGCCAAAGGCGTCAGCTCGAGAATGGGGCCTGAGTTGTACCAACAATTGGCACGAGGTTTTCTTCAGTCCTCGGCAGAGGATGACGTCACACGCAAGGTTGATCGCTAGGGCTTGCAGACTCTTTGTGGATAGGCGTCGCATCCGGGGTAAACGGCAATGACGCTGCCAGGTCCGCAGCCAGTGTGGCTGCACAGGTTAGCCCGCCGTCAATCGAACCCCGCATGACACCGAGGCCATAGCCAGCATTGACCCATGGGCGCCCGGGAATCGCGCCGCCCAATATCCGTGCTGCTTGCATTTGCGCCGTTTAAACCTCACTTCGAGTTTGCTGCAATTGAGAGACGATCGGAGCGGTGCGCTGTCCTGCGCACTCAACTGTTTTTAGTACTCGTCGGGTTCAATAAAGGTCGGGGTGCTCGATGTGAGTGCAATACAACCGATTCAGGCAACATGGATAACTGTCTAATAGCTCCTTTTGAACCAGGTCAACTGAAGTTACGACGAAGATGTTCTTGAATGGCGAGGCGTCGACATGCCGGCCATCTAAAGTAAAGGAATTGCTAAGATACGGGCATGATCACCCAAGTTCCATAAACTTCGATATGACCTTAGGGGCGCGAGCTTTAAACTCTTTGTCAAGCAAACCCAAGGTGTTAGTCAGAAAAACATACAGATCTCCGTCGAAATAATCTTCAACGAAAGATGTGTCTTGCCCAAATGGCGGATGCACATATTCTAGACCTTCTGGGGTCATATGGTTCTTGATGTAATGCTTAATCTGTCTTTTTAAAAAAAAGACATTCAATAAGTTGCGTTCGTCAATATATTCTTTAACTATTTGATCTAGGGTTAGTGGCGAGAATAGCGTTTTCTCATCGTCAGGTAAAAATTCACCGACACCATCGCCGACTTCATAAATGAAGTCTGTTATTAATCCGTATGCCATGGTTTTAGTCTCACAGTGATGGAAAAGCAGTGATTATAAAATAATGCATATGGTTGTATTTCACGCATTTAATTGCAATCGTGACCTTTGACATATTCACCGCAGTGTTGGGTACTTCTCTGGTCACACCCCAACCAACCGGCTTTTCTAAGGTCGTCGAGATCTCAAATCTTTTTTCTTTAAGAATCAGCCTGGCTTTGGACTGCATCAATATTTTGAGTCTGTTTCGTTGAAGTGCTTGACTGACCGCCCATTCGGCAGTTTCGAGATCATAGAATGTGGATGAGACGTGGACCTTTTTCGATGCGAATCGTGTTTTTAACTCATCAAGATTCTTACCCACATGCTTGAAGATCGTATGCCCACCGCCCAGCTTCTTTGAAGCTTGGAGTGGCTTTTCACTGGTGACAACAGATATCCGACCTGCTCTTACTGATGAGACTCGAAATGCGTTGTACAGCGAAGCAGTAGTAAGCGGAACTACAAATTCGGTAGCCCTTTATATGGTCACCGTCCAGCGAATCGCCTTCAACACCGTCGACCTTCATAAATGCATCAAATGCCATGCTTAGCTCCCTGCTTTCGTAAATTGTGGCGAGAACACTAACTGAATTCCTGCTTGAATTACCAGACTGCCCCGACCCTTACCAATGGCCGCCCAATGGACATACCCCCTAGCCTCGTCATCCACGAAACCACCCATTGGCTCATCAACCACCGCACGGACAGCCACCTCCCAGGCTACCTGATGCTTGTCGCCAAGCAGACAACAAACTCAATGGCAAACCTGCCAGCCCAAGCCCTAGCCGAGCTCGGTGTGTTGCAAGCCCAAATCCAGCAAGCCATCGAAACACGCCTGCACCCCAAACGCCTCTACATCGGCCGTTTCGGCCATGATGCGGGCCACGCCATTCATTTCCATTTCATCCCGATCTACCCATGGGTCGAAGCGCTGTTCTGGGCGGACGAACGCTACAGATCGCTGCAAACCTTCGGCTCGCTCCCTGACTGTTCAAACCAAACCGACGGGGCAGAACTGACCCTCTTCGTATGGCGAGAATTCTGTGAGCGTCCCGACCCACCGCCCATAGAAGGCCCATCAATTGAACAAGCCATCACCGTGCTGCGGCAAGCATTCGGAGCCAACACCTCGATGTGATGGCAGGGCCTATTTCCAGAAATCAGCCCCATAAGCGCTGGCGGCCAACCAGTCTCCGCCGACCTGAGAGCGCCAACCCACTCACCACAAAAAAACCAAAATCCTGCCCAAATGTGTGATCCCGCCCTCTCAGCATTCGTCATGAACCCTAACCCCTGCTGCCGTCAGGGGATCAACGCCAGGACCCTCCATGCAAACGCTGTTGAACGAGATTCTCGACGAAGTGCGTCCCTTGATCGGCCAGGGCAAGGTGGCTGACTACATTCCCGCACTGGCCGACGTGCCAGCGCAGCAATTGGGCATTGCCGTCTACGGTAACGATGGCACCTATTACTGCGCGGGCGACGCGCTTGAGCCGTTTTCGGTGCAGAGCATTTCCAAGGTGTTCAGCCTGGTTCAGGCGATCGGCCATTCCGGTGAAGGCATTTGGGAGCGCCTGGGTCATGAGCCGTCGGGCCAGCCGTTCAATTCGCTGGTGCAACTGGAGTTCGAGCGCGGACGCCCGCGTAACCCTTTTATCAATGCCGGGGCTTTGGTGATCTGCGACATCAACCAGTCGCGGTTCGCGGCACCGACCTTGTCCATGCGCGATTTCGTGCGGCGGCTGTCGGGCAACCCTCAGGTATTGATCGATGCCCGTGTGGCGGATTCCGAATATCAATTCCGCGCACGTAACGCGGCGATGGCCTACCTGATGCAGTCCTTCGGCAACTTCCATAACGAGGTCGAGACCGTGCTGCGCAGTTATTTCAGTTGCTGCGCGCTGAGGATGAGCTGCCTCGATCTGGCCCGGGCGTTCTGCTTTCTGGCGAACAACGGGTTCTGCAAACACAGCGGTGAGCAGATCCTCACGCCGCGCCAGACCCAGCAAGTGAACTCGATCATGGCCACCAGCGGGCTGTATGACGAAGCCGGCAATTTTGCCTATCGCGTGGGGTTGCCGGGCAAGAGCGGGGTAGGGGGCGGAATCGTGGCGATCGTGCCGGGGCAGTTCACCGTATGCGTGTGGTCGCCGGAGTTGAACGCTGCAGGGAATTCGCTCGCCGGAATGGCGGCGTTGGAGTTGCTGAGTTCGCGGATTGGTTGGTCTGTTTTCTGACAATGGCCGTAGTTGTTTCATGAATCATTCTGGAGAGTGGCAAGTGTGCGCGCGTTGGTCGCCTTTCTGATAAAACCTGAATCGAGCCGTGTAGAGATCCAAGGGATAGCCGATACACTGCCACTTTAGCCCTGTCCAGTTCGAACCAGTCTGCGGGATGTTGATGCCGTGGAGATGTCGGGAGATCCGTTTGACTACTGTTCCAGTCGACCCTAGCGGCGATGAGCGCCTGTCTCATGTACTGAATGCCAGTGAGCGGCTGGTAATGGCGGAGTCCGTGGACGAGGTCGTCGCCGTGCTGCGAGACGTGGCGCGCGCCACGCTCGGCGCGGAGGGCATTGCCGTTGTGATTCGGGACGAAGGGCGATGTTCTTACATAGCCGAAGATGCGGTCTCTGCGCTCTGGCAGGGCCAGACCTTCGCGGCCGATCACTGCGTTTCCGGGTGGGTCATGCGTCGCGGCGAGACGATTGCGATCAGCGACATTCGGCTCGATCCACGCATCCCGCAGGACATCTATTCGCCGACGTTCGTGCGTAGCCTCATCATGGCGCCTATCGGTCGGCCTGTGCCGGTCGCGGCGCTGGGCGCCTATTGGTCGCAGGTCCGCCGTCACGATGACGACACGGTCAAGCGTCTGGAAAGTCTGGCGCGGCTGGCAACGATCGCCATCGAGAATGCGCGCCTGACCCAGGCCCGCAATCGCGCGGCGGCACTCGGGGCCGCCCAGAACCGTATCCTTGAGCTGGCCGTTGAAGAAACGCCGCTGAATGTCGCGCTGGACGCAATCGTCCGCGAGGTGGAGGCGCTGTCGCCGTCTCGTTTCCTGGGCTGCATCCTGCTGCTGAACGAGGAGGGCAGTCAGCTGCAGCATTGCGCCGGACCGGGCCTGCCCCTTCCGTTTATCAACGCGGTCGAACGCATCAATGTCGGCGCAGGTGCAGGTTCTGGCAGTACCGTGGCGACCCCGAATCCGCGGGCGGCGGTTTCCGACATCACAAACGACCCGCAGTGGGCCGAGTTACGGGCGCTGGCCGTCGGACACGGCTTGCACGTCTGCGGGTCCATCCCGATCCGGTCGGCCCAGGGCGCCATGCTCGGCACTTTTGTCATGTACCACGCCGAGCTGCGCGAGCCGTTACCGGCGGATATCGAGATCGGTGATTTCGTGGTCAAAACGGTGGGACTGGTCGTGCACCGTGCGCGCGCCGAGTCCGCCATCCGCAGCAGCGAGGCGCGCTACCGCCAGATAGTGGAGGGCGCAGAGGACTTCGCGATCATCACGTTCGATGCGCGGGGCACGATTACCGGTTGGAACATCGGCGCCCAGCGCATCGTCGGTTACCGCGCCGAGGAAGTCATGGGCCGCGACGGCGATCTCTTCTACACCGATTCTGAGCAGATCGAACGAGTGTTTCAGGGCGAGCTCGAACGCGCGAGGGCGCAGGGGCGGGCCGTCAATGAGCGTTGGCACGTTCATAAAAACGGTGCGCGCTTCTGGGGATCGGGACTGATGATGCCGCTGGCCATGGATCAGGGCGGTTTCGTGAAAATCTTCCGCGACTGCACGGCCGAGCATCAGGCGCAAGCGGCGCTGCAAGACAGCGCGGCGCGGCTGAGTTTTTTTGATGAGCTGGACAGCCGCCTTTTCAGTATCCGCCGGGCCGAAGACGCGATGCTCGCCGCGACCGAGTTGCTCGGCCGCAGGCTCAACGTGTCGCGCTGCGCCTACGCGGATGTCGACATCGATCATGACCGCTTCTGGATTCGCAGCGACTACAACGCGGCTGGCATTCAGAGCTCGGTCGGCACCTACAGCCTCGATCTTTTCGGCCCGCGGACGGCGGCTGACATGCGCGAAGGCCGAACCCTGATTGTGCGCGACGCCGTTGCAGAACTCGGTCCCGGCGAAGGCCTGGAGACCTTTCGCGGGATTGGCATCGACGCGATCATCTGCTGCCCGCTGGTCAAGAATGGCCGGCTGACAGCCATGATGGCGGTTCATCAGGATCAGCCTCGCGACTGGTTGCCCTCTGAGGTCCTGCTGGTCAGGGAAGTCGTCGAGCGCTGCTGGGCGCATGTCGAGCGGGTGGGCGCCGAGATGCGCATGCGCGAGAGCGAAGAGCGTCTGCGCCTTGCCGTCGAACACGCCGATATCGGTTTCTGGGACGTGGACATCGTGCACGACGCGCTGATCTGGCCGCCCAGAACCAAAGCCATGTTCGGCATCCAGGCTGATGTGCCGGTCACGATTCAAGACTTTTATGACGGCTTGCATCCCGAGGATCGAGACGCAACGATCAAGGCATTCACGTCGGCCAGCGATCCTGAACGCCGCGCCCTTTATGACGTCGACTACCGCACCGTCGGCAGGGACGACGGTGTGATTCGCTGGGTGGCCGCCAAGGGGCGGGGCGTGTTCGACGCGGCCGGCCGCTGCCTGCGCGTCACTGGCACGGTGGTTGAAGTGACCGCCCGCAAAGACGCCGAGGAGGGCCTGCGCGAACTCAACGCCACGCTGGAAGGACGGATTGCCAAGGCCATCGCCGAGCGGGAAGAGGTCCAGGAGGCGCTGCGCCAGAGTCAGAAGATGGAAGCCATGGGACAGCTGACCGGCGGCGTGGCCCATGACTTCAATAATTTGCTCACCCCGATCGTCGGCACCCTCGACATGCTCCAGCGTCGAGGCGTGGGCGGCGAACGTGAACAGCGGCTGATTTCCGGCGCCGTGCAATCGGCTGATCGCGCAAAGACGCTGGTGCAGCGTTTGCTTGCCTTCGCGCGCCGTCAGCCGTTGCAGCCGGTGTCGGTCGACGTGGCGAAACTGGTGAACGGCATGGGCGATCTCGTCGCCAGCACCACCGGACCGCAAATCCGCGTCGTCGTCGATGCGCCGGCTGATCTGCCTGCCGCGATCGCGGACCCGAACCAGCTGGAGATGGCGCTTCTGAACCTCTCCGTGAACGCACGTGACGCCATGCTCGAAGGCGGCACGATGAGGATCTCGGCGAGCGCCGAATGGGTGTGCACCGGACACCGGTCCAGGCTGCCGACCGGCGATTACCTCTGTCTGTCCGTTGCGGACACCGGCATTGGCATGGATGCGTCCACGCTTGCCCGGGCGGTGGAACCGTTCTTCTCCACCAAGGGCGTCGGTAAAGGCACGGGGCTGGGGCTGTCGATGGTGCATGGCCTGGCATCTCAGCTGAACGGCGCGCTGACGATCCAGAGCTCGCCGGGGCTCGGCACGAACGTGGAGCTGTGGCTGCCGCGGAGCATGACCGTGCCGGCGGCGGCTTTGCGCATCGACGAGGCCCCGGAGCGCCGTTCGCTGCGCGGGACTGCGCTGCTGGTCGACGATGAAGAACTGGTGCGCGCCAGCACCTCATACATGCTGGCCGGTCTAGGCTATCGCGTGATCGAAGCCTCTTCCGGCGAGGAAGCCTTGCAACTGCTGAGCACCGGGCAGCGAGTCGATCTGATCGTGACCGACCACCTCATGCCGGGCATCAGTGGTACCGACCTGGCCAGACGCGTCCGAAACGCCCGGCCAGGGACCCCGATTTTGCTCGTCTCAGGATATGCCGAGCATGAAGGGCTTGATCCGGATTTGCCACGCCTGACCAAGCCGTTCCGCGAGAGCGACCTGGCGGCGAGTCTTGCTCAGCTTGGGAGGACGAGTTGATAGGCGTGGCGAGCCCAGTAGATGTGGGGTGAGACCCATCTCACAACCCTGCAACACTTCAGCAGCCCCTCACTTCTCTGTCATCATTCCCTCATCGCCTCAAACTGAGGGCATGCCATGTCTATCGGACAACTGAAGATCAACGCCATCCATCTCGTCGGTGGCGCAGCGGTGCTGGATTACCTCAATACCTGTGACGGCGGTCGGCCGGGCACGGGGGCGCGGGAGGTTGTCGACGCGCTGAGCAATCTGGAGGACATCGTCCACTGGTTCCGCCATGCCGGGCTGATCGACGATCAGGAGCATCAGCACTTCGTCGCGCTGGTGCGGCGTTCTTCCTGGCGCACAGTGACGGCGTTTCAACAGTTGATCGATTTCCGCGAAGCGCTGTATCGGTTGTTGCAGCCCATGGCGCTGGACCACGATGCCGACCCGGGCAGCCTTGATGCGTTGAATCAGGCGCTCGCCGACACCGCCGACCAGCGCCTGCTGGTGTTGACGCCACCGGGTGTGATCTGGCGCTGGCGTGTCGGTGACGACCTGGGTTCGATGACGGCCGGGTTTATCGGTCGTCTCGCGGTGCAGGCGGCGACGCTGCTCACCTCCGGCGACACGGCCCGGCTCAAGGCCTGTGCCGCGCCGGATTGCGACTGGCTGTTTCTCGATACGTCGAAAAACGGTCGCCGCCGCTGGTGCCGTATGAATGTCTGCGGCGCGCGGGAAAAGGTCAAAAGGGCCATGGTCGACTCCTGAGCGCAAGCGGTGTTTGAGGCTGCGGCAATCTGCGCCGTAACGGCGGCAAAAAGCCAGGGAACCTGCCACGTTCTCAAGCTTCTTATCTCTAGTTCAGAAGTGTCGGGGCAGGTGCCGCGGCAGGACATCAGAGAGCACAGGCATGGGCGACATTCGTATCGGCATTTCAGGCTGGCGTTACACGCCATGGCGCGGGGATTTCTATCCCATCGGCCTGACGCAGAAAAACGAGTTGAAATTCGCCTCAAGAGCCGTGAACAGCATCGAAATCAATGGCTCGTTCTACTCGCTGCAGTCGCCTGACCTTTATGCGCGCTGGTACGACCACACGCCGAAAGGCTTCGTCTTCAGCGTCAAGGGCCCGCGCTACATCACCCATGTCCGCCGCCTCAAGGAAATCGACGAGCCCGTCGCCAACTTTTTCGCCTCCGGCGTTTTTCAGCTCAAAGAAAAGCTGGGGCCAATCCTCTGGCAGTTCGCGCCCAACTTCAAATTCGACGCCGAGCGTTTCGAGCATTTTCTGAAGCTGTTGCCCCACAACGGTAAAGCCGCGAAGGCCTGCGCCAGCCAATGCGCCGAGCGTTTGCAGCAGCCGGGTTATCTGGACATTCCGGCGCGGCTGAAACTGCGCCACGCCGTTGAAATCCGCCATGAAAGCTTTCTGGTACCTGAGTTTGTCGCGCTGCTGCGCAAATACAAGGTAGCGCTGGTGGTCGCTGACACCGCCGGCAAGTGGCCCCACGTTGAAGACCTCGCCACTGATTTCGTCTACGTGCGCCTGCATGGCGACAAAGAACTGTACGCCAGCGGTTATTCCGAAGAGGCGATCAGGCATTGGGGCAACCGCATCGATGCCTGGCAGCGGGGCGCGCAGCCCGAGGATGCTCAACTGATCGTGGACAAAGCCCCCCGAGCGCGGAAGTCCCGCGACGTTTATTGCTATTTCGATAACGACATCAAGGTCCGCGCCCCCTACGACGCGCGCCGGTTGCTTGAGCGTTTCAATCTCACTGAAAACCTGGAAGTTGCGCCAGGCGATTTGCATGGAGCCACGTTGTGACCAGTGCCCTGATTCCCGAAGACCTCAATGGCCGACGACACAATGCGTCGGCGTCAGTCACGCTCAACGTGTTGACCATGAACATGCACATGGGCTTCGGTTTCCTCAACAAGCGCTTTATCCTGCCCGAGCTGCGCGACGCGGTGCGCACGGTGTCGGCCGATATCGTGTTTTTGCAAGAAGTCCACGGCGAACATCAGGACCACGCGCAGAACGTGAAGAACTGGCCGACCACGTCGCAGTACGAATTTCTCGCCGACAGCATGTGGAAGGATTTCGCCTACGGCCGCAATGCCGTGTATCCCCATGGTCACCACGGTAATGCGTTGCTGTCCAAATACCCCATCATTCGTCACGAAAACCTCGACATTTCCATCCATGGCACCGAAGAACGGGGCCTGCTGCATTGCGTGCTGGATGTGCCGCATTTCGGCGAGCTGCACGCGGTGTGTGTGCACCTGGGCTTGAAAGAAGGGCACCGACAGCAGCAACTGAAGTTGATCGCGGATCTGGTGGGCCGCTTGCCTGCCGACGCGCCGGTGATCGTGGCGGGGGACTTTAACGATTGGCGGCAGAAGGCCGATAGCGTGTTGAATCCTGCCGGGCTGCGCGAAGTCTTTGTTGAATCATTTGGTGCGCCGGCGAAAAGCTTCCCGGCGCGCTTTCCGTTGTTGCGCCTGGACCGCATTTACGTGCGCAACGCGCACATCCGGTCGCCCAGGGTGATGTCGAATCGTCCCTGGTCGCACCTTTCCGATCATGCGCCGTTGGCGGTGGAGGTAACGCTATGAGGGGTATGAAAGCGATGGGCGCCATGTGTGGCCTTTGGCGGGATGGCAACTCGGTGGAGTTGTTGATTAATGGCGAAGACTTTTTCGCCCGGGTGTTCGACGCCATCCGGGCGGCGCGCGAAGAAGTGTTGATCGAAACCTTCATCATCTTCGAAGACCGCGTCGGTGAGGGTTTGCAGCAGGCCGTGATCGAAGCGGCCAGCCGTGGCGTCCGTGTGGTCATCACGGTGGACGACTACGGCACCAGCGACCTGAGCACAGCTTTTGTCAGCAAAATGATCGAAGCCGGCGTGCAGATTCAGCTGTTCGACCCGCGCCCTAAACTGATGGGCATGCGCACCAACCTGTTCCGGCGCCTGCACCGCAAAGTGGTGGTGATCGATGGCGAGACGTCGTTCATGGGCGGCATCAACTACAGCGTTGACCACATGGCCGACACCGGCATCACTGCCAAACAGGACTACGCCGTGCTCGTGCGCGGGCCGATCGTCGCGGACATCTATCGCTCGACCCTGGGCATGCTCGGCCCCGCCGTGCGCAAGACCTTCACGCCGCTCAAGCCGGTGACGCGTCAGGCCGGCAGCGCACGGATGTTGCTTGCTGAGCGCGATAACCGTCATCACACCACCGACATCGAAGAGCAATACCTGCTGGCGATGCGCAACGCGACTCAGCGCATCACCATCGCCAACGCGTACTTCTTTCCCAGCTACCGGTTCCTGCGTGAACTGCGCAACGCGGCCCGTCGCGGGGTGAAGGTCACGCTGATCCTCCAGGGCAAGCCGGACATGCCGTTCGTGCGCGTGTGCTCGCGCCTGACCTACACCTGGCTGCTGCGCGAAGGCGTGATCATCCATGAATACAAACAACGGGCGCTGCACGGCAAAGTCGCGTTGATCGACCACGAGTGGTCAACCGTCGGCTCCAGCAACCTCGACCCGCTGAGCCTGGCGCTAAATCTGGAAGCCAACCTGTTCATCCGCGACCACGCCTTGAACCAGCGCTTGCACGAACACCTGCGCGACCTCGCCATGACTCACAGCAAACAGGTCAACCTCAAGGGCCTGGCGAAAGGGCAGTGGTGGCGCGCGCCGATGATTTTCCTCAGCTTCCACTTCCTGCGGCACTTCCCGGCAATCGCCGGCCTGTTCCCGGTCCACGGCCCGCGCCTGAAACCCGTGCGCGCCCCGGAAACCCTGCCGGAAGCCGCTGCGATCAAAAACGAGCTGCCGGCCGAACAGGAGAAATCCCTATGACCGGTGTCTCTCAAGCCTCTACCCACGAGCAGAAGTCGGACGACGCGGGGAAGCATCGTCCCTGGCTGAAATGGGCCAAGCGCGCCTTCACGCTGTTCTTCTTCATCGCCGTGCCGGTGCTTCTTTTCACGCTGATGAAAAACCTCGACTGGAACGAGGTGATGCACGCGCTGGAGTCCTACAAGCTCAGTACCCTGGCGCTGGGTTTTGTCATCGCCGCAGGCAGCTACCTGACCTACTGCTGCTTCGACGTCCTGGCCCGGCGCTATACCGAACACAAGTTGGCGGTGAAACAGATCATTCCGGTGACCTTCGTTTGCTACGCGTTCAACCTCAACCTGAGTTCCTGGGTCGGCGGCATCGCGCTTCGCTACCGCCTGTATTCGCGGCTAGGCCTGGACGTGCCGACCATCACCCGCATCCTCAGCCTGAGCCTGATCACCAACTGGCTGGGCTACATGCTGCTGGCCGGGTTTGTGTTCGCGGGTGACTTCGTCGACTTGCCCGAAGGCTGGAAGATCGGCGACACCACGCTGCAACTGATCGGCTTTGTCCTGCTGGCGGTCTGCCTGGCGTACTTTCTGGCCTGCCGCTTTTCCAGAAAACGCACCTGGACCGTTCGCAAGCAACAGTTTGTGCTGCCCTCGCTCAACCAGGCGATGCGCCAAGCCCTGCTGGGCGCGCTGAACTGGGGGCTGATGGCGCTGCTGATCTACGTGCTGCTGCCGGAAAAAGCCTTCTACCCGGCCGTGCTCGGGATCCTGCTCATCAGCAGCATCGCCGGCGTCATCGCCCACATCCCTGCTGGGTTAGGCGTGCTTGAGACGGTGTTCATCACATTGATGCAACACCAATTCAGCAAAGGCCAACTGCTGGCCGCGTTGATTGGCTATCGGGTGATCTACTTCCTCATCCCGCTGATGATTGCGCTGGTGGTTTACGTTGTGTTGGAAAAGCGGGCGAAGGCCATGCGTAGCCGGAATGAAGGGCAGTTGTAGGTAAAGACGGGTGACGCGTGGGGAGGGAGCACGGGGACAGATTGCAGGTCGGGGACAGATTAATTTACGGTGAAGCGTTGTAAATAAATCAGTCCCCTTCAAACAGAGTCCCCTTCAAACATTGCGCAATCGCCAGCGCCTGAACTGGCCTCTTCCCGGCTGAAGCCGGTCCAACAGAAAGCATTGCATGCAGTCATCGGCATCGGTTCCAGCCTTGAATGGACGCGGAGCGTCTCGGGATGCATACCCACGCGGAGCGTGGGCACGATCAAAATTGATAGCGATTGCGAGGGCCTCTTCCCGGCTAAAGCCGGTCCTACCAAGCGCTTTGATCTTCGTACCCTTGCCGTCCGAATCCCTGACCGGGTTGTAACTGGCCTCCAGCCACACCGTGCTGCCATCGCTCGCAATGCGCTGGAAGGTTGACGACACGAACTCGCCGTTACGCAGGCGCGACCACAACTGCGCGTACTCCGGACTGCGCGCATACTCCGGCGTGCAGAACAGGCGGTGTTCCTTGCCGATGACCTGCTCGGGCCGGTAGCGCATGGTTTTGAAGAAGTTGTCGTTTGCCTTGAGCACCACACCGTTCAGATCGAATTCGATGCTGGCCATCGAGCGATTGATCGCCTCCAGCAGGCTGGCCTGATGGGCGACTGTCAGATGCAGGTCCTGGATGGTTTTGTTCTTGGACGAGTCGAAAAACATGATGGCGGCTCAGGCAAGTGGATGAGGTGTGGTCCTGATCCATGACCTTGCGAGCGAGAGTCAGCTCAGATGCATGTTCCATGTGCAATGCAGCGGATAATCACGTACGTGATGTCAAAAGCTATACAAAGCTTGTACAGCTCGTCGGGTGTGTACAGGGTCGTCGGTTATCAGTCGTCGAAACCGGCCTGTTCGGAGATTTCGTCCACCTTCAGCTCCAGTCGATAGGCCACGGCAATGAATAACGCCTGACACAGACACAACGTGGCACTGAGCGAACGAAACGCGAACGAGCTGCCTTCGTTGACCAGCAGCACGGCATTGGCGCGCTTGGCCAGCGGCGAAAGGTTGCTGTCAGTAATGATCAACGTCTTGGCCTGATGGTGCTGGGCGATGCGCAGGCAATGCTGGGTTTCCTTGCCATAGGGCGTGAAGCTGATGGCGATCACCAGGTCATTGGCGCGCACGCTGCGCATCTGCTCGCGGTAACTGCCACCGAGGCCGGAAATCAGGTGGATGCGCTTGTTGGTGTGCTGCAGGTTGTAGACCAGATAATCGGCGACGGCGAAAGAGCGTCGCACCCCGACCACGTAGATATTGTCGGCGTTGACCACCAGGTCCACGGCTTTCTCGAACGCTTCGTCGTCCAGTTCCAGCGCCAGCCGCTCCAGCCCCGACAGCGTGGCATTCACACATTCGCGGGCCAGGTCGCCAGCGCTGGCCTTCTGGGATTTGTTGGCGATCATGCTGCGAATGCGTTGCTGGTAGTTCTGCACGGGCGTGGTTTTGTGGGTGTAGGCCTCGCGAAACAGCGCCTGCATCTCGCTGAACCCGCTGAAGCCGAAGCGCTGGGAGAACCGCACAATGGCCGAAGGATGCACCTCGCATTCCCGGGCGATGTCGCTGATGCGGTCGACCATGATCCGGTCGCTCTGCTGGCTCATGTAACTGGCGATGCGCTTGAGCTGACGCGGCAGGCTCTCGTATTCGGCCGTGATCAGCTTGAGCAGTGCATCGGCGGTCTCGGGCGCGGCGGTGACGGGCGTCAAACCGTCGGTTCCGGTGTCGGGAGAGCCTGGCTGATCGAGGCTGGGCATACGTGCGAATCCTTTGGCGGGTTGTGGCGTGGCAAATTGTGCAGAAGACAGGCGGCCAGTTTTGCAGGCTGCGACCCGCAATGCAAAGTGGAATAAATATTCCACCTGAAAATAATTTAGAAAAATTCATTGATCAAGGCCCGGCGCCGTTCTAGTCTGCATCCACGAACTCGCGTGCAAGCATTGCGTTTGCGGGCGAGGGCATCAGCAATCAAACCCATAACAATAAAAGAAGAGGGGCCGGCATGGGCCAGACTCGTTTTGCCACCGGGCGTCAGCTGGACGTGATTTGTCTCGGGCGCCTGGGCGTCGATCTCTATGCGCAGCAGATCGGCGCGCGCCTGGAGGACGTCAGCAGTTTCGCCAAATACCTGGGCGGCTCCTCCGCCAATATCGCTTTTGGCACCGCACGGCTGGGGGTGAAGTCAGCCATGCTGACCCGCGTGGGCGACGACCACATGGGCCGTTTTCTGGTGGAATCCCTGGCGCGGGAGGGCTGCGATATCAGCGGCATCAAGGTCGACGCCGAGCGCCTGACCGCGATGGTCCTGCTGGGCATCAAGGACCGCGAAACCTTTCCGCTGGTGTTCTACCGCGAAAACTGCGCCGACATGGCGCTGCAACCGGAAGACATTCAAGAAGCGCAGATAGCCTCCAGCAAGGCGCTGTTGATCACCGGCACGCATTTCTCCACCGATCAGGTGTTCCGCGCCAGCAGTCAGGCGCTGGACTACGCCGAAAAGCACAACGTCAAACGTGTCCTCGACATCGATTACCGCCCGGTGCTCTGGGGCCTGGCCGGCAAGGCTGACGGCGAGACGCGCTTCGTCGCCAACGACACCGTCAGCCAGCACGTGCAGCGCATCCTGCCGCGCTTCGACCTGATCGTCGGTACCGAAGAAGAATTTCTCATCGCTGGCGGCTCGACCGATTTGCTCAGCGCCCTGCGCCGGGTCCGCGAGCTCAGTGCCGCGACTTTGGTGGTGAAGCTCGGGCCTCAAGGCTGTACGGTGATTCACGGAGCCATTCCCGCGAATCTTGAAGACGGCGCGATCTACCCCGGCGTGCGCGTGGAAGTGTTGAATGTGCTGGGCGCGGGCGATGCGTTCATGTCCGGTTTTCTCAAGGGCTGGCTCAACGACGAGAGCGACGAGCGCTGCTGCCAGCTGGCGAATGCCTGCGGTGGTCTGGTGGTATCGCGCCACGCCTGCGCGCCGGCCATGCCGACGCTGACTGAGTTGGAATACCTGTTCAACAGCCCGGTGCCGATTACCCGACCCGATCAAGACCCGGTGCTGCAACGCCTGCATCGTGCCAGCGTGCCCCGTCGCGAGTGGCAGCAACTGTTCATTTTTGCCTTCGATCATCGCGGGCAACTGGTGGAACTGGCGCAAAAGGCCGGGCGCGATCCGGCCTGCATCGGCCCGCTCAAGCAGTTGTTCGTTCAGGCGGTCGCGCGGGTCGAGGCCGACTTGCACAAGCGCGGCATCGTCGCCGATGTCGGCGTGCTTGCAGATCAGCGCTTTGCTCAGGATTCACTGAATGCCGCCAGCGGGCGCGGCTGGTGGGTGGCCCGTCCGGTGGAAGTGCAGGGTTCACGCCCGCTGGCGTTCGAACACGGGCGTTCGGTGGGCAGCACGTTACTGGCCTGGCCTCAGGAACAAATCATCAAGTGCCTGGTGCAATACCACCCGGACGACGAGCCGATGCTGCGCCTGGAGCAGGAAGCGCAGTTGTTGGGGCTGTATCAGGCGTCTCTGGCCAGTGGGCACGAACTGCTGCTGGAGGTTATCCCGCCCAAGGATCATCCTTCGACCCACCCGGACGTCATCTACCGTTCCCTCAAGCGCCTCTACAACCTCGGCATTTACCCGGCCTGGTGGAAAATCGAATCGCAGACTGCCGAGGTCTGGGAGCAACTCGACGCGCTGATCCACGAGCGCGATCCGTACTGCCGGGGCGTGGTGTTGCTGGGGCTGAACGCGCCCGCCGAAACCCTGGCGGAAGGCTTTCGTCAGGCGGCGAAAAGTACCACCTGCCGGGGTTTTGCCGTAGGCCGCACGATCTTTCACGAGCCCAGCCGAGCCTGGCTGGAGGGCGAAATCGATGACGCGGACCTGATCACTCGGGTGCAGAGCAACTTCGGTTTCCTGATCGAATCCTGGCGCGACGCCCGGGCCTGACGTCAGCACGCCAGGCCTGTGTTTTCAGTTGAACGAGATAACAACAATAAAGGTGCAGCCATGCCCGCTTCTGCAATCCGAATTGGCATCAACCCGATTTCCTGGAGCAACGACGACCTCCCGGCCCTCGGCGGGGAAACGCCTCTGAGCACGGCCCTTAGTGAGGGCAAGGAGATCGGCTACGCAGGCTTCGAGCTCAACGGCAAATTCCCCAAGGACGCCCAAGGCGTGGCCGGTGTGTTGCGCCCGTATGACCTGGCGTTGGTGTCAGGCTGGTATTCCGGTCGACTCGCCAGCCGTTCGGCGGCCGAGGAAATCGACGCCATCGCCAGCCACGTCGAACTGCTCAAGCACAGCGGCGCCACGGTGCTGGTCTACGGTGAAGTGGCCGATTCGATTCAGGGCCAGCGCATCCGACTGGTCGAGCGGCCGCGCTTCCACAGCGCCAGTGCCTGGCAGGCCTACGCCGACAAACTCACCGAGCTGGCCCGGTTCACGCTGTCCCGGGGCGTTCGCCTGGCCTATCACCATCACATGGGCGCGTACGTGGAGTCCCCTGAGGACATCGACACGCTGATGATCCTGACCGGCGACGAAGTCGGCCTGCTGTTCGATTCCGGTCACTGTTACATGGGTGGCGGCGAACCGTTGGAGGTGCTGAGCAAACACATCAATCGCGTCTGCCACGTGCATTTCAAGGACGTGCGCAAGCCGGTGGTGCAACTGGCGCGCAACAACTTGTGGAGCTTTCCGGACTGCATCGTCAACGGCACCTTTACCGTGCCCGGCGATGGCGACATCGATTTCGCCGCGCTGCTGAACGTGTTGATGCAGGCCGGTTACCAAGGCTGGCTGGTGGTCGAAGCGGAACAGGACCCGGCCGTCGCGCCGAGCTATGTCTATGCGAAGAAGGGCTACGAGACCCTGCGCACGTTGCTGGCCGCCGCGCAGGTGAATCACTCCGCTCAACAACACAGCACGCCTCAACAACCGCCTGAACACAGGAGCCTGTGAACATGAATCTCTTGGTCAAGAGCAAAGCAGAAGGGCGCGACGTCGTAGCGCTGGCCGACGGCGTGTTGACCTACGTCGGGTTCTCCGCCCACCGACTCAGCGTCGGCGAACGTCTGCCGGTGAGTGCGGGCGACAAGGAAATCTGCCTGGTGCTGCTCAGCGGTCGCATCAGCGTCAGCGGCGAGGCGCCGGGGCAGGGCGGTTTCAACTGGGAAAACCTCGGCGATCGGCAGTCCGTGTTCGAGGACAAATCGCCTTTCGCTGTGTACCTGCCGCCGGGGAGTCAGGCCGAAGTCACGGCGTTGAGCGCAGTGCAGATTGCCGTGTGCGTCGCGCCGGGTGATGCGTCCAAAGACCTGCCCGCGCGGCTGATTACGCCCGACACGATGAAGCGCAGCGTGCGCGGCCGGGCGGCCAACACCCGTTACGTCTGCGACATCCTTCCCGATTCCGAACCTGCACATTCATTGCTGGTGGTGGAGGTGCGCACGCCCTCGGGCCACTCGTCGAGCTACCCGCCGCACAAGCACGACACAGATGATTTACCGCACCAGAGCTTTCTCGAAGAAACCTATTACCATCAGGTCAACCCGCCCCAGGGCTATGTGTTCCAGCGCGTTTACACCGACGATCGCAGCATCGATCAGGCCATGGCCGTTGAGAACAATGATCTGGTCACCGTGCCCAAGGGGTATCACCCGGTCACCGTGCCGTATGGTTACGAGTCCTATTATTTGAACGTGATGGCCGGCCCCAAACGCGCATGGCAATTTCACAATGATCCGCAGCACAGTTGGCTGCTGGATCTGTAACCCGAATTTTTTTGAAGGAGCCCGTCATGAGCAACGCCCCGATCATCGGCCACTACATCAACGGCCAGATTCACGACAGCGCCGAGCGTTTCAGCGACGTGTTCAATCCGGCCACCGGCGCCGTGCAGGCTCGGGTCGCGCTGGCGGAACTGAAGACCGTCGACGAAGCCGTTGCCGCTGCCCAGGCGGCGTTTCCCGCCTGGGCGGATCAGTCGTCCCTGCGCCGTGCGCGGGTGATGTTCAAGTTCAAGGAATTGCTCGACCAGCACCATGACGAACTGGCGGCCATCATCTGCCGCGAGCACGGCAAGGTGTTTTCCGATGCCAAGGGTGAAGTGGTTCGAGGCATCGAGATCGTCGAGTTCGCCTGTGGCGCGCCGAGCCTGTTGAAGAGCGACTACAGCGACAACATCGGTGGCGGCATCGACAACTGGAACCTGCGTCAGCCACTGGGGGTTTGCGCTGGCGTGACGCCGTTCAACTTCCCGGTGATGGTGCCGCTGTGGATGATTCCCATGGCGCTGGTCACCGGCAACTGCTTCATCCTCAAACCGTCCGAGCGCGACCCGTCCGCGAGCCTGCTGATGGCGCAGCTGTTGAAACAGGCGGGCCTGCCCGATGGCGTGTTCAACGTGGTGCAGGGCGATAAAGTCGCCGTGGACGCGCTGTTGCAGCACAAGGGCATCGAGGCGATTTCGTTTGTCGGCTCCACGCCCATCGCCGAATACATTCATCAGCAGGGCACTGCACACGGCAAACGCGTGCAGGCCCTCGGCGGTGCGAAAAACCACATGATCGTCATGCCCGATGCCGACCTGGATCAGGCCGCCGACGCATTGATCGGCGCGGCCTACGGTTCGGCAGGCGAGCGCTGCATGGCGATTTCCATCGCCGTGGTGGTGGGTGACGTGGGGCAGAAACTCATCGACAAGCTGCTGCCGCGCATCGATGCGCTCAAGGTCGGCAACGGCATGAACGCCGATTCGGACATGGGCCCGCTGGTCACCGCGGTGCACAAGGCCAAGGTCGAGGGCTACATCGCCCAGGGCGTGCAGGAAGGCGCGAAGCTGATTGTCGACGGGCGCAACTTCAGCGTGCCGGGAGCGGAACAGGGTTTCTTCGTCGGCGCCACGCTGTTCGATGACGTGACGCCGGAGATGACTATTTATAAGGAAGAAATATTCGGACCGGTGCTGGGTATCGTCCACGTGCCAGATTTCGCTTCGGCGGTGGAGCTGATCAACGCCCACGAATTCGGCAACGGCGTGTCGTGCTTCACCAGCGACGGCGGCATCGCCCGGGCCTTTGCGCGCAACATCAAGGTCGGCATGGTGGGCATCAACGTGCCGATCCCGGTGCCGATGGCCTGGCATTCCTTCGGTGGCTGGAAGCGCTCGCTGTTCGGCGATCACCACGCTTACGGCGAAGAAGGCCTGCGCTTTTACAGCCGCTACAAAAGCGTCATGCAGCGCTGGCCGGACAGCATCGCCAAGGGCGCGGAATTCAGCATGCCGACGGCGAAGTAAGAGGCCACATCAATCCTGCCTGCGATGCATCACCTTTGTAGGAGTGACCGGGGTGGCGCTCCACCTTGCTCGCGATTGCGTGGTATCAGCCAAGACCTGTGCAGATGACACATAGCAATCGCGAGCAAGCTCACTCCTACAGGGGATCGCGGTGAGCAGATGAAGCAATCACCTCTAATAACAACAAGGTGCAAGCATGATCACGACTCGATTGACCATGGCCCAGGCCTTGGTGAAGTTTCTCGATAACCAGTACGTCGAAGTCGACGGCGTGCAGAGCAAGTTCGTCGCCGGGGTGTTCACCATTTTCGGTCACGGCAACGTGCTGGGCCTGGGCCAGGCGCTGGAGCAGGACAGCGGCGGGCTCATCGTCCATCAAGGCCGCAACGAACAAGGCATGTGCCACGCTGCCATGGGGTTTGCCAAGCAACACCTGCGGCGCAAGGTCTACGCCTGTAGCTCATCGGTCGGCCCCGGTGCCGCGAACATGATCACCGCTGCGGCCACCGCATCGGCCAACCGCATTCCGCTGCTGTTGCTGCCCGGTGATGTCTACGCCAGCCGCCAGCCCGATCCGGTGCTGCAACAGATCGAGCAGTTCCACGACCTCAGCATCAGCACCAATGACGCCTTCAAGGCCGTGAGCAAATACTGGGACCGCATCAACCGCCCCGAGCAACTGATGAGCGCGGCCCTCAACGCTATGCGCGTACTCACCGACCCTGCCGAAACCGGCGCTGTCACCCTGGCGCTGCCCCAGGACGTGCAGGCCGAAGCCTACGATTACCCCGATTCATTCCTGCAAAAGCGCGTGCACCGCATCGACCGACGTCCGCCCACCGAAGCCATGCTCAACGACGCCGTGGCGCTGCTCAAAGGCAAACGCAAGCCGCTGCTGATCTGTGGCGGCGGCGTGCGTTACTCCGGTGCGGCCGCCGAGTTGCAGGCGTTCGCCGAGCGCTTCGGCATTCCGTTCAGCGAAACCCAGGCCGGCAAGAGCGCCATCGTCTCCGCCCATCCGCTGAACATGGGCGGTATCGGCGAGACCGGCACCCTGGCGGCGAATACCCTGGCCCGGGAAGCGGACCTGATCATCGGCGTCGGCACCCGTTACAGCGACTTCACCACCGGCTCCAAATCCCTGTTCCAGAACCCTGACGTGCAATTTCTCAACCTCAACGTCGGCGCATTCGATGTGCAGAAACTCGATGGCGTGCAGGTGCTGGCCGATGCGCGTCTGGCGTTGCAGTCGCTGGCGGATCAGTTGGGCGACTACCGCGCGCAATGGGGCGATCAGCCGCGAGAGGCGAGGGCCGCCCTGGACGCGGAAGTGGACCGGCTGTACGCCGTGGAATACCAGACCGAGGCTTTCGAGCCGGAAGTCAGCGGCCATCTCGACCCTCAGGTGCTGCGCGATTTCATCGAGATGACCGGGTCATGCCTGACCCAGAGCCGGATGTTGGGCGTGCTCAACCAGCAATTGCCAGCGGACGCCGTCATCGTCGCGGCGGCTGGCAGCCTTCCCGGGGATTTGCAGCGGGCCTGGCGCAGCACCAGTGTCGACAGTTATCACGTCGAGTACGGCTATTCGTGCATGGGCTATGAGGTGAACGCCGCGTTGGGCGTGAAAATGGCGGCGCCGGAGCGTGAGGTGTACGCGCTGGTCGGCGACGGTTCCTACATGATGCTGCACTCGGAGCTGGCCACGTCGATTCAGGAACGGCGCAAGATCAATGTGGTGCTGCTGGACAACATGGCCTTCGGTTGCATCAACAATTTGCAGATGGGCAACGGCATGGGCAGCTTCGGCACCGAGTTCCGCTACCGCAATCCCGAGACCGGTCAGCTGGATGGCGACTTTGTACCGGTGGATTTTGCGATGAGTGCGGCGGCGTATGGCTGCAAGACCTACAAGGTCAGCAACGCCCAGGAGCTGGAGGCGGCATTGGCCGATGCGCGTACGCAGACGGTTTCGACGCTGATCGACATCAAGGTGCTGCCGAAAACCATGATCCACGGCTACCTGTCGTGGTGGCGCGTGGGCGTGGCGCAGGTGTCGACCACCGGCACAACGGCCGAGGCGTATGAGCGGCAAAAAGCGGCGCTGGCCAAGGCGCGTCAGTATTAATGGATATGACCCTTGTAGGAGTGAGCTTGCTCGCGATGACGGTGTATCAGATACATATATGTACCGGACGGAAAGCTATCGCGAGCAAGCTCACTCCTACAGTGGGAACGCTTTCATCCTGCTGAGACACATTTGTCCTGTAGGAGCCAGACAAGGTGTTGCAAGGAGATTACACATGAAAATCGGACTCATCGGCTACGGCAAAGGCGGGCGCTATTTCCACGCCCCGCTGATTGCCAGCCAGCCCGGCGTGACGTTTGCCGGCGTGGTCACCCGTTCGCCGGAACGCCGTCAGGACCTGCGCAACGATTACCCCAAAGTCCCGGCCTTCGACAGCCTGGCCGATCTGGTCGCCGCCGGTATTGATGCAGTGGTGATCTCGACACCGCTGGCCTCCCGGCGTGCATTGATTCTGGACGCTATCGAACTGGGCGTCCCCGTGGTCAGCGACAAGCCGTTCGCGTCGGATGCCCAGGCTGCAAAAGAGCTGGTGGATGCCGCCGAACGCCGAGGCGTGCTGTTGGGTGTGTACCAGAACCGCCGCTGGGATTCGGATTTTCTCACCGTGCGCAAACTGATCGATCAGGGCATTCTCGGCGACATCAGCCGCTTTGAGTCCCGGGTCGAGCGCTATTCGCCGTCCTCCGTGGGCAAGGAAAGCGGCGGCGGCATTCTCCGCGATCTCGGCAGCCATCTGGTGGACCAGGCGCTGCTGTTGTTCGGGCCGGTGAAGCGGGTATACGCCGAGCTTGAGTTCGCCACGCCGGAGCAGAAAGCCGATCACGGCTTCTTTGTTTCACTGACCCATGCCAATGGCGTGGTTTCGCACCTCTGGGGCAACTGCCTGCAGAACGCTCAAGGCCCGAGATTTCGGGTCAACGGTTCCCAGGGCTGCTATACCGTGGAGGGCCTCGACGGTCAGGAAGCCGCTGCACTTGCAGGCTTATCTCCCAAGTCAGAAGGCGAACGCTGGGGCGTGGAAGAACATCGACGCTGGGGCTGGTTCGAGCAGGGCGAGCACCGCGAGCGGGTCCCGTCGGAGCGTGGCTGCTGGACTGAATTTTACCGGCAGCTGCAGGAGGCGGTGATGAATCAGGGGCGTAATCCTGTGGATGCAAACGATGCCGTGGCTTCGGCCAAAGTGCTGGATGCTGCGAGGATCAGCGCAATGGAGGGCAGGGTGGTGGTGCTGTGAGAGGTCTGCACGCATCTCACTCCGTAGGAGCCGGCCTGCTGGCGAACACGGTGGGTCTGCACCAGAAATGGAGATGACTCACCCGACCCGTTGGAGCCGGCTTGCTGGCGAACCCACGATGGGCCTGTACCCGGGGAGGTGAATGACACACCGTGTTTGCCAGCAAGCTCGCGCCTACAGGGCATCGTGTACACCCCCCGATAACTGAGCTTCAGGCGACAAAACATCAAAATAGAAATTAATTCTAAAAGCTGTTGAAGTAGAAATTATTTTCCAATAGAGTCATTTCCAGGTTGCCGACGATCGCCGTCAGCGCCTGGTGCCGGGTCTCCCGGCAGCAGGCCGGACGCGCGACACAAAAACAAGAAAGCCAATCGCAGACAGGTACCGCCGATGAACATCTTCAGATCAGCCGCCAAGGCTTGCCGTCCCTTCTTACTCGCGCTTCCCGCCATTCCCCGCTCCGTTTCCGACAGATTGACCAACGCCGCCCCGGCTTTCGAATCCGCCCTTGAAACCATCGCTCACGTGCTCTGCGTCCAAAGCCGCGGCGTTGTGGTGTGCGGGCCATCGGGCGGGTCGGTCGCGCATCTCTCAGACACGGCGCCAATGGCTCCGCGCTAAGTATCAGCACCTCCAGCAGTCGTTATTCCTGCCACTACAACAACAAGAATCTGGAGAAAGACCGTTCATGAATACCCCGCTCCGTTTCACCTCACTCGCCCTGGCCCTGATGCTGAGCAGCGGCGCCACCCTGGCCGCCGACCTGAAGATCGGCGTATCCATGTCGCAGTTCGATGACACTTACCTGACCTACATGCGCGAGGACATGGACAAGAAAGTCAAAGCCATGGGCGGCGTCGATCTGCAGTTCGTCGATGGCCGCAATGACGTGAACAAACAGCTCGATCAGGTGCAAGAGCTGATCGGCAAAAAAGTCGATGCGCTCATCGTCAACCCGGTCGACACCGAAGCGACCAACCGCATCACCAAGATGGCCACGGCCGCCGGCATCCCGCTGGTTTACGTCAACCGCCGCCCGGACGATCCGAAACTGCCCGCAGGCGTTGCTTCCGTGACCTCCGACGACAAGGAAGCCGGGCGCATGCAGATGGAATACCTGGCCAAGAAGATGGACGGCAAAGGCAATGTCGTCATCTTGCTCGGTGAGCTGGCCAACAACTCCACCCGCGACCGCACGGCGGGTGTGAAAGAAGTCCTGAAAAACTACCCCAACATCAAAGTCACCCAGGAGCAGACCGGCGCCTGGCAGCGGCAGAAGGGGATGGACGTCACCAATGACTGGCTGACCCAGGGCGGCGACTTCAAAGCGGTCATCTCCAACAACGACGAAATGGCCATCGGCGCGGCCATGGCGCTGAAGCAGGCGGGCAAGAAAGGTGAGGTGTTTGTGGCCGGCGTCGACGGCACACCGGATGGCCTGAGCGCGGTGAAGAAGGGCGACCTCTCTGTCTCGGTCTTCCAGGACGCCAAGGGTCAGGGCGAGGGCGCAATTGATGCGGCCGTGAAACTGGCGAAGAAGGAAACGCTGCCCGAACAGGCCATCGTGATCCCTTTCAAGCTGATCACGCCGGACAACGTCAATACCTTCAAATAACCGCTCACCTCACACCGACTGACACCCGGCAGACCACGGCCCGGCCGTGCCTCTGCCGACCCTGTCACCCGAGGAGCCTGTGACCATGTTCGCTTCCACAACCGCTTCGGCTTCAACGAACCCGCCCGTCTCCGGGACGGCGAACGACGCCGAGCACCCTTATTTGCTGGAGATCACCAACATCAGCAAGGGCTTCCCCGGGGTGGTGGCGCTGGATAACGTGCAACTGCGCGTGCGCCCCGGCAGCGTACTGGCGCTGATGGGCGAGAACGGTGCGGGCAAGTCCACGCTGATGAAAATCATCGCCGGCATCTACCAGCCCGACACCGGCGAAATCCGCCTGCGCGGCAAGCCGGTGGTGTTCCAGTCGCCGCTGGCGGCGCTGCAGTCGGGCATTGCAATGATCCATCAGGAGCTCAACCTGATGCCCCACATGAGCATCGCCGAGAATATCTGGATCGGCCGCGAGCAGCTCAACGGCCTGCACATGGTCGACCACCGCGCGATGCACCGCTGCACGGCAGAATTGCTCGAACGCCTGCGCATCAACCTCGATCCTGAAGAGCAGGTCGGCAACCTGAGCATCGCCGAACGGCAGATGGTCGAGATCGCCAAGGCCGTTTCCTACGACTCCGACGTGTTGATCATGGACGAGCCGACCTCCGCCATTACCGAGACGGAGGTGGCCCACCTGTTTTCGATCATTGCCGACCTGCGCGCCCAGGGTAAGGGCATCATTTACATCACCCACAAGATGAACGAAGTGTTCGCCATCGCCGATGAAGTGGCGGTGTTCCGTGACGGCGCCTACATCGGCCTGCAGCGGGCCGACAGCATGAACGGCGACAGCCTGATTTCGATGATGGTCGGACGTGAACTGACCCAGCTGTTTCCGGAACGCGATCAGCCGGTGGGCAAGTTGCTGCTGTCGGTGCGCGACCTGTCTCTGGACGGTGTGTTCGAAGGCGTGTCATTCGACCTGCACGCCGGTGAAGTGCTGGGCATCGCCGGGCTGATGGGCTCGGGGCGCACCAATGTCGCTGAAACGATCTTCGGCATCACGCCGAGTTCACGGGGAGAAATCCTCCTCGACGGCACGCCGATCCGTGTCAGCGACCCGCACTTCGCCATCGAGAAAGGCTTTGCGCTGCTGACCGAAGATCGCAAGCTCAGCGGTCTGTTTCCGTGCCTGTCGGTGCTGGAAAACATGGAGATGGCGGTGCTGCCCCATTACGTCGGCAACGGTTTTGTCCACCAGAAAGCCCTGCGTGTGCTGTGCGAAGACATGTGCAAGAAGCTGCGGGTGAAAACGCCGTCCCTTGAGCAATGCATCGACACGCTGTCCGGCGGCAATCAGCAGAAAGCCCTGCTGGCGCGCTGGCTGATGACCAATCCGCGGGTGCTGATTCTCGATGAGCCCACCCGCGGCATCGACGTCGGCGCCAAGGCCGAGATCTATCGGCTGATCTCCCTGCTCGCCAGCGAAGGCATGGCGGTGATCATGATTTCTTCCGAGCTGCCGGAAGTGCTGGGCATGAGCGACCGGGTCATGGTCATGCACGAAGGCGAAATGATGGGCACCCTTGACCGCGCCGAAGCCACCCAGGAGCGGGTCATGCACCTGGCGTCCGGAAACCCTGTTCACTGACTCCCCGTTCACCAGATCTCTGGCGACTGAAACGCCGATTCGAGTACTGCGCCACGGCCCAGTCGTAATGCCCCAGTCGGGTCGAAAAAGAACAAGAGGCACACATGAAGATGAACACGATGCTGGAAAACAAACCCGCGCTGGCGCCTCGCAAGCACAAGCGCCGAATGCCCACCGAACTGAGCATCTTTCTGGTGCTGATTGGCATCGGCCTGATTTTCGAGCTGTTCGGCTGGATCGTCCGTGATCAGAGCTTTCTGATGAACTCCCAGCGGCTGGTGCTGATGATTCTGCAGGTCTCGATCATCGGCCTGCTGGCCATCGGCGTCACCCAGGTCATCATCACCACCGGCATCGACTTGTCGTCAGGCTCGGTGCTGGCGCTGTCGGCGATGATTGCCGCCAGCCTGGCGCAATCGTCGGATTACACCCGCGCGGTGTTTCCGTCGCTGACCGATCTGCCGGTGTGGGCGCCGGTCATCGCCGGACTTGGGGTGGGCCTGCTCGCCGGGGCGATCAACGGCAGCATCATCGCCATTACCGGGATCCCTCCGTTCATTGCCACACTGGGCATGATGGTGTCGGCGCGGGGCCTGGCGCGCTATTACACCGGCGGCCAGCCCGTCAGCATGTTGAACGATTCCTACACCGCGATCGGGCAGGGCGCCATGCCGGTCATCATCTTTCTGGTGGTTGCGGTCATCTTTCACATCGCCCTGCGCTACACCAAATACGGCAAATACACTTATGCCATCGGCGGCAACATGCAGGCGGCGCGCACCTCGGGGATCAACGTCAAGCGTCATCTGGTGATCGTCTACAGCATCGCCGGTCTGTTGGCCGGGCTGGCCGGGGTGGTGGCCTCGGCGCGGGCGGCCACGGGGCAGGCCGGCATGGGCGTTTCCTACGAGCTGGACGCCATCGCGGCGGCGGTGATCGGCGGCACCAGCCTGGCCGGTGGCGTCGGCCGGATCACCGGCACCGTCATCGGCGCGTTGATCCTCGGGGTCATGGCCAGCGGCTTCACCTTTGTCGGCGTGGATGCTTACGTGCAGGACATCATCAAAGGCCTGATCATCGTCGTCGCCGTGGTCATCGATCAGTACCGCAACAAGCGCAAGCTCAAGCGCTGAGTCGAGCATGCGTTAATACAAAGGGCCTGTTCGCAGGCCCTTTTCGTTTTTTTATCGGTTTGAACCGATCACGCCACGGCCGGTCAGACACCATCTGCCTCTTTTTGAGGACGCCCAAGCCGGGCGAAGTGTGCAATAAAACCCCGGCGCGACCCAACGCCACCGGGTATTCAAGCCCTTGTTGGACGAATCCTGATCAATTATGTTGCCGAGTACCGAACCCGGCCTTAGACTGCCGCCCCTCGTAAATTGAGTGCCAAGCGGCGCTTCGAGACTACGGCGCGTTTAATGCCAGGTTGAGGCGCACCTTTGAGATCGCCTTAATGCACGTTTTTTTATAGAGAAATCAATGACCAAGGATAAGTTGCTGGCGATGCCGGCCGATGACTACATGAACGCCGAGCAACACGCGTTCTTCGTCGACCTGTTGCAAGCCATGAAAGTCGAAATCCACGCGCGCATCGAGCAGAGCCGTATCGCGATCGAAAGCCTGGACACCCCGGCTGACCCTGCCGACGCAGCTTCCGTGGAAGAAGAGCGTCACTGGCTGGTGAACGTGATTGACCGCGACCAGCGCATGCTGCCACAGCTGGAAATGGCCCTGAGCCGCATCACTGACGACACCTTTGGCTGGTGCGAAGACAGCGGCGAGCCGATTGGCCTCAAGCGCCTGCTGATCAGCCCGACCACCAAGTACTGCATCGAAGCTCAAGAACGTCACGAGCAGATCGACCGCCACCAGCGTCAGGCGTGATCCATCGGGTTCGACCGCCCGCAACGGGTGGTCGAGCCGTTCCACTGCGCACCGTCCTTGCTCTTCCCCTCTAACGCCCCCTTCGCCGCACATTCCGACCGACTACCACCAATGACTCATGGCGCATGGCCGCTATTTGGGCGTTTAATGCTTTCACAATGATGAAAGCAGGGCAGGTCCGGGACATGGATGCGAAAGGTCGTCACGCAGCAATACCCTCTCACCCGACGCACGGGGATGCCGACCAGCAGGTCGTCACCGGTTCTCGCTGGCTGACGCCCGCCCTGCAAAGCCTTGGGCTGTGTCTGCTGTTCGCGGCGATGGCCTGGGGTAATGTGTCCGTCTACCTGTGCTTCCCCGTTGCGCTGTTGCTGTTGTGGGTGCCGCGATTTTTTTCGGGGCGAACGCCTGTCGCCCTGGCAGAGTCGGGCGAAGACAACATGACGCGCCTGACCCGTGATCTGTCCCGGAGCACCAGCCGCAACGCGCTGTCTGCTGCGGCCGTGGCGTTTTCGGTCAGGCAACTGGCGGGCAAGCTGCAGTCTCAAGTCAACGCGGCCGAGCAGATCGTCAGCAGTGCCGACGTGATGATTGCCACCGAGCGCGCCACCTCGACCCTCAGCCAGCAAGCGCTGACCGCCGCCAGCCAGGCGCGGGAGAGCAGCGGCGCCGGGCTCAACGTGCTCAACGCTTCCATCGGCCTGATGCACCAACTCAGTGAACGGGCCGACAGCAGCCGTGAACTCATCGAAGCCCTCAGCCAGCGCAGCGAAGACATTCAGCGTGTCACGGCGGTGATTCAGTCCATCGCCAGCCAGACCAATCTGCTCGCCCTCAACGCCGCCATCGAAGCGGCGCGGGCCGGTGAACACGGCCGTGGCTTTGCCGTAGTCGCCGATGAAGTGCGCGGGCTGGCCGGGCGTACGGCGACGGCGACCAGTGAAGTTGGGGAGATGGTCGTGGATATCCAGCAGCGCACCCGTCAGGTGGTCGAGCAGATTCGGCAGTTGTCGGGTGACCTGAGCGGTGGCGTGGCGCAGGTCGAATCCACCGGTCAGCAACTGGCGAGCATTGCCCGGCTGGCCGTTGGGGTTGAACAGCAGGTCGGCGAAATCGCACGGGGCGCGCAGACCAATCAGGAGCAACTGAGCAGCCTGTTCGTTGCCGTCGAGCAAATGCGCAGCGACCTTGCCATCAGCGATGACCAGACCCGGCGACTGGCGCAGTCGGCGTTGCAGATGGAAGAACAGGCGGAAACCATCAGTGAACGCCTCGCTCAGGTGGGTCTTGATGACTATCACCAGCGCATCTACGACCTCGCGCGCGAAGGCGCCAGCCAGATCGCCGCGAAGTTCGAGCAGGACATCGATCAGGGCCGGGTCAGCCTGACCGATCTGTTCGACCGCACCTATCAGCCCATCGCCAACACCTCGCCGGCCAAGTACCAGACGCGCTTCGATCGCTACACCGATCAGACGCTCCCGGCTATTCAGGAACCGCTGCTCACCCGTCATGAGGGGATGGTTTTCGCCATCGCCTGCACACAGCAAGGCTACGTGCCGACCCACAATCAGGTGTTCAGCCGACCGTTGACGGGCGACACGGCGGTCGACGCGGTCAACAACCGCACCAAGCGCAAGTTCGACGACCGCACCGGCATTCGCTGCGGCAGCCACCAGCAACCGGTGCTGCTGCAGACCTACACCCGCGACACCGGCGAACTGATGCACGATCTGTCCGTGCCTATCATGGTCAAGGGACGGCATTGGGGCGGGCTGCGTCTGGGCTATAAGCCGGAGAAAAGCTGAGCGGCAAGTTGTAAGCGGCAAGCTGCAAGCTTCAAGCTAAGAGCAGGCGTCTTGTAGCTTGCCACTTGTAGCTTGCAGCTCCGGAAAACTATTTAACCGTCCGATATTGAAGTAGGAAGCGTCTGAAGTGCAGTTCCATCGGTTGACGGGACGTTAAGTGCGATCATCCTGTGAGTATATGTCCGAATATGTAAATGCCTGTTCGGGACTCATGTCAGTACTCACGGATGAATCAAATGACAAAGAAAAACTCTACTCATGCGTCGGCCGATTCCCGCACCGACGCCCAGGAAGTCACCGTCCGCCTCGGTGTGTTCTTCGACGGGACCGGTAATAACCGGGTGAATAGCCAGATAGGCGCCGACTGTCAGGCCATGTCGGAAGTTAACGGCGGCATGCATATAAAAGAATGTGGCGGCCGACACACTGACCCCGGCAGCAGTTACAGCAACAGCCCCACCAATATCGCAAGACTCGCCGGTTTATACAGGCAACAGCGCAAGGCAATTGTTAACCCGGACGGCATGTATGTGTATGGCGCGGTGTATGTCAGTGGCGTTGGCACTACCTCTGGCGGGCGCGATTCCCGCGTATCGGGCCAGGGCTTTGGTCGCGGCACCACCGGCGTGGTGGCAAAAGTGTCACGAGGCATCAAAAAACTTGCCGACGAACTTCATATGTTTGAAAGCGATAACCCGGGTTGTGTCATCGGTGCGCTGGAGCTGGACGTGTTTGGCTTCAGTCGGGGTGCGGCTTCGGCCCGGCATCTGGCCAACGAAGTGCTGAAAAAATCCCGGGGCGCGCTGGATCCGGTGCTCGACCCCCGCAAACTGCCGCTCTCGGACAGCTTCTCATGGGCCAGCGGCAGCGTGCGGTTGAAGGTTGTCGGGCTGTTCGACACGGTGGCTGCCGTGGGCGGGATTTCCGATCTGGGCAGCGTTCGCGATGGGGTCAATAAACGGGTCAATCTGTTTCTGCCTCCCGGGTGCGCGCAGCAGGTGCTGCATCTGGTGGCCGGCGATGAGCATCGTCGCAACTTTGTGCTCAACAGCGTCAAACCCGACTGGCCCCGTGAAATCGTCCTGCCCGGCAGCCATTCGGACATCGGCGGCGGCTATCAACCCCAGGAGGTGGAGAAAGTGTCGCTGTTCCGGCCTCGCCGCAGTCTGGTCAGCGTCAGTACGCCGTACGACGCCACAGAAGCCTGGCTGCAGGCCCATGCCGAGCTGTCCACCCTCGACGCCAAGCGTCTGCTCGACCCTACGGATGACAGCGCCTCGCTGGGCGTTGAATGTTTCGAACGGTTCGCCAGCAGCTCACGCGGGGTCAAAACGGTGGTCGCGACGGTGACGCTGGAGCGGCGCGTCTACAACCACCTGGCCCACGTTTACCTGCGGGTGATGCACACGCTGGCAACTGATGAAGGTGTGCCGTTTTTGCCGATCCGCGACTCGGCAGAGATCACCCTGCCACCGGAATTGCGCCCCATCGCCGCCAAGCTGATCAGCCACGCGAAAGGAGAGGGCGGGGTGTTGAGCGACGCGGAGCTGAGTTTGTTGCATCAGCGCTATATCCATCGCTCGGCCCACTGGAACAACGCCCGTCGCGACGCGCTGGTGGACGGTCTTTTTGTGCATGCACCTGCGCAGAACGGGCGGCAGACGTTTTTCAATGTCGGTCAGCCCGGTTATCCACAGTGACCGGGTTGCATTCAACAATGGGTCACGATAACGGGACATCAGGCAAAAAAAGGGCGGCCTCGAAGGGCCGCCTTTTTTTGCACCTGCGCCGGTCAGGTCGGCGTGTGCAGCAACACGTTCAGCTCGTCAACGATGGGTGCCCAATCGTCATCCAGCTGGATCTTTTCCTTGAGCAGTGCCGCTTGATTGTCTGTCCAGAAATCGGCTTCGGACACCTTCACGCCTTCCGGCAACTGATGCGCAGCGACGAATGAATCGATGCTGGCCTGATCGGACTCCAGCCCCATTTGTTCGAACAAGAGCTCAAGCGACGGCGTCATGATTTCCATTTGTTTCTCCCGAACGGGTCAAAGGACCCGGATTGGCGTAGTCAGTGAGTAACCTTCTGTTGCATGGGAGTGCGCGGGGCAGGCAAGAGTTCTAACTGATTGCCTGAAGGTGTGGGACCGGGGGGCCTGGTCGGCATGGGGGGCAGGGCGGGAAACACAGATGACGCTGGCTGACGCGCATTCTGCAGGAGCGCGCTTGCCCGCGAAGAGGTTGGTACATTCGATACATCTTCAGCGGCCCGAATGCCGCTTTCGCGAGCAAGCTCACTCCTACAGTTGATTGTGTTCGGCCACAGAATTCCGAGGCGTACTCAGCCTCCTGCAGGAGTGAGCTTGCTCGCGAAGAGGTTGGTACATTCGATACATCTTCAGCGGCCCGAATGCCGCTTTCGCGAGCAAGCTCACTCCTACAGTTGATTGTGTTCGGCCACAGAGTTCCGGGGCGCACTCAGCCTTCTGTAGGAGTGAGCTTGCTCGCGAAGGCGTAAGACCAGTGATGACGGTATCGCCTGATTCACCGCTTTCGCGGCCAAGCGCGCACGAATTGCCCGCGTCAGGCAGCAGACTCTCAGCGAAGTCAGTTAGCCAGTGCAGGCGCGAGGTATTTATGTGGGACCGGCTTTAGCCGGGAAAGCGTCTGGTGCACACCGCGAAATTGAGAGTGCCCAAACCGGCCTCTTCCCGGCTGAAGCCGGTCCCACTAAAACATCCCATAGCGTCCTACTGTGTGGAGTCAGGCCAACTGAAACAGCCTAGGGCGTCAAAAACCACATCACTCCGGACGAAAGGGATATAGCCCGTATAGACTGACTGCCGGTAGAATCCGTGCTCACGCCAGCGTCCGGCTTCAGGACGCACCATTTCTCGTTTTTTTCTCGCCCGGCCCACTGTCCGGGCGAGTTCCTATCTGGTTGGGAGTTTGTACATTGGCAGTAGGTAATCTGGATACCCACGCGTTATTCGTGCTCGGCGACGTGCGCGCGAAGTTGGTGAAGCTGTTCCAGGCGCGATTCGTTTATGTCATCGAACAATCCCCTGAAGGCATTTACATGTCGGAGATCGACACCGAAACCGCACTGGTGGTCGATGACAAGCCCGGGCTGGAACTGAAAGTGGGTGACCACTTCCGTGCCGCGGTATTGCCCAGCCGCGAAGGTGGCAAGTTCGAACTCCGTTTCCGCGACATCAAGATGACCATCTACGGCCTGGGCGAATACGCTTTTGTCGAAGTGCCGGAAGGCCACGGCATCGTGTTCAAAGAGTCCCACAGCATCTTCATGGTGTTCGCCGCCCACGAGCAAATTGAGTCCGGCCTGAGCAAAGTCCTCAAAGCCGCCACCGCCAAAGCCGCCAAATGGCGCAAGGGCGAGCTGACGTTCAAAGCCAGCGAGTAAGAAAGCGCTTCGACACACCTGCACACGGAACGCGCCCACATCCCCCACGCCACACGCGATGGGCGGCAGGCGTGCGTCCTGCCATCGCAAACGGCACAGCTTCAATGCCCCTGCTGTCTGCCGTCGCTGACCTCGGGAGGCACGTCGTCACCGGCCATGCGCTTGCGAAACAGCCCGGTACGTGCCAGCAGCAGGGTGGTCACCGGCACGGTGATAGCGAGCAGGATCGGGATCAGCCACGCGTGCAACACGGGACCGTCCTTCAGCGCCGAGAAGTAGACGATCGACGCCAGCGCCACGCACCACGCACCCAGCGTCGAGGCCAACGCGGGCGGGTGCATGCGCTGGAAAAAGTCTTTCAGGCGCAACAGGCCCAGCGCGCCAATCAGGCCGAACAGGCTGCTCAGCACCAGCAGGAGGGCGGTCAGCACTTCGACCCAGAACGGCAACACCTGCAACGAATTCATTCGATCACCTCGCCGCGCAACAGAAATTTGGCCAGCGCAAATGAGCCGACGAAGCCGAACAGCGCGATCAGCAGCGCCGCCTCGAAATAGGTGTCACTGGCGTAGCGAATCCCCAGCACCAGCATCATCAGCATCGCCAGGATGTACAGGTAGTCCAGCGCCAGTACCCGGTCTTGGGCCGACGGGCCTTTGAACAGGCGAATCAGGGTCAGGACCATGGCAAGGGTGAACACCGACAACGTAAACAGAATCGCGTTTGTGAGCAGGACGCTCATTGGAAAATCTCCATCAGTGGCCGTTCATACGTGCTTTTGAAGTGCTCGATGAAGGCCGCTTCGTCGTTCAGATCGAACACATGCATCAGCAGCACGCTGCGATCCAGCGCCAGTTCGGACCAGACCGTTCCCGGCACCACCGTGCAAATCATCGCCAGCGCGGCGAGGCCGTGGGCGTCGTGCAGGTCCAGCGGGACTTTGACGAACGCCGAGCGCGGCGGACGACGGCCCGCGCGCAGCACGCCCCAGGCAACCGCCAGATTGGACATCACCACATCGCGACCCACCAGCAGGAACAAGCGAACAGCGACGCCGGGTTTGCGGATCCGCGCAGGTGAGGGGCGCAACGGCGCGAAAATGTACGGCGCAAAAAAACCGAGCAGGGCGCCCAGCAGCAGATTGCCCGGGCTCAGCGACAGGTTGAGCAACAGCCACAAGCCCCACAGCGACAGCGACAACAGCGGCGCGGGAAACAGGCGCTTCATGGCTGCACCTCTGCCGCTACCGAGGCGGGCCCCGGTATCGGCCGCGCCGCCATTACCGACAGCACGTATTGCTGTGGGTCATGCAGCGCCTGGGCGGTGTCCTGGGTGTAATGCAACAGCGCCTGAGCCTTGAACGTCAGCACAATGGCGCAGCCCACCAGCAAAGCGATCGGCAGGCATTCGTTGAGCCGCAGCAGGGGCGCCGCGTGTTCCTGGGGCGTCCAGAAGCGCTTGATGCCGACACGCACGAAAGCAAACAGCGACGTCAGTCCGGAAATAATCAGCAGCGCCACCAGCGTCCAGCTGGCGCCCCGAATGCTTTCGTCCTTCGCCACATCAAGGCCCAGCGGATTAAGCAGGGAACTGATCAGCGTCAGCTTGCCGAGGAAGCCCGACAGCGGCGGCATGCCGATGATCAACAGCGCGCAGGCAATGAAACTCAAGCCCAGAAACGCCATGGTCCAGGGGATGACGTGGCCGACCACGGCTTTCTGCTCGTCATCCAGATTGGTCCCCGGCACGGGATGCAACGACTCCAGCGCCTTGGGCAACTGATCGGCGTCTTCGTCGAGGGCGATGTCGTTGGCCGAGCGTGAGCGCTCGATCAACTCCGCGAGCAGGAACAGCGCACTGAGCGCCAGGGTCGAGCTGACCAGATAAAACAGCGCCCCGGCGGTCAGGCTTGGCTGCGCGAAACCGACCGCCGACAGCAGAATCCCCGCCGACACCAGAATGCTCAGACTGGCCATGCGCTCCAGGCGCTGGGCGGCCACCACGGAAATCGCGGCGACGGTGATCGTGGCCATGCCGCCCCAGATCAGCCAGTCCCCGCCGAAGAACGCCGAGGCGCCGGCCTGACCGGAAAACAGCAGCGTCCACAACCGCATCAGTGTGTAGAAACCCACCTTGGTCATGATCGCGAACAGTGCCGCCACCGGTGCGCTGGCGGCGGAATAGGCCGGCACCAGCCAGAAATTCAGTGGCCACATGCCGGCCTTGGCTAGAAAGGCCACCGCCAGAATGGCCGCGCCTGCGTGCAGCAAGCCCAAGTCACCCTCCGGCACCTGAGGGATCTTTATCGCCAGGTCCGCGAGGTTCAGCGTGCCGGTGACGCCATAAATCAGCGCCGCGCCGATCAGAAACAGCGACGAAGCCAGCAAGTTGATGGTGATGTAGTGCAAACCTGCTGACACGCGCGCGCGTCCCGAGCCGTGCAGCATCAGGCCGTAGGACGCGGCCAGCAGCACCTCGAAGAATACGAACAGGTTGAAAAGGTCGGCGGTGAGAAACGCGCCATACAACCCCATCAGCTGGATCTGAAACAGGGCGTGGAAACTGGCCCCCGCGCGATCCCAGCGCGCCAGGGCGAAGAGCAGGGCGCAGAAGGCGACGATGCCGGTCAGCACCAGCATCAGCGCCGACAGGTGATCGACCACCAGCACGATGCCGAACGGCGCCTCCCAGTTGCCCGGCAGGTACACACCGATGGAGCCAGTGGTGCCGGTTTTCTGTACCCACATCATCAGCGTGATGGCGATCGCCAGACCGAGCCCGGTGGAGAAGAGGTTGATCCGCGCTTTCAGCGGGCGGTGTTTCTCGCCGAGCCACAGCATCAGCGCCGCGGTCAGCACCGGCAGCAGGATCGGCGCGACGATCAGTTGATTCATCACACTCATTCACCCAGCTCCCGACCGTCGACGTGGTCGTTGCCGGTCAGACCGCGCGACGCCAGCAGCACCACCAGAAACAGCGCGGTCATGGCGAAACTGATGACGATGGCTGTCAGCACCAGCGCCTGGGGCAGGGGATCGGTGTAATTGAGCAGGTCCTGGGGCACGCCGTCCTTGATGATCGGCTCTTTGCCGATGAACAGGCTGCCCATGCTGAAGATGAACAGATTGACGCCGTAGGACAGCAGGCACAGGCCCATCACGACCTGAAAGGTTCGTGGACGCAGGATCAGCCACACGCCGGAGGCGGCAAGCACGCCGATGGCAATGGCGATGACTTCTTCCATCAGATGGCTCCTTGTGAAATCGGGCTGTCGGCCGGGACCGGTTCAATGGGCTGCGGCAGCGAGGTCGGGCGATGGCTGCGCACCGACTGGTGAGCAAGCGCGGTGAGGATCAGCAGGGTCGAGCCGACCACCACCGCGTACACGCCGATGTCGAAAAACAGCGCGCTGGCGATGTGCAGGTCGCCCAGGATCGGCAGGACCACGTGCGCGGTGTGGGTGGTCATGAACGGATAGCCCAGGGCCATCGAGCCCAGCCCCGTGGCCAGCGCGAAGAACAGCCCGGTGCCCATCCAGCGCAACGGCCGCAGGCTCATGTTGGCCTCGACCCATTGGGTGCCAGCGACCATGTATTGCAGGATGAACGCCACCGACATCACCAGCCCGGCAACGAAACCGCCACCCGGCTGGTTATGCCCGCGCATGAACAGGTACATCGAGACCACGAAGGCCACCGGCAACAGCAGGCGCACCAGCACCGCCGGCACCATCATGAAGCCCAGCGCGGTATCGGCGGCATGACGCGGATTCACCAGATCGGTAACCACGTCACGGGCCAGCAAGCGCTGTTGCGCCGGCAGAGCGATGCTTTCTTTCGGCGGACGGAACCGACGCAGCAGGGCGAAGACCGTCAGCGCCACCACGGCCAGCACGGTGATTTCGCCAAAGGTGTCGAAGCCACGGAAGTCCACGAGCATGACGTTGACGGCATTGGTGCCGCCGCCCTGGGCCAGGGCGCGGCTCAGGTAGAACTCGGAAATGGTGTTCGGCGTCGGCCGCGTCAGCATCGCGTAGGACAGCACTGCCATGCCGCCGCCCACCGCCACGGCGAGGACGAAATCGCGGATCCGCCGCACCTTGGCCCGGCGTCGCGCCTGGGACGGCGGCGGCACGTTTTCGTTGCGTCGCGGCAGCCAGCGCAGGCCGAGCAGGATCAACACCGTGGTGACGACTTCCACCGCCAGTTGGGTCAGTGCCAGGTCCGGCGCGGAGAACCAGACGAAGGTCACGCAGGTCATCAGCCCGCAGACGCTGACCATGGTCACGGCCGCCAGACGGTGGTACTTGGCCTGCCAAGCAGCGCCGATGGCGCAGGCAATGGCGATCAGCCAGAGCATCACGAACACGCCGGAACCCGGGATCTTCGGTCGATCGCCCCAGCTCAGCCCGCTCTCGTACATCGGCACGAAGCCGGCGACCAGTGCCGCCAGCACCATCAGAAACAGCTGCGCCTGCAGGCGACGGGTCGTCAGCAGCCCCACCAGTCGCCGCGCGCCGCGCATCTTCAGCACCAGCACGCGCTCGAACATGCGCTTGCCGTTCAGGCGCCACATCAGCGGCGGGCCATTGACCTGTTTGCGCTTGATCGGGCCGCGCAGCAGCAGGTACAGAACGATGCCGGCGGCCATGGCGATCAGGCTCATGATCATCGGCGCGTTGAGTCCGTGCCAGATCGCCAGGCTGTATTCGGGGAGCTCACCGCCCACCACCGGTTGCGCCGCGGCGGCGAGCAATGGGCCGACGGAGTGCGTGGGAAAAATGCCGACGATCAGGCAGGCCAGCACCAGCAATTCCACCGGCAGGCGCATCCAGCGCGGCGGTTCGTGGGGCGTATGGGGCAGGCGCGTGGCTTTCGGGCCGAAGAACACATCGACGGTAAAGCGCAGGGAATACGCCACGCTGAAAATCCCGGCGATCGTGGCGATCACTGGCAGAGCGATTTCCACCCAGTCGGTGGAGGTGATGAACACCGTTTCTGCAAAGAACATTTCCTTGGACAGGAAGCCATTGAGCAGCGGCACCCCGGCCATTGACGCGCTGGCGACCATCGCCAGCGTCGCGGTGTAGGGCATCAGCTTGATCAGCCCGCTGAGCTTGCGGATGTCGCGGGTGCCGCTTTCGTGGTCGATGATCCCCGCCGCCATGAACAGCGAGGCCTTGAAGGTGGCGTGGTTGAGGATGTGAAACACTGCGGCGACGGCGGCCAGCGGACTGTTCAGGCCCAGCAGCAGCGTGATCAAACCCAAGTGGCTGATGGTGGAGTAGGCCAGCAGGCCCTTGAGGTCATTTTGAAACATCGCCGAATAGGCGCCGATCACCAGCGTGGCGGCCCCTGCGCCGCTGACGATCCAGAACCACTGTTCGCTGCCCGACAGCGACGGCCACAGGCGCGCGAGCAGGAACACCCCGGCCTTGACCATGGTCGCCGAGTGCAGATAGGCCGACACCGGTGTCGGCGCCGCCATGGCGTGGGGCAGCCAGAAATGGAAAGGGAATTGCGCGCTCTTGCTGAGTGCGCCGATCAGGATCAGCGTCAGCAGGACGGGGTACAGCGCGTGGGCGCGAATCGCATCGCCCGAGGCCAGCACGCGGTCCAGGTCGTAGCTGCCGACGACGTGCCCGAGCAGCATCATCCCGACCAGCAGCGCGAGGCCTCCGGCGCCGGTCACCATCAGCGCCATGTAAGCGCCGCGTCGAGCGTCGGCGCGGTGGTGCCAGTAGCCGATCAGCAGGAACGAGAAGACACTGGTCAGCTCCCAGAAAAACACGATTTGAATGAGGTTGCCGGACATGACCAGCCCGAGCATGGCGCCCATGAACGCCAGAAAGAAGGAGAAGAAGCGCGGCACCGGGTCGTCCGGCGACATGTAATAACGCGCATACAGCGACACCAGCGCGCCGATGCCCAGCACCAGCATCGAGAACAGCCAGGCAAAACCGTCCAGGCGCAGGACGAAGTTCAGGCCCAGGCTGGGCAGCCAGAAAAACTCTTCTCTGATGACCCCGCCGTTGGCGATCTGCGGATACCACAGTGCGACCTGCACCGCGCCGATTAAAGCGATCAGGCCTGCGAGGATGGATTCACTGTTGCGTGCGTTGTGCGGCAAAAGCGCCGCCAGACAGCTGCCGATGAAAGGCAGAAGCAGTAGAACTATCAGGGACATAGGCTTCTAATCTGCGAAGAAATGTCAAGGATCATACGTGCCGGGTCCGGGATGACCAAACGCCAAGATGTCGCAGAATCCTACAAAGTTTGTAGGCAGCAGCGTAGTCCATAGCAATTGACACAACTTTGTTCGCCTGAAGTCCGGCTCACCGATTTGGCGTACTTCATCAATTAGGCGACAATGCCGGCCTGTTTCCGGAGCGCCCCATGTCTGATTCCATTAAAAGCCCCGCCGTCGATGCCGTGCTCGACGCCACCGGCCTCAATTGCCCCGAGCCGGTCATGATGCTGCACCAGAAGGTGCGTGACCTGCACCCTGGCGGCCTGCTCAAGGTGATTGCCACCGATCCTTCCACCCAGCGTGATATCCCGAAATTCTGTGTGTTCCTCGGCCACGAACTGGTGGACAAACAGGCGGGCGACGGCGAGTTCCTGTACTGGATCCGCAAGAAGCTCGACTGACTGGCTGCGTATCAGCTGACGCATTTCGCTTCGCGCTGGCTCGGCAGGGCGCTGGCGCCTACACTGCGGCCACTCCAGGAGCCCTCACATGCGCATAGTTGCCGACGAAAACATTCCACTGCTCGACGCCTTTTTCGCAGGCATCGGTGATATCCAGCGTTACCCGGGCCGCACACTCGACCGCGCCGCCGTCGCCGAGGCCGATATCCTGCTGGTGCGCTCGGTGACCCTGGTCGACCGCGCCTTGCTCGAAGGCACCCCCGTACGATTCGTCGGCACCTGCACCATCGGCACCGATCACCTCGACCTCGATTACTTCAAAGAAGCCGGCATTCAATGGTCCAGCGCCCCGGGCTGCAACGCCCGTGGCGTGGTGGACTACGTGCTGGGCAGCCTGCTGACTCTGGCGGAAATCGAAGGCGTCGAACTCGCCAGTCGCACCTATGGCGTGGTCGGGGCGGGTCAGGTCGGCGGTCGCCTGATCGAGGTCCTGCGCGGGCTTGGCTGGAACGTCCTGGTCTGCGACCCGCAGCGTCAGGCCAGTGAAGGCGGCGATTACGTCAGCCTCGACGAGATCATCGGCCGCTGCGATGTGATCAGCCTGCACACACCGCTGGATAAACACGGCGACACGCCCACCTGGCACCTGTTCGACTGCGCCCGCTTGCAGCAGCTCAAGCAGGGAGCCTGGCTGATCAACGCCGCGCGCGGTCCGGTGGTCGACAACACCGCCTTGCGCCAGGTGTTGCTGGAGCGCGAAGACCTGCAAGCGGTGCTGGATGTCTGGGAGCACGAGCCAGCGGTCGATGTCGAACTGGCCGAATTGTGCGTGATCGGCACGCCCCATATCGCCGGCTATAGCCTCGACGGCCGGCAGCGCGGCACGGCGCAAATCTATCAGGCCCTGTGTGCGCACCTTGGCCAGCCGGCGAGCCTCAGGCTTGAAGACCTGCTGCCCAAGCCCTGGCTGGCGCAGGTCACGTTGGACGCTGCGACCGACCCGGTCTGGGCGCTGAATGCGTTGTGTCGCGGCGTTTACGATCCTCGCCGCGACGACGCGGATTTCCGCCGCAGTCTGGTAGGGGGGGGCGACAGCCAACGCCTGGCCTTCGACGCGCTACGCAAGCATTACCCGCCCCGCCGGGAAATCGACAGCCTGCAGGTGCGCATCAACGGCGAGTCGGCGGCCCTGCGTCAGATCGTCGAGGCCTTGGGCGCAACGTTGATCGCCGATTGATTCACACGGCGTATTTCTTGATGTAAGACCACAACGTTTCGGGCAGTCGTTGCGGAACGTGCTGCCAGAATCGGCGCATCTTCGGGAGTGCGTTATAGGCCTCTTGCCACGCCTCCTCGCGATCTTCAGGGCGCGTCACCGGGGCTTCGATCAGCCCGATGAAGCTGGCGAAGCTGCAAGGGATCGGTAACGCCTCGCTACGCTCAATCCGGTGCATCTGTTCCTGCACGGTGATCGCCACACCTTGTTCGTCGGTGAACACGTAAGGGGTCAGCGAACTGACCCGATCACAGCGGCTGCTGCACAGCTTCTTTCGGTTCTTCAGTTCACCGAAGCCCCGCTCGTACAGACTGATCGTAGAGCCACTGACCCTCATGCAGGCCTCTTCGAACGCGTTGAGAATGACCTCGGCGTTTTCGATGCTCGTTTCGATGGTCGCGATATCGACGAAGCGCTCCAGGGTCCCGGCTTCCAGCGCGTTGAAGGCGCGCTTGATGGTTGAGAGGTGAACGAAGTCCTTCTTGCATCCGATCAAATGAACGTCGAACTGGTAGTCAGCCAGTTCCTGGCCCGAAATCACCGTGGCGAACGCTTTGGTGTCCAGCGCGGTTTCCATCACGATGTTGAACTTGTTGCTGTGGGCATAAGCGAAGATGCGGCTGCACAGCTCCCAGATGAACGCCTCCGTATGTTTGTACCGGCGGGTCACGTCCTGATCGGCGAAGTCCGCATATCGAGGGTGCAGCTCGCGGAAGTTTTCCTGGTACAGATGCACGTAGTTGCCGTAGCCCGGTGTTTTGAGGAGCGTATTGTTCAGCATGTACGTCTTGCCCGAGCCCTGCACGCCGGCGACCACCAGGATCTTCGGTGCAGGACTTCCATCGTCTGCAATGTCTTTAGGCACATCAAACATGGTGCCTACGATCGCCTCGAATACGGCATCCAGTTCTTTTGGCGTGTAGGCGTAGTGTGTTTCGGTCATGGCGGTTCTTCCTTGAGTTAAGTCGGATTGACTGTTGAAAGTCTCAAGGACGTAATCGCAGTGCCCGGCAATGAGCAACTGGATAAACGCGCTGTGTATTGCAGAATGTTTATAACGCCCATAAAAAACCCGGCGCCATGGCCGGGTTTCAATCAAAGCTGCACATCAATCTTGTTTTTCGGGCTGCACCCAGTATTTCTCGCATTCCTGGCAGGCGGCCTGGACCATTTCTTCAGTAATCAGAATTTCCTGCCCGTTTCTGTCGAGAATCGCGCCACCCAGTTGCAGTTCGGGTTGAGGGCGGAACACGGGTTCTTGATTGCTGCTGCTTTGCAAGCTCATGGCTGTCTCCTCATCAGGTGTGTGCGCGTCGATAGTAATCACGCCGGCATGACCGCGCCGTGACAGCATTCCTTGACTGACTCCCTCGCGCAGAGTTCATCGAAAGCTGACAAGCGTGCGCGGGGAGGGAGGTGTAGGCTCTGCGACTGATTTGTCTCGCGAGTGTTTCCCATGGCTTCAGTGTTCTCCGGCCGTCAGCGGCATGCCATTCGCCTTGCCTTGCGCATGATCGCGCCGTACCGCAAGCAAGCCATCGGCGCGTTGCTCGCGCTTGTGGTCACTGCGGGCATCACGCTGTCGATGGGCCAAGGTATCCGGCTGATGGTCGATCAGGGGTTCATGACCCGTTCCCCAACCCTGCTCAACGAAACCATCGGCCTGTTCATGGGGCTGGTGGTCGCCCTCGCCATCGGCACCTTCGCGCGTTTTTATCTGGTCTCGTGGATCGGCGAACGAGTGGTCGCCGATCTGCGCAAGCAGGTGTTCGATCATTTGGTCAGCCTGCATCCGGGCTTCTATGAGAACAATCGCAGCTCGGAAATCCAGTCGCGCCTGACCGCTGACACCACGCTGCTGCAGTCGGTGATCGGCTCGTCGCTGTCGATGTTCCTGCGCAACGCGCTGATGGTCATAGGCGGGATCATCCTGCTGTTCTTCACCAACCCCAAGCTCACCAGCATCGTCGTCGTGGCATTGCCGCTGGTGATCGCGCCGATCCTGATTTTCGGGCGGCGTGTGCGCAGCCTGTCGCGGGAGAGCCAGGACCGGGTGGCGGATGTTGGCAGCTACGTGTCCGAGGCGCTGGGGCAGATCAAAACCGTTCAGGCCTACAACCACCAGGAGCAGGATCGGCAGCGTTTCGCGCAGACCGCCGAAGGCGCCTTCGAGACGGCGCGCAAGCGAATTCTGCAGCGCTCGTGGCTGATTACTCTGGTGATCGTGCTGGTGCTGGGGGCGGTGGGTGTGATGCTGTGGGTCGGCGGGATGGACGTGATTGCCGGCCGCATTTCCGGCGGCGAACTGGCGGCTTTCGTGTTCTACAGCCTGATCGTCGGCAGCGCGTTCGGCACCCTCAGCGAAGTGATCGGCGAAATGCAGCGGGCGGCGGGCGCGGCAGAGCGCATCACCGAATTGCTGCAGGCGCGCAGCGAAATCACTGCGCCCGTCAACGATCTGCTCACGTTACCCAAACGCATCAGCGGTCGCCTGGCCCTGGAAAACCTCAGTTTCGCCTACCCCTCACGCCCGGAGCGCAATGCCGTGGACGGCTTGAGCCTGACCGTCGAAGCCGGGGAAACCCTGGCGTTGGTCGGGCCTTCGGGCGCGGGCAAGTCGACACTGTTCGACCTGCTGCTGCGCTTCTATGACCCACAACAGGGGCGCGTGCTGATTGAAGGCATCGATGCCGAACGCCTCGATCCGCTGGACCTGCGCCGTTGCTTCGCCTGGGTGTCGCAGACCCCTGCGCTGTTTTTCGGCTCGGTTGAGGACAACATTCGCTACGGCAACCCGGCGGCCAGTGTCGAGCAGGTGCAGGCGGCCGCACGGATTGCCCATGCCCATGAATTCATTCAGTTGCTGCCACAGGGTTATCAGACCCATCTGGGTGACGGAGGGATGGGCTTGTCGGGCGGTCAGCGTCAGCGGTTGGCGATCGCCCGGGCGGTGCTGGCCGATGCGCCGATTCTCTTGCTCGACGAAGCCACCAGCGCACTGGATGCCCAGAGTGAGTACCTGATTCAGCAGGCGTTGCCGACGTTGATGAAGGGCCGCACGACCCTGGTGATCGCCCACCGACTGGCGACGGTGCAGAACGCGGACCGGATTGCGGTGATGGATCAGGGGAAATTGGTGGCGGTGGGGACCCATCGCGAGCTGATTGCCAGTAACCCGCTATACGCGCGGCTGGCAGCCTTGCAGTTCAACGCCGGGGTGGAGCAGGCCGGGTGAATGCCGACCTGCGTCTGCGCATCAATCTTTGCGGTATTCGCAGAGATAGGCGGTTTCTTCGGTGGCTTCGACGTCGAATTTGACGTTCGCCGGGATCTTGAAATCCGTGCCGGCCTTGAAGGTTTCCCAATCATTGGCGCCCGGTAGCAGTACTTTCAACTCGCCCGAGATCACGTGCATGATTTCGCGGTCGCCGGTGCCGAAGTTGTATTTTCCTGGAGCCATGACGCCGATGGTCGCGTCGCCTGCTGCTTGCTTGAAGGCGATGGATTTGACGGTACCGTCGAAATACTCGTTGACCTTGAACATGGCTGATCTCCTTGGGAAGGGCTGGAAAGGGCCGGACAGTATGCCGAACGTACAAAAGGCCGTCATCCGCTTTGGTAAGGGCGTCACACTTCAGCCTGGAATCACCAGCGGTAACAAACGTGCGGTATTGCGCGCGTCTGACAGCGCCCGGTGTTGCTGACCATTGAAATGCATCCCTGCCAGTTGCAGCGCGGTATTCAGGCCGCAGTGTTTTTGCAGGTGACGGGCTTTGGCGAAGCGTTGTTTCAGGTTGATGTGGGGCAGGCTGGCAAGTTCGCTGGAGAGCTGATGATGACGCCAGTCCTGTTGCAGTTGCTGACGATCGTAATCCCCCCAACTGGTCCAGGCGACCAGGCGCTCGCGGTATTGGGCAATCCAGCGTTCGAACTGAGGCCATACGGCGGGCAGCGTCAAGGCACTGTCGATGAAGCTCTGCCGAATGTGGGTCAGCTCTCGGCAGAAGGGTGTGAGTAACGGCCGGCGCACGGGCCGCACGTAGCGTTCGAAATGGTCGATCTCGCGCCCGTCCTGATTGACCAGCGACGCACCGATTTCGATGATTTCCATTTCCGCTACCGGCCATCCGCCCTCTTCAGTGGTGGCCTCCAGGTCTATCACCAGCCAGTAGGACATTTCGAACTCCTGTTTCATAACCAGCGACAGCGCCCTGGAGCGTAGCCACTTCACGGCCGTCACGTCCAACTGCCGGGGCAGATGATCCATGATTGGGACTCGCGGCAGGCAGGAAGGTTTGCCGGGGTTGCGTCTTTTGTAGTGTCTGACTGGCATATGGCCGGGACAGCCCTTGCCTGGCCAATGCACCTCGGCATAAATTGCAGGCGCATTTGGTCCTCACATAAAGCGCAGCGCGGTCGATAACGCACAGGACAAGGACGGCTTGAGCCCTCTACGGTGGGTCCGGGGCTTGGATGGGGGCTAAAAGGGAAAGGGGCAGCAAGGCGCAAGGACGGCGAGAGTGGGAACGACAGGGGCGATTTAGCCTCCGTTTTACCGTTGTCTAATTGATTGCGAACGCATAGCTTACGTACTCCGTTTCGCCTGAGGTGCCTTGTCTTTATGTCCACGCCGATGCGGATGGCTTTTAAAACCCTGCTGTTCACGACCACGACCCTGTGGGCCTGGCAGGTCGGTGCGACGCAGATCGTGCGCATTGGTGCGGCGCATTTCCCGCCGTATACGATTCGTCCCGAGCGCGGTGAAGACACCGGGCTCTTGCCGCAGATGATCAGCGCACTGAACGCGATGCAGAATGATTACCGCTTTGAAGCGGTGCCCACTTCCATCCCGCGCCGGTTTCGCGATTTCCAGCAGGCGCGCTTCGACATGGCCATCTTCGAAAACCCCGCCTGGGGCTGGAAGGGCATTCCCCATGTAGCTGTCGATATGGGTCTCGAAGACGCCGAAGTGTTTGTCGCCCATCGCTTGCAGGGCAGGACCCAGACGTATTTCGATGAACTGCATGGCAAACGCCTCGCCCTGTTTAGCGGCTATCACTACGCGTTCGCGGGTTTCGACGCCGACCCTAAATTCCTTGCCGACAGCTATAACGCCACGCTGACCTATTCCCACGACAGCAACCTGCAGATGGTGCTGCGGGACCGTGCCGACATCGCCCTTGTGACGCGCTCCTACCTGAGCACGTTCATGTCCAACAACCCGAAGGATGCAGACCAGTTTCTGGTCTCGGACCGGGTGGATCAGGTTTATCGCCACTATGCGCTGCTGCGTCCGGATGCGCCCATCACTGGCGAACGTTTCAGCGAACTGCTGCGCCAGCTTCGGGAGAACGGGGAAATGTTCAAAATCTTTCAGCCGTTTCGCATCGCGGTGACGCCACAATCCACCCACCACGCGGTAGCGCTGGGGGAAGGCAACGAGAAAGACTGACGAGGGCAGGCATTACCGGCTGGAACGCGCGGCAGGCGACTTTAAGAGCTCGATGCGGGAGCGCTGGCAACGCGCTCCCACCAATGGCTTCAAACGTAGGGTTTAGGCGGGGTGACTCAGCGGTCTCGCGCTTCCTTTGCGTCCATCTCGGCATTGCGTTCGTGGACGCGCTTGAGTTGTTCATCGGTCAGGGGCAGTTTCTTCGCTGAATCCTTGAGCATCAGCAGACCGCCAACGATCGAGCCGATTGCAACGACCAGAATTAACCAGGCATACCAGGGCATAACGCTCTCCTTCTTGTGATAGAGGTTGGAGCAGCGACGCTGTCCAGTGGTTCAATTGTAGAAGATGCCCGACGCCTGGCGCGGGTCGGCAGGCATTTACCGATTGCCGGGTCCCGCGCTGCGGGATGTTCGGCTACAATGCGCGCCGATTTCGACTTGCCAGAGAACCCGCTCATGTCCGTCTGCCAGACCCCCATCATCGTCGCCCTGGATTTCCCGACCCGCGAAGCCGCGTTGAATCTGGCTGATCAGCTGGATCCCAAGCTGTGCCGGGTCAAAGTGGGCAAGGAGTTGTTCACCAGCTGCGCATCGGACATCGTCGAAACCCTCAACAGCAAGGGCTTCGAAGTGTTCCTGGATCTCAAATTCCATGACATTCCCAACACCACGGCGATGGCGGTCAAGGCCGCTGCCGAGATGGGGGTGTGGATGGTCAACGTGCACTGCTCAGGCGGCTTGCGCATGATGGCGGCCTGCCGTGACGTGCTGGATCAGCGCACCGGCCCCAAGCCGCTGTTGATCGGCGTCACCGTGCTGACCAGCATGGAGCGCGAGGATCTGGCCGGAATCGGTCTGGACATCGAACCCCAGGAGCAAGTACTTCGCTTGGCGGCGCTGGCTGAAAAAGCCGGAATGGACGGTCTGGTGTGTTCCGCGCTGGAAGCCCAGGCACTTAAAGCCGCGCACCCGTCCCTCCAGTTGGTGACGCCGGGCATTCGTCCCGCCGGCAGCGCGCAGGACGATCAGCGTCGCATCCTCACGCCGCGACAGGCGCTGGATGCAGGCTCCGACTATCTGGTCATTGGCCGCCCGATCAGCCAGGCGGCCGATCCGGCGAAAGCGTTGGCTGCGGTGGTTGCAGAGCTGGCGTAAAGCACGCCAGCTGCTGCTGGACTCGATCCTGTAGGAGCGCGCTTGCCCGCGATCACGGTATGTGAGCGACACAAGGTACCGCGTCACACGCCGTAATCGCCCGTATCCCGCACCACCGGTTTCTCACTCAGAAACCGCTGCGTTTCAGGATCGACTCTATGCTTTCCTTGGAGGGCCGACCGTAGAACTTCAGCAATTCCGAAGCCCGGTTGGTGAAGAACCCGTCCACCCCTTGTTCGCTGATCGCTTTGAAATCCACTGCGTCATCCACGGTGTACGGGTGAACGATCATTCCGCGATCGTGGGCCATCTTGTTCATCCACGGCTGCACCAGGTCACTGTAGCTCTGGTCCCCGCCGTTCTTCAGCGCTGCCGACGGCCCGGTACCTACGGCGCCGTGGGCTTTGGCCCAGTCCATCCAGGCGGCGAACTCCTCTTTCGATTTCACCTGCTGGCTGGCGTAAAAGCTGGCTTTGTCCTTGGCCCCCGAGTCCTTGAACGTTTTGCCCGAAGCCGTTTCGATAGAGCCGTCACCCAGCCACAGCAGCAGCACTTTCGGCGTGTCGGGCATGCTCTTCTGCAGCAATTCCAGGCTTGGTTTCTCAAAGGTCTGCAGCACGACGCGGCCCGGCAGGTGGGCGACGTTGACGTAGCCTTTCTCGGCGGCAGGGCGCTGGGTCAGCCAACCGCGCTGATCGAGCTTCTTCTTCAAATCTTCTTCGATGCCCGGAAACTGCGCCGGCACCTTGGTCTCGATGTACAGACCGGGCTTGTTCTTGCCGCCTTCGGCGATGTCGATGACTTCGTCCAGCGTCAGAATCTTCAACCCGGCGTAGGTGGCGCGGGCGCGATCGGGGTAGGCCTTGTTGAACCAGGAGCCGGCGTCCAGACGCTTGATTTCTTCCAGCGTGAACGTGTTCAGCGGGTCCTTGGCCCGTTGCGGGTAGACCTCGGCGATGTTGGTGGTGCGTTCCAGCGTGTTGTCATGCAGGGCGATGAGCACGCCATCCTTGGTGCGCTGGATGTCCATCTCCAGGTAGTCCGCGCCCAGCTCGCGGGCCAGCGTGTAGGACGGCACGGTTTCCTCGGGCGCATTGAACGAAGCGCCGCGATGGGCAATCACCGCCGGCCACGGCACGCCGATCTTCGCCGCCAGCGCCCGACCCGGCTCCTTGTCGGTGTCCGCGGCCGCCAGGGCCACGGCGGATGACAACAACACACCGGCAATCGCGGCGCCGCTCAACGTTCTGGATAATCCTTTCAACATGGTTCTGACGTTCCTTTTGTACATGTCCGTTCAGGGCGCAGCCGTTGCCGCACCGCGTGGCACATCGTTTTTATCGTGACGAAATCAGGTGTCCCAGGGTTCAGACCTTAAACAGCAACCGGTATGGCGGGCAACCGGGATTGTCGTTGCGAGGGGGATTGCTGTCGGTTTGAAGGAGATCGTAAAGGCCTCGGCTGCTCCGTTCACTCGGTATCGGGTGAGTGAAAGTGTCCACGTTCGTTGTGACGTTAATGGGTCTGCCGGGCTAACGCGTTTTGTCAGGACACTGGATTTTCATGTCCGCCTCTGCCCAACCGCTCTAACTCGCGCTACTGTCAGCACCAGACATTTCGTGCAGCGGAGCAATGATGAAGACGGTGTTGGTGCTGGTTGAAAGCGTGAACATGTATTTGCCGATTCTGGAAAGCAGCGGCTTTCGCCTGATCCTGGCGCCGACGCCGGCGATGCGTGCCGAGGCGGTGGCGAATGGGGGCGCGGAGATTGACGCCGTGCTGACCCGCGGGCCGCTGGGGTTTACCGCCGAGGAAATGGCCGCGCTGCCGAACCTCGGCATCATCTGTGTGATTGGCGCGGGCTACGAGCGTGTCGACCTCGAAGCCGCCGAGGCGCGAGGGATCGTGGTGACCAACGGGGCAGGGGTGAATGCCCCGACTGTGGCGGACCACGCGATGGCCTTGCTGCTGGCGGCGGTTCGCGACATTCCCCAGTCAGACGCGTCGGTGCGCCGCAACGAATGGCGCAAGGTCACCCGGCCCTCGTTCGCTGGCAAACGCCTGGGCATTCTTGGCCTTGGCTCGGTCGGGATGGCCATCGCCAAACGCGCGCTGGGTTTTGACATGGTCATCCACTATCACAGCCGCTCGCCCCGCGCCGGCGTGAACTTCAACTATTGCGCGACGCCGCTGGCGCTGGCCGAAGCGTCAGACTTTCTGGTGGTGGCGACGCCGGGCGGCGGGTCGACGCGGCACCTGATCGACAAGGCTGCCATCGAGGCGTTGGGCGCCGAGGGCTTCATCGTCAACATCGCCCGGGCCAGCGTCGTCGACACCGATGCGCTGATCGACGCGCTGCAGCAGGGCCGCCTGGCCGGAGCGGCGCTGGACGTGTTTGACGACGAACCGCAGGTTCCCGACGCCCTGAAAGCTTTGAACAACGTGGTCCTCACCCCGCATCTGGCAGGGTTGTCGCCGGAGGCATCGCGCGACACTGTGAAAATGGTCGCCGACAATCTGCTGGCGTTTTACGCAGGCAAGCCGGTGCTGACCCCTGTTCACAGCTGACGATCGGCCCCATAACCCTCTCTAACAACACCTCTCCAATAACAAGAGTAATCGCGCATGTCTTCATCTTCAGGTTTGAAAGTTGCTTTGGTGACGGGTGCCGGCAGCGGCATTGGCCGTGCGGTGGCCCTGCAACTGCTGACTGACGGTTTTGCCGTGGTGCTGGCCGGGCGTCGGTCTGAACCCTTGCAGGCGCTGGTCGAGCAGGCCGAGGCTGCCGGGCAGCAGGCGCTGGCGGTACCGACGGACGTGCGCGATCCCGCCAGTGTCGATGCGCTGTTCGCGACCATTGAAAACACGTTCGGGCGGCTGGACGTTTCGTTCAATAACGCTGGCATTGGCGCACCGGCAGTGCCGATGGACGAATTGTCGGTCGAGCAGTGGAAGAACGTCATCGACACCAACGTCACCGGGATGTTTTTGTGTGTGCGCGCAGCGTTTGGCCTGATGCGACGCCAAGTGCCCCAAGGCGGCCGGATCATCAACAACGGCTCGATTTCCGCGCACACGCCGCGGCTGTTCAGCTCGCCCTATACGTCCAGCAAGCACGCGGTGCTGGGCCTGACCAAAAGCACTGCGCTGGACGGTCGGCAGTTCAACATCGCCTGTGGCCAGATCGACATCGGCAACGCCCTGACGGAAATGACCGACCGCATGACCAAAGGCGTGTTGCAGCCCAACGGCAATCTGCAGGTCGAGCCAACCATGAACGTGCAGCACGTGGCTGAAGCGGTGAGTTACATGGCCGGGCTGCCACTGTCGGCCAACGTACTGAACATGACTGTCATGGCCAGCAGCATGCCTTTTGTGGGACGTGGCTGATTGACCGGGGCGGCTCGTTGCGTTGAGTTGCGTTGTTTTGTCCAAAAGCTGGCGGGATCCGTCCAACCCGGCTGAAGGATCAATCGCCACACTCAACCCATGCCGAGCCACCTTCAATCGAGGACACTGCCATGACCGAGTTCGTTGTTGCCCCCGTTGCCACGCCGTCCCTGGCCGTCGCCGGGACGTCTAGCCGCTTTCCGATTCGCCGGGTCTTCTGCGTCGGTCGCAATTATTCCGACCATGCCCGGGAAATGGGCCACGACCCTGACCGCGAGCCGCCGTTCTTCTTCATGAAGCCCGCCGACGCCGTGGTGCCCGCCGAAGGCCGGATTGCCTACCCGCCGCTCACCGAGGACCTGCATCACGAGATCGAACTGGTCGTGGCGATCGGCAAGGACGGCGTGAACATCGACCCGCAGGACGCCCTGACCCATGTCTGGGGCTACGGCGTCGGCCTGGACCTGACCCGCCGCGACTTGCAGGCGCAGGCCAAACAAATGGGCCGGCCGTGGGAGTGGGCCAAAGCCTTCGACGCCTCTGCCCCCGCCACACCCTTGCGTCCGGTCAGCGAGATCGGCCACCCGGAAGCCGGCGCGATCTGGCTCGCCGTCAATGGCGAGCATCGCCAGCGTGGCGATCTGTCTGACCAGATCTGGGCGGTCCGGGACGTGATCGCGCACCTGTCGCAATCGGTGGGCCTCAAAGCGGGCGACCTGATCTACACCGGCACGCCGGCCGGGGTGGGCGCGTTGCAGCGCGGCGATGTGGTGACCGCCGGGATCGAAGGCATCGCCGAACTGAGTGTGACGATTGGTTGATCCGCTGTTTCCGTCCGCCTGAGAATCGTTTGTTCCGGCTGCCGCCGTTGCCCTACCATGGGGCGGTCCGACCGGCGATTTCAGGTGTTTCAGCGATGGCCCATCCCTCCCGCATCCAGACCTATGGCATGCAGCAGCGCAGCGACCGCATGGATTTCTACATCCGTGACAAGTCCGCCCGACCCGCGCTGACCGCGCCCCATCGTCATGAATATTTTCAGATCCAGATCAACCTCGGCGGCGACACCGTGCAGCACATCGGTGGCGCGGTCAGGCCATTCCCCCGCAACACCCTCGCGTTCATCCTGCCCCATCGCCTGCACGTGATTCCGCACCCCGAAGACGGCAACTTCGTGCTGATCAATTTCTCTCAGGAGTTTTTCCTGCAGCATCTGCAGTGCGATCCGATGGACCTTGAAGACGTGCCTGTGGCCGAGGCACCCGAGCTGGCGCCGTTCCGTTTTCAGGAACATCTGGATTTCATCCTCGATGACACTGATTTCGCCGAGGTGACCGCGCTGTTGAGGCAGATGCGCGACATGGACCGCGCCAGGCAGCTGGGCTCCGGCGCTATCCTGCGCGGTTGCCTGCTGCAATTGATCGGCACGGTGTGCAATCGCTACGAAGCGCAGTTACTGGCGCTGTCGGCGAACAAGGCCGAGCGGCGTGGACGGCGCGATGCGATGAGTCGGGTGATCGATTATATCCGCGCGCACATCGCCGATCCGGCCATGACCCTCACCGATGCCGCAGCGGCGGCTTTTCTGTCACCCAATTACCTGACCCACCTGTTGCGCAAGGAAACCGGCAACAGCTTTTCCGAACTGGTCCTGGAGCGGCGCATGCGGCTGGCGCGCACGCACTTGATGAACAGCAGCAAACCCCTGAGCCACATCGCCGAGGTCTGCGGGTTTGCCGATGAAGCGTATTTCTCGCGGCGCTTTCGCAAAGCCCACGGCATGCCGCCGGGGCAGTTTCGCCGGGATCGGCGCGGTGGTTGAACGAGGTTTGGAAGGCAGCGGGGTTCTACTGCAAAGGTGATGGTGTCTGCGGTTTTAAAGGGGACTGATTTATTTACAGCGCTTCACCGTAAATTAATCTGTCCCCGTTCGAGCGAGAAAGTGATGGCGCCGGGAAGGCGTCGGAACAGCTGGCATCGATCTGGCGCCGTCCGCCTACAGCTCAATCGCCCTGGTCAGCTCGCTGAACAACGCCGACACCGAGCGCAGCGCCCGGCAATCCGGTCGCGTCAGCAGCCACAGCCCGGTGTCATGCCCTTCGAGCGCTTCGCTCACGGGCTGAAGCTCGCTGTCCTTCAGCATGAAATCCGGCAGCGCTGCCACGCCCATGCCTGCGCGCACCAGTTGAGCCACCGCAAGCATGGAGCTGCAGCGATAGGCGAGGTTCACGCCGGGCAGATGCTGCCGGCGCCACATCACGGTGGGGTGATCGGGGAGGAAATCGTCGGGGGCGATCCAGGCCATGGCGTCCAGGGCCAGATCACCACAGCGTCGCGCGTAGGCCTCGCTCGAACACACCCGATACGCAACCGTGCCCAGGCGAGTGCCGACCAGGTGCTCAGGCGGCGTGTTGGTCAGACGCAGGGCAATGTCGGCGTCGCGGCGGCTCAGGTTGGCAAAGGTGCTGGAGGTGTTCAGTTCCAGGCGCAGGCCCGGGTAGTCCGGCATGAAGCGGCTCAGGGCGGGGAGCAACAGGCTTTGCAACACGGCTTCGGTGCAGGTCAGGCGCACGGTACCGCTGACGACCTGCCGGCCCTGCTCGAGACTCAATTGCGCCAGCGCCAGAGCGTTCTCGGCGCTCTCGGCCTGCTGAGCAAGCGCCAGCGCTGCGCTGGTCGGTACGTAGCCGGCGCGGCTCTTGTCGAAGAGCGCCGTGCCCACCGCCTTTTCCATCCGCCGCACCGCGCGGAACACCGTGGAGACATCGACCTTCAGCAGCTCGGCGGCCTTGGCCAGCGTCCGCCCCCGCACCAGCGCGAGGATGAGGGTGAGGTCGGCATGATTGATTCGATAGTGCGTGGCTGCATTGATCACTTGCCTGAACGCCAATTCTGATTGCAGGAGGACAAGCTTATAGTCGCCTCCGGACCTCACGCAAAGCGTTTTGATATCAGGGAGCACACATGACTCAGCAGCAGAACATCCGCATCGCATTGGTGGGCGATTACGACCCGAGCGTGCCGGCACATCAGGCCATACCCGTTGCGCTGGACAGGGTGGCGAGCGAAACCGGACTCAGCGTGCAGGCAAGGTGGGTGCCGACGACGGATGTGAAAGATGGCGCGAGCCTGCAGGGGTTCGAGGGCATCTGGTGCGTGCCGGCCAGCCCCTACCGCGACATGGACGGCGCGCTGACGGCAATTCGCTTCGCCCGGGAGCGGCAGATTCCCTTCCTCGGGACGTGCGGCGGCTTTCAGCATGCGTTGCTGGAGTACGCGCGCAATTATCTGGGTTGGGCCGATGCCGAGCACGCCGAAACGGCGCCGGAATCCGAGAACGCCATCATTACGCCGTTGAGCTGTTCGCTGGTCGAGGCCTTTGCGCCGATTCGTCTGCGGTCGGGGTCACTGATCGCCGCTGCGTACGGGACGCTCGAGACCCAAGAGCGCTACCGGTGCCGCTACGGTTTGCGCAAGGAGCTGGAAGCGGACGTTTTTACCGGTCCGCTGAAAGTGTCCGGCCATGACGAAGACGACGAGGTCCGGGCGATGGAGCTCGACGGCCATCCGTTTTTCGTCGCGACGTTGTTTCAACCGGAACGCGCTGCGCTGGAGGGGAGCACCCCGCCGCTGGTGAAGGCGTTTGTGCTGGCCTGTGCAGCGGAGTCGATTTGACATGATGATGGCAGACACCTTCGGCGTGCCTTATTACGCGGTGATCTTCACCTCGGTCCGCACTGAGGTCGAAGCGCAGGCATACGACGACGCGGCGCGGCGGATGCTCGAACTCGTTCGTCAGCAGCCGGGTTTCCTCGGCGTGGAATCGGTACGCGGCGATGACGGGCTGGGGATCACCGTGTCGTACTGGGCCAACGAAGCCGCGATCCTGGCGTGGAAGGAGCATCCGGAACACCGGGAAATCCGTGAGCGCGGCCGGTCGACGTGGTATCGGCGATGCACCACTCGAGTTTCCAGGGTGGAGCGGGAATACAGCTTCGGACGTTGATGCTCGATCAAGCCCATTTCGAGGGTGGTTTTGCCACCGCTGAGGAATGTCGGTCGTACACAAAATCCGGAGCCGGCTTGCTGGCGAACGCGGTTAATTCCTGAAATGTCCAGCGACTGACACGACGCCTTCGCGGGCAAGCGCGCTCCTACAGGATTTGCGACGGCGGAGGAATAGTGACCTGCGAAGGGGCGCGCGGGGAGTTCAATCCTCCGCGCACCTGGATTTTCTACCCGGTCAGGGCATGACCGGCGGAACGTACGCCAGCGTTGTGCCCAGCACCCATAACAGGAACAACACCAGCGGCGTATGCACCAGCAGTTGCACGAACGAGAAGCCGATCAAATCCCGCGCCTTCAGGCCCAGTACGCCCAGCAGCGGCAGCATGTAGAAGGGGTTGATCAGGTTTGGCAGCGCTTCGGCGGCGTTGTAGATCTGCACCGCCCAGCCGAGGTGGTATTTGAGGTCGTTGGCGACCTGCATCACGTACGGCGCTTCGATGATCCACTTGCCGCCGCCGGACGGGATGAAGAACCCGAGAATTGCCGAGTACACACCCATCAGTAGCGCATAGGTGTCGTGGGACGCGATGCTGGTGAAGAACGTCGAGATGTGGTGCGCGACGGTTTGCGCATCACCGCCCTTGACCGTGGTCAGCAGCGCGGCGATCGAACCGTACAACGGAAACTGGATCAGTACGCCGGTGGTGGTCGGCACGGCGCGGGCCACGGCATCAAGGAAACTGCGCGGACGCCAGTGCAGCAACGCGCCGACCATGATGAACAGGAAGTTGTAGGTGTTCAGGCCGGAAATCGCAGTGATCGCCGGTTTGGTGCTGAACTCGTTGTACAACCAGCCGGACGCCAGCACGACCATCAGAATGATCAGCAGCGGGCTGTATTCCAGCCATTCGCCCGGGCGGGTTCGCGGCGGCAGCGGTGGCAGGCTGAAGCTGGGGTCAATGCCGCATTCCTTGGCATCGCGGGCGTTGGCCGGACCGGGCGCCGTGGCGTAGGCGACGATGATCGAGACCACCACCAAGGCCAGCAGCATCACGCCGGACTGCCAGAGGAAGATCGTCTGGGTGAACGGAATCACCCCGGTGATCGCCAGAATCGACGGCGGCAAGCTGGCCGGGTTGGCTTGCAACTGCGCGGCGGACGACGAAAGACCCAAGGCCCACACCGCGCCCAGACCCAGATAAGCCGCGGCACCGGCGGCGCGGTAGTCCATTTTCAGATCGGTACGACGGGCCAGGGCACGCACCAGCAAGCCGCCGAAGACCAGCGACAAGCCCCAATTGAGCAAGGAGGCCACCATGCTGATGAGCGCGACCCAGGCCACGGCCGAACGGCCGTTTTTCGGGATGCGCGCCAGGCGGTCGATCAGTTTGACCGCAGGCGGCGAACTGGCGACGACGTAACCGCCGATGACCACGAAGGCCATTTGCATGGTGAAGGGGATCAGGCTCCAGAAGCCGTCGCCAAAGGCTTTGGCGGTGTCGGCGGGTTTGGCGCCGATGACCAGCGTGGCGAGGGTGACGATGACCACGGCCAGGGCGGCGAACACCCACGAGTCCGGGAACCAGCGTTCCGCCCATTTGGCGCAACGCAGGGCAAAGCGGGCGGAGCGGCTTTCTTCGATGTCGGCGGCCACGTGTGTTACCTCTTCTAATTATTGTTCAGGTGTGTAGGACGGCAGTTTCAAGTGTTGGCGGTGACGCGAAAAAAGCACCGGCTTAGATACAGCAAAGCCCCTTCATCGCTGAAGGGGCAGGGCGGTCTGACGAAAGGTGCAGGTGTGCGAAAGCTCATGGTGTTGCCAATACGTGGAGCACGGTGCGGATCCTGTAGGAGCGCGCTTGCCCGCGAAAGGACGTTTCAGACACTGCGTGGGTGTCTGGCCATCCGCGGTTCGCGGGCAAGCGCGCTCCTACAAGTACCGCGCCATCGCCGTTAAAACGTCATTTCCACCACGTCATCGGGCACGATCAGTTTGCCGGCGGTCTTGGCGATGATTTCATCGACCGTCACGCCCGGTGCGGTTTCGCGCAGCACGAAGGCGCCGTTTTCGATCTCGAGGTACGCAAGGTCGGTCAGCACTTTCTTGATGCAGCCGGCGCCGGTCAACGGCAGGCTGCAGCGCGACAGCAGCTTGGATTCGCCGTCCTTGGACGCGTGGGTCATGGTGACGATGATGTTCTCGGCGCCGGCGACCAGGTCCATCGCCCCGCCCATGCCCTTGACCAGCTTGCCGGGGATCATCCACGAGGCAATGTTGCCTTCGACGTCCACTTCAAACGCGCCAAGCACAGTCAGGTCGACGTGGCCGCCACGGATCATGGCGAAGGACTCGGCCGACGAGAAGATCGACGCGCCCTTGCGTGCGGTTACGGTCTGTTTGCCGGCGTTGATCATGTCGGCATCGATGGTTTCTTCGGTAGGAAACGGGCCCATGCCGAGCAGGCCGTTTTCCGATTGCAGCATCACGTCGATGCCGTCCGGCACATAGTTGGCGACCAGGGTCGGAATGCCGATGCCCAGGTTAACGTAGAAGCCGTCTTGCAGTTCGCGGGCGACGCGCTGTGCCATTTGTTCGCGGGAGAGTGCCATGATCTTGGGTCTCTTTTATTCTGTCCGGACTGTAGAAAAACCGGAGATACAAAGGGGGAAATCGGTTCGAGGACGACGCTGATGTCAGACTTTTCTGACGGTTCGCTGCTCGATGCGCTTCTCGAACGTGCCCAGGATCACGCGATCGACATAGATGCCGGGGGTGTGGATTTCGGTGGGCAGCAACACGCCGGGCTCGACGATTTCTTCCACTTCCACCACGGTGATCTTGCCGGCGGTGGCGACCACCGGATTGAAGTTCTGCGCGGTGTGACGGTAGACCACGTTGCCGAAGTGGTCGGCTTTCCAGCCTTTGACGATGGCGAAGTCGCCGGTGATGGCTTCTTCGAGAATCACGTTGCGGCCGTTGAACTGACGGGTTTCCTTGCCTTCCGCGACGGGGGTGCCGTAACCGGTGGCGGTGTAGAAGGCGGGAATGCCGGCGCCACCTGCGCGCATTTTTTCGGCGAGGGTGCCTTGGGGGGTTAACTCGACTTCCAGCTCGCCGCTGAGCAACTGGCGCTCGAACAGGGCGTTTTCACCGACGTAAGACGCGACCATTTTGCGGATCTGCCGGTCTTCCAGAAGGATGCCCAGGCCAAAACCGTCGACGCCGCAGTTGTTGGAAACGACGGTGAGGCCCTTCACCCCCATGCGTTTGATTTCAGCGATGAGGTTTTCGGGGATGCCGCACAATCCGAAGCCGCCGGACAGCACGGTCATGTTGTCGGTCAGCCCGGCGAGGGCTTCAGCGTAGGTTGCCACGCGTTTATCGAGTCCAGCCATGGTGAGATCCCGCCTTATTTGTAGTTGTGTCCGACAATCTAAGCATCGGAGAGCGTTGCCCGCATCTTCTCTTGCATGCACTGATTTGTTAATTTTGTTTTTTTGATCGATTGATAAGTAATCCAAATATATGAACGTGAAACAGCTTCGGGCGTTTCTGGCGGTGGCGCAGTGCCTCAGTTTTGCTCAGGCGGGGGAGCGGCTGCATGTGTCGCAGCCGGCGTTGAGCCTGACCATCAAGGCGCTGGAGGAGGACCTGGGCGGGCAGTTGCTGACCCGCACCACGCGCAATGTCAGCCTGACCCCGGAGGGTGAGGCCTTGCTGCCACTGGCGCGCCAGTTGCTCGCCGACTGGGACAACACCGAAGAACTCCTGCGCCAGCGGTTCACCCTGCAAATGGGCAGGGTGTCGGTGGCCGCGATGCCGTCCTACGCGGGCAATCTGTTGCCGATCGCGCTGAAGGTGTTCCGCGAGCGCTACCCGCGGGTGAACGTGGCGGTGCACGACGTGATCAACGAGCAAGTGGTGGAAATGGTCGGGCATCGGCGTGTGGAGCTGGGCATTGGCTTCGAGCCCGAGGCGGGCACCAACCTGATTTTCACGCCGTTTTACATGGACCGTTTTGTCGCCGTGGTGCCGAAGGACTCGCCACTGGCCGCACGTCGCGAAGTGAGTTGGGACGAACTGCTGCGTCACGACTTCATCACCCTGCAACGTCCGTCCGCCGTGCGCTTGTTGCTGGAGCAGGACCTGCAGAGCCAGCACGGCAAACTGTCGGTGGCGTTCGAAAGCCATCAACTGTCGACGGTCGGGCGCATGGTCGCCAACGGCCTGGGCGTCAGCGCGGTGCCGTCGCTGTGCATCGCGCAGATGGAAGAGCTAGGCGCTCGCTGCATTGCCCTGGAAGGCCCGCGCATCGAGCGCCGTATCGGTTTGATGACCCAGGCGGACCACCAATTGTCGGCAGCGGCACAGGGTCTGCGCGAGGTGCTGATCGAATGCGCGCGAGACTCAAATGCTGCTTTTGCGAGCAAGCTCGATCCCACAGGATGATGTCGCGCTCCAAGTTGGAGACCCGTGGCGAAACGGCCAGATCCTGTGAAAATTTAACTGCGACCCAATGCCGCATCCGGTATGGTTCGGCCGGTTGAAACATATTGTTTCAATCCATTCCGAAATAAAACCGAGCGATAAGGGGTTCCGCGTTGGGTTTATCGTCTGCTGCCTGGGTGTTTCATGACACTCGCCTGATCATCTGCTGCCTGATCGCCATTGCCACCATCATCGTGCTGATCAGCGCAACCAAGCTCCCGCCGTTTCTGTCGATTCTGGTGGGCACATTCATCGCAGGGATAGGCGCGGGGTTGCCAGCGGAGGCAGTGGCGAAGGCGTTTAGCAAGGGCGCGGGCGGGATACTCGGTGAAGCCGGGATCATCATCGCCCTCGGTGCGATGCTCGGTGCGCTGATGGCCGAATCCGGTGCGGCCGATCGCATCGCGTCGACGCTGCTGGGGCTGGGCAAAGGCAAGATGCTGCCGTGGGTCATGGCCCTGGTGGCGATGGTGATCGGCCTGCCACTGTTCTTCGAAGTGGGCCTGGTAATGATGGTGCCGATTATCTTCGTCATGGCGCGCCAGTCGAATCAGCCGCTGCTGAAAATTGCCATCCCGGCACTGGCCGGCATGACCACCCTGCACGCGCTGATGCCGCCCCACCCGGGGCCGCTGATTGCCGTCAGCGCCTTGCACGCCGATCTTGGCCTGACCATGTTGCTGGGTTTCTGCGTGGCGGTGCCGGCGGTGATTCTGGCCGGTCCTCTGTACGGCAACTGGCTGTCAAAGCGCATGCACATAGAGGAGCCGGCGGAACTGGGCGAGCTGTTCTCGGCCAAACCCACTGCCTCCCGCCAACCGAGCTTCGGCGTTTCGTTGCTGATCATTCTGCTGCCGGTGATTCTCATGCTCGGGAGTACCCTGGCAAAAATAGCCATGGAGCCGGAAAGCAACATCGCGCTGACGCTGAAATTTCTCGGTGAACCGCTGGTGGCGTTGGGCATTGCGGTGCTGGCCGCAACGGTGTGTCTGGGCTGGGCCAACGGTATTTCCCGCGAACAAGTGGGCGGCACGCTGCGCAAGAGCCTGGCGCCAATTGCCGTGCTGCTGTTGACCATCGGTGCGGGCGGCGGCTTGAAGCAAACGTTGCTGGATGCCGGCGTCAGCCAGACCATCAGCAAAGTGGCCGAAGGCGCGCACATGCCGTATCTGCTGCTGGCGTGGTTGATTGCGGTTGCGCTGCGTCAGGCGACCGGTTCAGCCACCGTCGCGACCACCACCACGGCGGGCATTCTTGCGCCGATGATGGCCGGGCTGGCGCCGGTGGAAGCGTCACTGGTGGCGCTGGTGATCGGCGCAGGCTCGGTGTTCTTCTGCCACGTCAACGACGCGGGGTTCTGGATGGTCCGCGAATACTTCGGCCTGCAACTGAAGCAGACAATCTGGGTCTGGTCGGTGCTGCAGACGATTGTCTCGGTGGTGGGGCTGATCGGCACGTCGCTGCTGTGGCACTTTTTGGTCTGACCATGTCCAGAGCAAACGCTGAAGCCTTTTGGGAGTGAGCAGCCCTATGGAATGGTATTTGCCAAGAAATTGATGACGGTCATGCCGGCCTCTTCCCGGCTGAAGCCGGTCCTACAGTGGGTGCGCGGTGTCTGTAGGACCGGCTTTAGCCGGGAAGCTTTTGATCTTGATCTTCGAATGCAAAAAGTCCAGTCACCGCCAAACGCGACTTGGGTGCAGGCTGAACGCAGGTCTCGCGCAGTGGGCCGAGCCGCATGGATGCGGCGAGAGCGCCGTCAGGGCATGGATGCCCGTTCGGCGCGGGCCCACGGAGCGAGACCGGAGTGAAGGAACCCGACGAAGTCGGGCCCAACCGAGAGCAAGCACCCTTGGTTACTTGGGGTGCTTTTCCAAGTAACTCGCCGAAGGCGAAACACGAGGCCGTTAGGCCGACGCACCCTGCACCTGGATAGATCGCCGAACACCCAATTGCGCGCCAAACCCGATAGCCACTATCAAGACGACTGATTTCTGCTGGAAAGGCCCGGGGCGTAGCCTTGGGTTCATTCCAGAAACGAGCCGAATGGAGGCTCCCAATGAACCGTCTTCTTGTCCTCTCCCTGTTACTTTCCGCCTCCGTTCTCGCCGGTTGTGCCGCTGGCAATCATCCCGAACTGCGTGCCTACAGCGCTGAAGAGACCCACCAGCTGGCCCTCGAAGACCTCAATCGTCGCGGCTTGTCCTACGACGACTTTCAGGCCCGCAAGGCGCAACTGATGGAGCAGCCACAACTGCAACGCGCCCATGAGTTCGATAACCGCGGCGAAGTGAATGCCGAAGTCAGCGTTGCTTCGAAAGCCCGCCAGGGTTAAGCCGGAAGACTCACAACGCCAGTTTCAAATGCCCGCCCGCTTCCTTGTGACGTGCCTGGGTCCGGTGTTGCAGGCCCAGTAAAAAGTGATCCAGACCGTCGTGCAGACGCTGGGTCAGCAGTTCATCCAGATCGCCGCCCGACGCGTTCTCGCCGTAGCTGATCTGGCTGTCGATGGCGAATACCCCGTGCAGCACCTCTTGGCATTTCAGCGCCGACAGCACCGGTTTCAGTGCGTAATCCACCGCCAGCATGTGTGCAATGCTCCCTCCGGTCGCGACCGGCAAGACCACTTTGCCGTGCAGTGAACGCTCCGGCAGCAGGTCGAGCAGCGTCTTCAGCGCCCCCGAAAACGAAGCTTTGTACACCGGCGTGCCGATCAGTAAACCGTCCGCCTTCGACACTGCTTCGATGAAAGCCACCACCTGCGGGCTGTCGAATCGGGCGTAGAGCAGATCCTCGGCAGCAAAATCCTGAAGGCGCACACCGTTGACTTCTACGCCACGGTCCTTGAGCCAGTGCGCGGCATGTTGCAGCACTACGCCCGAGCGCGACCGGGTGGAAGGGCTACCTGAAATCGAGACTACCAACATGTGTTGTTTCCTTGGGGTCAGTCACCCGTGGTGCCAGGCACCGAGCAGGCCGCGTTCAACGCGCAGTGATGGGCATGAAGACCCTTTGGCAGGGTAGAAGCAGCATGCGTGCCAGCGCTCGCCATGGGCTGCCAGCCCTGTAAATCCAGCAAACACGCACCGCTGCAATCCCCCAACTGTCATTCACACCCACCTATCTGTTGATTCACTGTTGCCCACGCAACACCCGCCCTCATCAAATTCAGCGCAAAAAAAATCCCCGCAGTCGGACCACTGCGAGGATTTCCGTGTTGCTCTGGTGCGCGGCTGTCAGCTTGAAGCTTCAAACTTGCCGCTTGAAGCTGCCTGCCCCATCAATTCCTGAACATCGCACCCGTCTGGATGATGTTGTTCGAGCCCAGCAACTGACTTACGTAACGGCTCCAGCGGGTGATGTTGGCCGGGCCGACAAACACCACGTCCTGGGCCGCCAGCTCGAAGCCCTTGGCCAGCGCATAGCTGGTCGGCTTCTTCGCCGACAGGTGATACACCGTTGCGCCGTGGGTGGCGTCCTGTGCACGAATCACATACACCGCGTCGCCATCGGCTGCGTCAGGGCTCAGGCCGCCAGAGGTGCCGAGCGCTTCCAGCAAGGTCACGCTGGTGGTGCTGAACGAGATCACTTGCGGGCGCTGAACTTCACCCAGCACGTAGATCTTGTTTTTCGAGTTGCTATTGAGGTGCAGGTAATCGCCGTCCTTCAGGAAGATCTTGCTGATCTGCGAGTCCTTGCGGTTCAGCGAGTCAACGTCGATCACGTAATCCTTGCCGTCGCGACGCAGGGTCAGGCTGGCAAGGTTGGCGTCGGTCGAATCAAGACCGGCCTGGCTGATGGCCTGAACCAGGCTCAGCGGAATGTTGGTGATCGGTTGCGGGCCAGCCGTCTTGAATGCACCCGAGAGCAGAACGCGCTGGCTGTTGTAGCGGAGCACTTTGACGTCGACTTTCACTTCGGTGTACTGCGGCGCCAGACCCATGCGCAGTTGGTCGCGGATCTGGGAAACGGTCTTGCCGGCGGCCTGAATACGGCCTACGTACGGGAAGAACACGGTGCCGTCGTTCAGCACTTCGCGGCTGTTGGCGTCCAGCTGTTCCTGGGAGCCTGGCGCGGTCAGTTCAGGGTGTTCGAACACGGTCACCAGCAAGGCGTCGCCCGGGCCGACGATGTATTCAGGTGTCTTGTAGTTCAGCAGTTCCGGGGGCAGCGGTTTGGCCGCCGCGTCTGCGGTTTTCTGCTGCTGCGCAAGGGTGGCGGGGGTGATGTTGATCAGCGTGACCTGGGGACCGTCGGGGTCTTTCTCAGTGACATCGCTGTAAGACATGTATTGACCAGGGGCGAATGCGCAGCCTTGCAACACCAGGCTGGAAAGCAGCACGACCGCTAACGTTACTTTCATATGAATGTTCCTTCTCATCCTAATAGGTGCGTACTGGCACCGCAGTGATTTCTTTGCATCCCTTACTCACACCGAACATCGGATCACATTCGCTCATGCACCCGTGCACCTCCCGCCAAGCTTACTAGCCCTTGGCCATGTTTGTTGTGATTGGCAGATTTTCTTTTAGAAGGCGTTCTTGTTGACGAAGCCTTTGAAGAGCGTCAGCAGGATAATTTTCAAGTCCAGCCAGACCGACCAGTGCTCGATGTACTGCAGGTCGAATTCAACGCGTTTCTGCATCTTGTCCAGCGTGTCGGTCTCGCCACGCCAGCCGTTGATCTGTGCCCAGCCGGTGATGCCCGGCTTGACCTTGTGCCGCAGCATGTAGCCCGACACCTGTTTGCGGTACTGCTCGTTGTGCGCCACGGCGTGTGGGCGCGGGCCAACGACGGACATCTCGCCGCGCAGCACGTTGAAGAACTGCGGCAGTTCGTCCAGCGAGGTGCGACGCAGGAACGCGCCCAGCGGCGTGATGCGGCTGTCATTGCGCGTGGCCTGGGTCACCACGGAGCCGTTCTCCTGCACGCTCATGCTGCGGAATTTCCAGACCATGATCGGCCGCCCGTCCAGGCCGTAACGACGTTGACGGAACAGCACCGGGCCGGGGGAGGTGATCTTGATCGCCAGGGCAATCAGCATCAGCGGCAGGGCGATCATGGTCAGGATGATGCTCGACAGCACGATGTCTTCCAGACGCTTTACCACGCTCCAGGCGCCGTCCATGGGCGAGTCGAAAATGCTGATGCTCGGCAGGCCGTTGATGCTTTCGCTGCGGGCGTGCAACAACTCGAACATGAACACGTCGGGGATCACGTAGACCGACGCGGTGGTGTCGCTCAAGCCCTTGATCAGCGCTTGCAACCGTTCCTGTGCGCCGAGCTCCAGGGTGATGTACACCTTGTCGATCTTGCCGTCGCGGGCGTCCTGGATCAGTTGATCCAGATCGCCCAGCACCGGAATGCGTCGGCCGATGCGCGCCAGGTCGATCTGCTGAGGCGCTTCGTCATAGAAGCCCAGCAGGTTCAGGCCCATCCACGGCGCGCGTTCGATGGACATCGCCAGGCGTTCGCCGCAGTGGCCGGTGCCGACGATCGCCACGCGACGGGTGTTGAAACCCTGGGCGCGCAAGGTGTGCAGCACGCTGCGAATCGCCAGACGATAACCACACAACGCCACCACCACGGCGGCAAACCAGGCCATCTGGCTGTCGTTCGCCAGATCGTCGGGCTGCAGCAGCAGGTAATCGACGAACAGCAGCAGCACAAAGGCCAGCCCCCAGTAATTGGCGACCTTCAGCAGCTCGCGCACAATGCGCTCGCCACGCCAGGAGCCGTACAGTTGGTGGTATTCGGCCAGCCAGTGAAAAGCCACCGCTGCCAGCAGAATCTGCATCCAGGCTTCGCTGCTCATCGGCGTGCCGGTGAGCAGGTTTACCCAGTAACCGCCAACCGCGATGACCGCCAGATCGAGCAGCCGGTGAGCGACGGACAGCGACGATGAATGGGCATGCAGGATGCCCCTTAATGGTGTGCGCATATTCTGTGCTCGCTCAGACGGATTTGATCGGAACAACACGGGCGGAGAGGTCGCTGCTGACCAGCGTCGGCGCGGACTGCAGCGGCCGTGCGTGCGCAGGCTGGCGGCTTTGACGGGCAGCGGTCAGACGGCTCTCGACGAACTGGCGCATTTCCTGTTCGAAGCGGGCTTCGCTGAAGCGCTCGGCGTTGGTCCGGCAAGCTTGCGCAGTGATACGTGAACCGTTGATCTCGAACGTTTCGATGGCCGCTATCAGCGACGCAACGCTCTGCTCCGGGTAGAGCACGCCGGTGGGCTGCGGATGATCCAGACCGCAAACCGTTTCCACCACGCCACCCTTGGCGAACGCAATGACCGGCGTGCCGCAGGCCTGGGCTTCCACCGGGCTGATGCCGAAATCCTCTTCGGCGGCAAACACGAACGCCTTGGCGTTGCTCATGTGTTCCTGCAGCACCGCGAACGGCTGATAACCCAGCAGCGTGACGTTCGGCGCGTGGGCAGCAGCGGCCTTGGCCTTTTCCATTTCCGGGCCGTCGCCGATCACCACCAGACGCTTGTTCGGCATTGCCGCGAAAGCTTCGATGATCATCGGCATGCGCTTGTACGGGACCATGCGCGAGGCGGTGAAGTAGTAATCCTGCTTCTGTTCCTGCAGCGCGAAACCGCGGGTGTCCACTGGCGGGTAGATCACCGTGGATTCGCGGCGGTAGGCCTTGGTGATGCGCGCGCCAATAAAGTGCGAGTTGGCGATGAAGTCATCGACGCCGGCTGCGGTGCGCTGATCCCACATGCGCATGTAATGGAGGATCATCCGCGCCACTTTGCCTTTCAGGCCGTTGCTCAGGTTGGCTTCTTTGAGGTACTGGTGCTGCAGGTCCCAGGCGTAACGAATCGGCGAGTGCACGTAGCTCACGTGTAACTGGTCCGGTCCGCACAGGACACCTTTGGCCACCGCGTGGCTGCTGCTGATGATCAGGTCGTAACCGGACAGGTCCAGTTGCTCGATGGCCATCGGCATCAGCGGCAGGTAGCGCTGGTATTTGGTTTTGGCCTTGGGCAGGTGCTGAATGAACGTGGTCTTGGCGACTTTGCCGCCCAACTGGGCACGGTCCTGGTCGCTGAGGAAATCGATGACGGAGAACAGATCCGCCTCGGGCCAGATTTTGATCAGCGATGCCAAAACCCTTTCGGCACCGGCGTACGTCACCAACCAGTCGTGGACGATAGCAATTTTCATTGGAATTCTCTGCATTAACGGCTGAGGGACGCCCGGCATGTCGAGCGAAGCTCGCGAGGGCGATCCCATGCCTTTCCATGTGCGCAGGCGCTAAATCAGACGCTCACAGGCTGCGTCTTGGCGTTGCGGTTATTGAGGCGTTTTCCGAGCTGGATGAAAGGGTGTTCGATGTAGCGAAAACACAGATGGGCCGCGGCCAGGGTCAGCAGCGTCGCGACCAGCGCCACCAGCAGGGCCGGTGCGTCGGTGCCGCGCAGCAGGTAGTTGCTGAACAGGCCCATCGACGGGTGCAGCAGGTACAGCGAGTAACTCACTGCGCCCAGCCAGACCAGCGCCGGGTGATCCAGACGCACACTGCGGGTCAGCAGCACGAAGCTGACAATGGCCACGGCGTAGGTGAAGCAGTAACGGCCCCAGGTTTCGCCGGTGCCCATGTCTTCGCTGTAGGCCATGATCAGCGTCGGCGGCAATAGCACGGCGAAGGCCACGAACAGCATTTTCAGGTTCCGCGTCAGCGCCGCGCTGTGTTCAGCCAGCAACCACTGGCGCCATACAGAACCGAAGAACATCAGCGACAACGCCAGGGGCAGGGCCACCGGCAGCTTGTGTTCGGTCAACGCGCGGGCAATGCCCAACGCCAGCGCCGCGAGCAGAAACACCAGCGAACAGCGCGCCCGGTACGCCAGGTCGTAGAGCTTGCCGGCGATGAACAACGCCAGGCACAGACCGTAGAACACCAGTTCGATGAACAGCGTCCAGTACAGGCCGACCACGTCATTGAAGCCCAGCGCCGTCTGCACCATCGTCAGGTTGGCGACGATCTGCGGCCAGGACGGCAGCGGCGCGCCGGTCAACTGAAGCATCAGCACAAACAGCACCAGTGACAGCCAGTAGGCCGGGTACAAGCGCATCACGCGCGAGATCACAAAGCGGCGGGCGCCGTCGGGCACCGGCTTGAGGCTGTAGGGAATCACTACGCCGCTGATCATGAAAAACCACAGCACCCCTAACTTGCCGGGGTCGATCAGGTAATCCAGCACCCAGTCGTGACCGATGACCGGTTCGTACAAATGGGTGAAGACCACCATCAAGGCGGCGATGCCGCGCAATGCGTCGAGATAGGCAAGGCGTTTCATTGCAGCGCCTCAGAGCTTGCTGGAAGATTCACGCCCCAGGGCATCGCTGCCCTGGTTGGTGCGGCGGTCTCTGGCCGGACTCAGCAGCGCGTCGATGCGTTGGGAAACCTGTCGCGCCGATTCTTCCCAGGAGAACCGCGCCACGTTGTTCAGCCCGCGTCGGCGCAGCGACTGGCGCAGCGGCATGTCGGTCAGAATGCGTTCCATGGCAGCGGCCATATGGCAGACGTCCAGCGGGTCGAAATACAGCGCGCTGGCCTGCAGCACTTCAGGAATCGAGGCCGCGTTCGCCGCCAGCACCGGGCAACCGCACGCCTGAGCTTCCAGGGGCGGAATGCCGAAGCCTTCATACAGCGACGGAAACACAAAGGCCGTTGCGCCCTGGTACTGGCTGATCAGTTCGTCATCGCTCAGGCGCCCCAGAAAGCGGATGCGTGGGTCACGGCTGGCCAGGCGTTGCAGGTTGTCGTCGCTGAAAATCCCGCTGGCGCCACCGACGATGCGCAGTTGCAGATCATCGTGGCCGCGCAGCAGCAGGAACGCTTTGATCATCCGGCTGAAGTTCTTGTGCGCGCTGGGCGAAGACACCGCCAGCAGGTAGTCCTGTTGCTCTTTGAGCGGCGGGCCCGGCTGGAACGCACCGCTCACGGCATTGGGCACCACGAAGATTTTCTTCTCCGGGTATTTGTAGAACTGCGAAATCTCACCCTTGGAGAAGGCGCTCACCGTCAGCAGTGATTTGATGCGCGACAGCATGATCGGCGTCATGGTCCGGTACAGCAGGCGAAACGTGCGCGTGTAGCTTTCCGGGTGACGCACATAGGTGACGTCGTGGTGGGTGGCGATCTGATTGCCGTACAACAGCGGGGCGGTGCTGCACAGGGAGATCAGCAGCGGATTGCCCTGACGGCGCAGGTACAGCGGCAGGTCCAGCTGTTCCCACAGGTGGCCGCTGTGGCTGCCGATGCATTGCACGTCGAGGGCCTTGGCGCTCTCGTGCATCTGAATGCCATGGGGAGCAACAAACACCACGTCGTCGCGCAGTTGTTTGAGGGCCAGGCAGATCTGTTCGGCGAAGCGCTGAACGCCACGCAATTCCTGAGTCAGAAAACGTGCATTGATCACAATCATTGTGGTCGACCTGTAGAAGAGATAAAGGGGTCGTGCGCAGTCGTGCGCAGGAGCCGTCAGCGCCCTGAGTGAAAAGGGCGTCAGCGCCCTGAATGAAGGGGCGCTCTAAAGGCGGGCCGGAATAAAAAAGGCAGAATTCAGGGCAAGGCAAACAGTGCCGGGCGTGTGCCCAGGCTTATTATTTTCGGGAAGTCATCAATCGGCACTTGCGCCGAGCAACGCCCGTCATTGCAGTTCCACGGGATACCGCTGTCGACCAGTCCGCGTTGCGGCTGCCGAGTGTCGATGTAGTGCACGTTGCCGCGCAGCACGCTGCTGGCGTCGATCTTGATCGATCGCGGCAGCCCGGCGGTCCAGGCGACCATGATCTGCTCCGAACCCTTGGCGAACCGCAACAGGTATTGCGATTCGATTTCCCGACTCTTCTCAGCGTCGTAACGGAATTGATGCAGCGTCGGGCTAATGGCCTTGAGCGTCAGGTACGCCTGCTTGATGCTCAGGTCCTGATTGAGCAGGCCGAAGTTCTGCTCTGGATCAGTGCCGTCGGGACCGTCGTTGAGCAAGCCGTTCCACCACATGCCCTTGATGTTGGGCATCGTCTGCGCCAAGAAGAAACTGCGCGCCAGAAACGCTGCCTGAATCTTCTCATCACCGCCGCAGCGCCCGTCGTTACTGGGCCAGCCCATTTCGGTGAGATACAACGGCACCGGGCCTTTGTTGCGGTTCTTCTCCTTCAGGTCCTCGCTGATCCGCCGCAGCCAGGCAATCCAGTTTTCCGGCGTATTGCGCTCATCCGAACGGCAATACACATACGGATGAAGCGACAGCCCGTCGACATGATTGAGCACCCCCGATTCCACCAGCCGGTCGGCGAACCCCAGGTCCATGCCCTGGCTGGTGACGGCGCCTGCCAGAATCACCATCGGCCGCTGATTGGTGCGAATGCGCCTGGCGGTTTGTTCGATGAGCTGGAAGTAGTCCCGGGCGAACTCTGGATCGACCGGGTTTTCCTTGTCCCACTCGTTCCAGATCTCGTAGAAGTCCACGCTGTCGGTGAGCTGGCGGGTGACGAAGCTGGCGTAGTTGCCGTACGCATCGCGCATCGGTGGGGTTCGCGGTTTGGCGTAGTTCTCGTAAAACCGGTTGCCGTAGCCCAGCACCAGCAGCGGTCGCAGACTGTTTTCCTGAACGGCGCTCAGGAATGACTGCCACGAGGGCTCAATCTTCAACAACCCTCGTCGCGGCTCGGCGCCGGACCAATAGGCATCGTCGCGCACCGAGTCGACACCCGCCGCTTTCAACAGCTGCAACGCGCGGGTGGAGGTGCCGGGTTTGTTCATCAAGTGCGTGTCGACGCCGATGATGAACGCTTCGTCAGCCCGCGTGATGCAGCTGATCAACAAGCCCAGCAACAGGACCGCCGAGGGTCGTCGTAACCGGGTCAGGTAAGGGATGTGCATGGCTTGTCTCAATGAAGAGGCACGGTCCGGAGCGCTTGCTCAGGTAGGTCTCGGGCCGTCGGCGATAATCTCGGCATGACGAGGGTGCATGCCGGTGTGTTCAAAGCGAGTGCGGCTCAAACCGGGTGAGCCAGTGAATGCCGGTTGCGCTGGGCGGCGTCGTCCAGCAGTGTCTGGGCAAAAATGCTCTGGTAGCTGTCGAGCATCAACTCCAGGTTCAGTAACGACGCCACGCTGCCCCGGGCCTGACCGCTCAGACGCGCCAGCAATTCCGGGTTCTGGTGCAAACGCAACATTGCCTGGCCCAGTGAGTCGGGATCCTGCGGATCGCACAGCAGACCGTTGAGCGGGTCCTGAATGATCTCCGGCAACCCGCCCATGCGGCTGGCAATGACCGGCACCGAGTGGGCGCATGCCTCGACGGCGACCATGCCGAACGGCTCGTTCCACAGCGAAGGCACCACGGCGACGTCGATCTGGCGGTAGAACACTTCAGGCTTCTGATAACCGACAAAACTGATCTTCGGCGAGTTCGCCAGCGCCTTGAACGTGGCTTCGTCCGCGTCCTGGCCACGGCCTGCGATCTGCAACGTGGCGTCGAAAGGCAGTCGCTGAAATTGCTCGATCAGCCAGCCCACGCCTTTCTGATGGGACAGCGTGCCCATGTAGCCGAAGCGCAACGGCGCTTTTTTTGCCACCAGATCCGCTTGCCGACGCTGATGGGGCGAGGCCGTCGGCGGCGTGAACGGGCTGGCGTTGTGCACGACGTAAGGGCTGGCGGCGTTGAAATAACCGCGCAGCTGCAGCTTTTCAAGAATGAAACGGCTGACCCCGACCACCGCCGCGACCTGCGCCGAGCGTGCGTCGTGGCCCTTGCGGAAGGTCTGGCAACTGCCGCATTGCTGCTGGCAGCACTGGCCGCGTTTGAACATGTTGCTGCTTGGGCACATCAGGTACATGTCATGCAGCACCTGGACGATCGGCAGCTTTGCCGCGGTGATCTCGTCCCAGACAGAGACCGACCAGCCGCTCAGGTTGTGGCAGACCACCAGTTGCGGCTGCTCGTTGCCGATGACCTGTTTTACGTAGCTGCGCATCGCGCCGTTGTAGCGATCGCGCAGATGCCAGCCCAGGCGCGCCAGACGGCCAGGCCGTTGCGAACTGAAATGCCAATAGAAGTTACGCAGGCCGGCGCGGTAGACCTTGACGCCGTTCACCGCCTCAACGGTCAAACCCGCGTCGGGACCGGTCACCAGCACGCTGACTTCACAGCCGCGCTGCTGCAGGCCTTCGACGGTACGCTGAAGAATGATTTCCGCGCCGCCTCCAATGTGAGGAGCATACAGGCTGCTGATGAACAGTATTTTCATAGGGGATACGACTGATTCAGACCCAGTACGCCGGACTCACCGTCGCGGATGGCTTGTTCGATCAGGCCGAGGCGCTCCTCGGCACCGCGTCGCTTGGCGATCAGCCGCAGCAGGCGGAAGAACACCCAGCGGTTGAGGCCGTACAGCAGCGACGAATTGGCCCAGATGTTCTTGTCGAACCAGGCCTGGTTGCGCGCGCCGTAGTAGGCGCGCAAGTCCGAGCCGCCCAGCAGGAAGCTTTCGTAGATGTTGTTGGTGCGGGCCTTGATGTTCCACGAGCTTTCCAGGTCGTCGAGCAAGGCGTCCGGCACCAGAAAGATCCGGCCGCCACCGGCCGTGATACGCCAGGTGTATTCGCTGTCGTCGGCGTAAAGCATCAACGCGTCCAGCGGCAGGCCGATGCGGCGATACAGATTGCGGTGGGCGAGCAGGCCGCCATACGTAGCGAACGGCAACTGCACCATCGGCAGTTTGCTGTGCGGGCTTTGCGGCGCGCCCCACGGCAGTCGGCGCCAGATCTTGTACGGCAGCTGCGCGATGTGAAAACCGAAGAAGCTCGAGCGGCGCTGGATGGCGAACCGGTTCGGCACGCCAGCGGCGATGTCCGCCTGATGGGTCGGACGAAAGCCCAGAACGGCAGCCTTGTCTTCGCCGTCGATGCGGATACGTTCTTCGAGCACCTGATGGAGCGTTGCGATAGCGTTGATGGTCGGCGCGTTGTCGTCGTCCATCAGCCAGATGTGTTCGGCACCGGCGTCCAGCGCAGCCTGGATCCCCACCGAATACCCCCGCGCGGAACCGGTGTTCTCGTGCATGTAAATCACGCTGACCTGATTCGGCCAGGTGCGGCGCAGGTTGTCCAGCGGCGCGGTGGACGCGTTGCTGACGATGATCACGCGATCAATCAGCGGGCTTTCCAGCGAGCGGCTGACCAGGGTGTGCAGGTAGTTGAAACGATCACCATAGGTGAGCGTCACCAGCGTGGTTTTCTGGGTCATGGCGAGTTCCGGGCGAAGGGGGGTCAAGAGGCTGAAAGCATCAGCCCCGTGGGAGTCAGGATGTGTGGGTCAGAGGTGCAAGAAGTTGAAAGACAGTAAGGCTCGGTTCAAGCCTGCGCTTGCATACGCGACAGGCTGCTGACCGGCAGGGTGACCTTCTGCTCCCGTTGCAGCAGATTGAGCAGAATCACCGCACGTTCATCACCGTCTGCGGCGAGGAAGATCGCCTCGACGTCGTTGAAGCCCTCGGCTGTGATCCGTACCGTTTCACCTTCTTGAAAGGCGACCCTGGCCGGCGGCGCCAGCAGACGCTGGCGGATCTGCTCGATCAACGCATCCTGCACCGGAACCGGCATGCCGCCGAAGGTGACGATGCGCGCCACGCCACGGGTCGAGCGGATCGGGTACCAGTTGTCGCTGGCCTGATCCATGTGAATGAACAGGTAGCCGGGGAACAGCTCTTCTTCGGCCGGCGTCCGTGAGCCGCGTTTTTTCTCGCCGTGCTTGACCGGGCGGTAGCACTCGAACTGCTGACGTTGCAGATGCTCTGCCGCACGTGCCTCCTGGCGGGGTTTGGTCTGGATCAGGTACCAGCGCGCGGAGCCACAGGCGCTATTGACGACTTCAGACATACACTTCACTCCACTGCGATCCGGTGCGACCCGGTCAGGACAACGTCAGGTTTTTGTGCCGGCCCCTGCATCATCCGGGGCTCGGCGCGGGTTGGATGTTTGTCCAGCCCGTATTCGGTCAACATCTGCTGCACCTGCTCGACGCAGTTGAACATCAGCACATCGATGATCGACAGGTTGGCGACGAAAGGGTGCCGAAACTGCCGATACTCCACCGGGTTCATCCGGAAGAACCGCACCAGCAAGCCGTTGCGGGCGAAGTGATCGCGGTCGTAGAGCACCGATCCGCCTTCGGGGGTGATGAACGTGGTCGCTTCAAAGGTGTGAGCGATGCGGATGATGCGCTCCTGCTTGTCCGCAGCGCTACCCAGTATAAGGTCCGAGCTGCGCAGGATCGGCGTCACGATGTGTAAATAAGCACACATTTCTCGTATTGCGTGTTCGGCATACAGCGCGATGTTCTGCTGCGGGAAACGGATCAACCGTTCCAGCAGCGGCATGACCTGCGCGAAGTAGGGCGCCTCTCGATAATTCTCGGCGAGCAGATCGATCATCCGCAGTCCTTCATCGCTGAAATGGTCGCACAGTTGGCGCTGATTGATCTGTAACTGAAAGCGGTCTTTCTTCAACGGAAAGGTGATCAGCTTCGCCTCGCCGTTGTGCAGGATGCGGTTGCGATTCACCCAGCCGGACCGCACATACTGCAGATCATCTCCCAGGACGAAGATGTCTGCAGCGGCAATGAGCTGAAAGTAACCCAGGTAGGGGAACATATACGGCTGCATCACTGCGAGGGTCCTGGCCATGTGTATCTCCTTGGCGAGCGTGTCGATTTACTTGCGGACCGTGGTGTAGTCGTAACCGTACGCGGCGCAGTCGTAGTCGGCGGTCGACGCCTTGCGCAGGACACCGTTGAAGATCGCACCCTTGATCAGAATGCCGTTGTGCATCAGTCGGCGTTTGCACGCTTCGATTTCCTTAGCGGTGCTCAGACCAAAGCGGGTCACCAGCAGGCATGTACCCGACTGGCGGCCGACCAGCGTGGCATCGGTCACGGCCAGGATCGGCGGGGTGTCGATGATCACCAGGTCATACAGCGGCGACAGCTCGCTGATCATTTTGTTGAAGTTGTCGTGCATCAACAGCTCGGACGGGTTCGGCGCCGCGTAACCGCAGGAGATGAAATCCAGGTTGCGCACTTCGGTGTGGTTGATGACTTCCTTGCTGCCCAGACGCGCGGCGAGGGTGTCCGACAAACCGTGCTTGGGCGTCAGGTTGAACATCTTGTGCAGGTAGCCTTTGCGCATGTCGGCGTCGATCAGCAACACGCGTTTGCCGGTCTGCGCAATGATCACCGCCAGGTTGCTGGAGACGAACGACTTGCCCACGCCCGGCGTCGGGCTGGAAATCATCAGCACGTTGTTGCGCGCTTCGAGCATGGCGAAGTGCAAGCTGGTGCGCAGGCTGCGCAATGCTTCGATCGCCAGTTCCGTCGGGGCGCTGACGCTCAGCAGGCGCGGCTCCTTGCTCGCCGAACGGCTCTGGGCGGCCTTTTCCAGGCGCTCCTGCAGTCGCGAATACGGCAGCGACGCGTACACCGGCATGCCGAGGTTTTCGATGACTTCCGGGTTGTCCACGCCACGATAGAACGCCTGACGCACAAACACGGTGGCAACAGCCAGCAACAGACCGATCAGCGCGGCGACCAGCACAATGATTTTGCGCATCGGCTTGACCGGCTCTTCGACGTTGGCGTCGGCGTTGTCGATGATGCGGACGTTGCCGATGCTGCCGGCGCGCAGAATGTCCTGCTCCTGGCTCTTGTCCAGCAACAGGGTGTAAGTCTGCGAGGTGACCTGCATGTCACGGTTCAGACGCAGCAACTCTTGTTGCGTGGCCGGCAGGGCCTCGATCTTCTTCAGCAGCGCGGCTTTCTGGGATTCGACCTGGCCGATCTGAGTCATCAGGGCGCGGTAGTTCGGGTGCTCCGGCGTGTACAGACGTTCGACGTCGACGCGCTTCATTTTCAAGTCCGACAGGGTGCCTTCCAGCTTGACCACCTGATCCAGAACCGACTTGGTTTCAACGCTCAGGTCAACCGACTTGGCGCCCATCTGGAAGTTGTTCAGCGCGATTTCCGACTGTTCCAGCTGCTTGCGCACGGCCGGCAATTGCGAACGCAGGAACTCCAGACGCTGGGCGGCTTCGGCCGAACTGCGCTCGACGTTCTGACGCACGTACAGGCGGCTGACTTCGTTTAGGATGCGCTTGGCCAGTGCCGGGTCCGGGTCCTGGATCGACAGGTAGACGATCCCGGAATCCTTGCCCGCTTCCATGATTTTCAGACGGTCCTGAAAATCAAGTGCGGTGGTCAGGGTGCGTTGACGCGCCACGGTGAACTCGGTGCCTGGACGTGCGTTGAGCGCAGCCACCTGGATTTTGATGCCGCTGCCTTCGACGGTCTGGCCGACCGGGCCGCTGAGCAGCTTGTTACGGTCTTCGTCATACAGGGTGAAGGTGCCGGGCTTGCCGGCCACCATGATCATTTTTTCGCCCAGCAGTGCGTCCGGCACCTCCAGCTGGAAGATGTCGATTTTCTCACCGCCCCAGGCGTAGCTGTTCAGGCCGAACATCGGGTCGGCCAGCGCGCCATCACGTTCCGGCTTGAACCGACGCGCCATGTAGCTGCCCAGCCCCGGGATGTATTTGGGCTTCTGCACGATGTACAGCTTGAGGTCGTCGACGACCTTGCCCAGCACCGCGCGGGATTTGATCAGCTCGATTTCGGTGGTGGCCTGGGAAACCGACAGCGGCTTGTTGGAGACTTCGGTGCGGCCCTCGATGCCCACTTTCCGCGGCTCGATTTGAATCATCGCGTTGGCCTGGAAGATCGGTGTGGCCAGAATGGCGTAGGTGGCGCCGAGCAGGACGCAGATGCCGACAATCGACGCAATCAATCCTTTGTGATCGAAAAGTGTGCGCAAGATAGTCGCCAAATCGATCCGGGAGTCCTGGACCTCGTCCAGAGAAGTACGGTTCATAGCGGTCATTTATCTTGGATCTCCTGACTGAAGATAAGGAAGCCAGTCGTCGACACAACGCGAAAGCTGCTCGTAGGTCTGTTCAAAGGCTAGTTTCGGGCGCCGGTAGGGATCGGCGATTTCCAGCGCTTGTTGCCATTTGCCAATCAGAAACGTCTTGCCGCGCACCTCGGGGGCCAGCTTGAGGACGCTGTGGGTCTGACGATGCTCCATGACCAGAATCAGCTCTGCTTCATGGAGCATCTGCCGATCAATCTGACGGCTTCGGTGTCTGTGGACGGGGACGCCGTTGACGTGCAGCACGGCCTCGGCCAGCGGGTCGATGGTGGAACTGAGCATGGCGTGGGTTCCGGCCGACGAAATCTGTACGCGAGCGTTGGGCACGCGTTGTCGGAACATGGCTTCGGCCATGGGGCTGCGACAGATATTGCCGACGCAGACCACCAGTACGTTACTGAACATGACCTTTGCTGAGGGTCGTCATCAGTCTCTTGCTGATGTTTGCGGTGAAGTTCTGGCCAACGGCCAGGAGGGTCTGCATCTTGCGTTTCGGGGTAATCGCCGACAGCGAATACTCGACCAGCTCCATCAGAAAATGCTCATACAGCTCCTGATTACCGAGCCGGTTGTAGTAGTTGGCCAAGGCGCCCGATGTCTGCAGCGCCATGTGCAATTTGCGTTTGTTGGAGCGCATGGAAAACACGCCGCCGGGGTGCAACCGGTACATGGCAGGCTTGACCTCACCCATGAATTTGCCCTTGCCGTAGGCACCGAGCAGCGACCACCAGACCAGGTCGTTGAGCGGCGCGGCGCGCAGCTCGGGGGGCAACGACTCGAACACGTTGCGGAACACCGTGGTCAGCGTCGACACCCGACGCGCCTTCTGCAGCTCCAGCGCCGTGGCATCCCCGCGCAGCTTGCCTTGCAGCTGGATCGGGTACTGGCCGCTGATGTCGAAGGGGATGGCATCGTGGTAGGTCAGCACGTAATCCGGGTTGTTCTCGAGAAAATCTACCTGGATCTGAAGCTTGCGCGGGTCAGTCCAGTAATCATCTCCTTCGCAGTAGGCGATGTAGCGGCCCCGCGCTTCGCCGAACAGACGCGGCACCGGCGGGTTGTTCTGCGAGTACTGATTCGTCTCGTGGTAGAAAGGGCGGATCAGCGCCGGGAAGCGTTTGACGTAATCGGCAATGATGCGGGCGGTGCCGTCCGTGGAAGCATCGTCGTTCACCAGGATTTCAAAGGTGAACGTGGTTTGCTGGAGCAGGAAGCCATCCAGCGTCTGCGCGATGTAGGCCTCCTGGTTGTAGGCTGGACAGACAATGCTGACCAGGGGTGCGGCGGACGGCGAGGTGCTCGTCTTATTGCTATTAGCATCCATGGCTTGGGTACTCGGAGTTAAACGCTGGGTTTGCTGAACAGAACGGAAATCTTCATCACCAGCGGCTTGTAGCTGGCGGCCACAATCAGCAGTGTGAGCAGGCCGCAGACGGCCAGACCCAGGAAGATGCTGAGGCGGTTTTCATTGGCGATCAGGCGCAGCAACGGCTCGGTGATCGCCAGGCCCACGCCGGTCATCACGCTGATGCGGATGATGTCGCGCAGCCATTGGCTGTGAATGCCAGGGGCCAGGCGCTGGTGCACGATGCCCGGCCAGATGGCGAAGGACACCACGCGCAACACGAACCAGGCGATCGCCGCGCCGTAAGCGCCATAGCCGCGAATCGCCAAAAACATCACCGGTACCGTGATCAGCGCCGAAACAAGGCTGTACCAGACATGCAGGTGCATCCGCCCATAGGCGTATTGCAGATAAAACTGGAACGTGCTGACCGCCATGATGGCGCTGCCCAGCGAGTACCACGGCAGAATCGTCCGGCTCCAGTCGGCGGCAGGGCGATCGCCCGACCAGGCAAACACCATCGCGTCGGCGTGCAGCGCGATCAGCGCGGCGAGGGGAAACAGGAACGTGCAGACAAACCGGTTGGCCGCGAGATACAGCTGATGCATGTCATCCCGACGCCCTTCGGCCATCAACACGGTGAGGCGCGGCAGTAACGTCTGCGCCAGCGGGTTGGAGAGCATCATGATTCCGGTGGTGATCAGCGCCACCAGCGAGAAGTAGCCGTATTCATTGAGGGGCAGCAGTTCGGAGAGCAGCACTTTGTCGATCTGGGTCAGTACGATCCACAGCACCGCGGTGCCGGACATGCTCGCTGCGAACGGGATGATCGGCTTGACCAGATCCCAGTCGAAACCGGTCAGCGGCGACGGTGTCGGCATCTGCTGATAGGCACGTGCGGCGAAGATCAACGCTTCGATCAAGCCCACCAGCGCCTGGAATTCGAAGAAGTGCACAGGGTCGTTGGAGATTGTGCTCACCAGCAGCAGGCCACCGAAGTAGCGCAGCGTGGCGATGATCACGTTGGCGATGTTCAGCCATGCGTGCTGTTCAAGGCCTTGAATCCCGCTTTTATAGAGCGTCGAAAACAACCTCAGGGCGATGACGATGCCCATCAGGCCGATGCACTGCACCAGCGTCTCGGTCGACAGTTCCTGGGCATTGAGCCAGTGCACGGCAATCCATTCGCTGCCAAAGTACATCGCCACGCAGCAGAAACCTGCCAGCGGCAGGAAGATGATCTCGAATGAACGCAGCAGGCGACCGGTGTAGCGATCCAGTCCATCACTGCCCTGACGGTGCGCCACCGCCCTGACCAGACTCGGCGACAACCCGGCGTCCAGCAATTGCAGCCAGGCTTGCAGCACCGAGAAGAACCCGATCAGGCCGTATGCCTCGGCGCCCATATGGCCGAGGTTGAACGGCATGATCAGGATGCCCACGAGCAGCGTGTAAGCCTGGCCTGCATAGCTCAACGCAGTGTTGCGTATGACTGAGCGCTTGGTTGACATCGAAAGTCCTTCCGGCAAAACAGGGTGAATGGCGCAATGGCTGGCCCAGCGGCGTTACATGACCTGCGCGAGCGACGGCACACGGTACGGCGAGTGGGCGGTGCTGGTTTCGGCGATCACTGTGTTGATGACGCGGTCCTGATCGTCGCGCAGCAGGCCCGGATAAATCGGCAGGCACAGCACGCGCTCGCTCAGTGAACGCGAAGCGGTTTGCGCGGCTTGCGGCTGCAAGTACTCCAGGGTGTCCAGGGACGGGTAGAAGTAGCGGCGCGGGTTGATCCCGTTGGTGTTCAGCCCGGAACGCAAACGCAGCAGTTGTTGTTCGTCGCGCAGGGCGATCGGGTAATAGCTGTGGTTGAGCTGGCTGTTGCTTTCCGGCCGCTGCAGGTCGACGTAATCGCCCAGGCGGGTGGTGTAGCGGTCAGCAATTTCAGCGCGTTGCTGAAGAATGTTCTCGATGTCGTCGAGAATGCACAGGCCCATCGCGGCGGAGAATTCGTTGAGCTTGGCATTGATGCCGATGCCGTCGATCTTGTCGACATCAACGATGCCGAAGTTGCACAGCAGGTGAGCCCGGCGCGCCGTTTCGTCATCGTTGGTGATGATCGCGCCGCCTTCAATGGTGTGAAACAGCTTGGTGGCGTGGAAACTCAGTGTGCTGATGTCACCCCAGTTGAGCACCGACTGGCCGGCGTGACGCACGGCAAAGGCATGGGCGCCGTCGTACACGACTTTCAGATTGCGCCGACGTGCGATTTCTTCGATGCGTTCAACGGCGCACGGGTTACCGAACACGTGAGTGCCAACAATCGCGGTGGTGTCGGAGACGATGCGGCTCTCGATGTGCTCGGGCGAAATGTTCCAGGTCTGCGCGTCGATGTCGGCGAAGATCGGGCGAATGCCTTCCCACTGCAGCGAACTGCTGGTGGCCACGAAGCTGAACGGCGTAGTCACGGCGCTGCCGCTCAGGCCCAGCGCGCGGTAGGCGACTTGCAGGGCGAGGGTGCCGTTGTTGGTGAGGATGACGTGCTTGACGCCCAGGTAATCTTTCAAACGCTGCTCGAGCTCGCACACCAGCGGGCCATGGTTGGTCAGCCAGCCGCGGGCGTAAATGCCCTCAACGTAGCCCTTGAACTTGTCGATATCGCCCAGGTAAGTCTTGGTGACGTTGATCATCGAATTCTCCATTTCAGATGCAAGGCTTTTAAAAGGCTTTCTGGGCAGTGACGCGTTAGCGCCGGGCCGTCAACGCCAGGTTCGAGCGAAATCAGTTGGGAGTGGATGCCGGCGGCTGGTTGCCCGCCTTGTTGCTCATCCGCCGCGCGCGACCCTGATTGATTTTCAGGATCAACCGGGTGGCCAGGCTGCCTGCATGGGGGTCGCCAAAGTGGAACAGCGCGGTGGCGCGCTTCACGTCCGGCCGACAGGCCTGGTTGGCGTGCAGGCTGCGATAACCCCAGAAGAAATAAACGCTGCCCGGCTCCAGGCGCAGCACATACGGCTTGAGCCAGTTGCGTTGCATGCCTTTGATGATCCAGCCGCGGGTGATCTTGTTCTGCAGCAGTGCTTTCTCGATCACGTTGAACAACACCCATGAGCGAACCCGGCGGATGTTCGGAAACAGCATCAGGTCGCCACGTCCTTCGCCTTCACTGGGAATGAACACCGGTATCAGCGCGGTCACCAGGCTGGCGTCGTAATGAAAGCTGTTGGACTCGCGCTTCCCCTGATTGCCCTGCACGCAGCGCAGCACCGGGAAGATTCGGTCACTGGCGGCGTCGCGGCGGGCGGCATGCTTATAGAGGCGACCCAGCAGCGTCTTGAATCGCGGGTCGGACCAGTAGCTCGCCAGCAGGCTTTCGCTCAGTGCCGCTTCACCGTGGTAGGCAAAGTATTCGCCCTGGTGTTTCTGCGCCTGCTCGTCGGTCCAGGCCCGCAACTGCTGCAGGTCCGTGTCAGGCACGGCCGCGTTCAGTTTTGCAAAGCCGTTGGTATCGATTTCGTCAGCCAGTCGCTGAACCAGCTGCTCATCCATGTCGAAAGATAAAGGCATTGCATCAGGCCCTCGTAGAGAGTGAGGAGTGCAGGGGAGGGGGTAAATTGTGCTTCAGGCACGCTACCGCCCGAATCTGCAGATCCTGCCGTTGTACTAATTAGGCGTGCATTCAAACGGTGGCTTCATTCAGCGGCGGCTGACTAAAGCGTTGGGCAAAGCTACCGCCCCACCGAGCACATTCAGTAATTCGAAAAAGCTTTCTTTGAACCAAAAACTGCCCACCGGCGCTGATTTCACACCGTTTGAATCGTCAACTTTATGGGCACTGGCAGATTAATTAAGTCGGAATGCTCTCGGCGCACGACTCTTGGGTCGCGCTGCAAAAACGGGAAAACATTGGACATGCCTATATATCGGCGGAGGCGGAGTTTCTGTCAAATTATTTCGCCATCATTCTGTTAATTTTTTGATAACCCTGTACTCGGCATCGCTAAGTCATTGATTTTATTAGTAGTCAAGAAACCATCACCGTCCTATTCAGGTGTGCGACGCTTTTTAGGCGCTTGTGAAGGCCGCTTCTTTCATGACCAAAAAAGGCGTGGAAGACGTTTTTCCAACGTCAGAAGTTGGACACGGACGGCGGGTAACGGTTTTATGGCGCTCGATTATTGAATGCGTCATTCAACCGTAATTATGCGCCGGGCTAACTAATCAGATGAGTTTGAATTGCGCAATCAAGGGTTCACGCCACTGTTGCAGTTTTATGGAGAGAACTGTGTCCGGTTATATATAAAAACAACGTGGGTGCGCGCGTGATAGGCCTGAAGATTTTATCAGTGTGCGATGCAATTGCCCGGGCGCGGCATTGCATCTCCGAGATGGGGGCGGCGCTGCGGTTGCTCAGCCTTGATCGCTGCTCCATTATCCGGGTCTGCGATGCAAACAATTCGGGTCACCAGGAGATGCAATGAATACGCAGTCGAAAACCACTGGAGTGGCGATGCAACGCCTTGCGCAGGCGCGCGCCCTAATGAGCCGTGAAGGCATCGACGCGTGGCTTGTGCCGTCGGCCGACCCTCATCTTTCTGAATATCTGCCGGGTTACTGGCAGGGGCGGCAGTGGTTGTCGGGCTTCCACGGCTCAGTCGGCACTTTGATCATCACCCGGGATTTCGCTGGGCTGTGGGCCGACAGCCGTTATTGGGAGCAGGCGAGCAAGGAACTGGCAGGCAGCGGCATCGAGCTGGTCAGGTTGCAGCCGGGTCAGACCGGCCCACTTGAATGGCTCGCCGAGCAAGCCAGGACGGATTCCGTCGTCGCGGTGGATGGCGCGGTATTGGCCGTGGCGTCTTCGCGTACGCTGGCTGCCAATCTGTACGAAAAAGGTGCTCGGCTCCGCACTGACCTCGACCCCTTAACGGAGCTGTGGAACGACCGACCTGCTTTGCCGGCTCAGGCTATTTATGAGCACACGGCGCCCCACGCCTCTGAAACCCGCGGCGACAAACTCAGACGACTGCGCACTATGATGGACGAGCGCGGCGCGGACTGGCATTTCCTCGCCACGCTGGACGACATCGCCTGGCTGTTTAACCTGCGCGGCGCCGATGTGTCCTATAACCCGGTGTTCATCTCCTTCGCCCTGATCGGCCCAAATAGCATCAACCTGTTTGTCGCGTCAGAGAAGGTCGACGCTGCACTGCGCAGCACCCTTGAGCAAGACGGCATCACCCTGCATGAATACACGCGCATCGGCACCGCGCTGCGCAATGTGCCCAAGGATGCGCGACTGCTGGTCGATCCGGCGCGGGTCACCTGCGGCCTGCTGGATTATCTCGACAGTGAAGTCACGCTGGTCGAGGGGCTCAACCCGACGACGCTGTTCAAATCGCAGAAAAGCGCCGCCGACACCCGGCATATCCGTCAGGCGATGGAACAGGATGGCGCGGCGCTGTGCGAGTTCTTCGCCTGGCTGGATTCAGCGCTTGGCAAAGAGTCCGTCAGCGAACTGACCATCGACGAGAAACTTAGCGCAGCGCGGGCGCGTCGACCGGGCTACGTGTCCCAGAGTTTCGCCACCATCGCCGGCTTCAACGGCAACGGCGCCATGCCTCACTACCGCGCCACCGAAGAAGAGCACGCGCAAATCGAAGGTGACGGCCTGTTGCTGATCGATTCCGGCGGCCAATACCTGGGCGGCACGACCGATATCACCCGCATGGTGCCCGTCGGCACTCCGACGGCCGAGCAGAAGCGCGACTGCACACGCGTGTTGAAAGGCGTGATCGCGCTGTCCCGGGCGCACTTTCCCCGGGGCATTCTTTCGCCATTGCTTGACTCAATTGCGCGCGCGCCGATCTGGGCCGAGGGCGTCAACTACGGCCACGGCACCGGTCACGGTGTCGGTTATTTCCTGAACGTACACGAAGGCCCGCAGGTGATTGCCTATCAGGCCGCCGCCACGCCGCAAACCGCGATGCAGCCAGGGATGATCACCTCGATCGAGCCCGGCACGTATCGGCCGGGGCAGTGGGGTGTGCGTATTGAAAACCTGGTGATCAATCAGCAAGCGGGCAAGACCGAGTTCGGCGAGTTTCTCAAGTTCGAGACCCTCACGTTGTGTCCGATAGACACGCGCTGCCTGGAAATCAGTTTGCTGGCGCAAGAGGAGCGTGAATGGCTCAATGAGTACCACGCTCAGGTCAGACAGCGCCTCACTCCATTAGTGGAGGGCGCCGCGTTGGCGTGGCTGAACGGTCGTACCCAAGCAGTGTGATGTCACTGCCACCGCTGCGCAGGCGGTGGCATCAAATGCGGGCAGTGCGCCTGGTGTCTTCTGTCTATATAGAAGCCTTTGACTATCTATCTATATAGAGGCCTTTGAAACCCGCGGGCTCACCGATGCTGGTATGCCGGCAGCCGACTAAGGGTTAGCCGGCTTTTTGCAAACGACGATCATGCTGCGGCTGGTGTAGCCGGCCGGATTGAGACCGAGTGGGTAGCCTCCGGTGTCTTCTGCGCCGTCACCGGATTTCGCGATCACCCGGTATTGCTTGGAGACGCAGGAGTTGGTCGCCATGTCGTAGCACTGCTCCCATGAGGACGATAGCCCCGAGCAGTTGATATGAATCCCGCGTTTCCCCATCACCGGTTTCGACGTTGCCGCGCAACCAGCGACAGCCAATGCTGCCAGTGCCATCAAAAAGTACTTCATTCATATCCTTACCCGACCGGCACGTTGCGGTCAGTGACTGTCCAGAATTCGCATGCTGCCCGACCTTCACGTCCGTGTGGAGCAGGGGCACCATGTTAAGGCGCACGGGCTAAACATCGCTCAATAGTGAGACAAATGCCAGTGACATCGTGTATCACGCCGATGGCTTCGCTGCCGCCTGCTACTCGGATCCGCACGGGGCAGGGGTGCGAGGCTCGCGTTTCTTATAAGAACCCACGAATAGACGTGTGTTAAGCAGCAAAGGCGCCAAATACCAGTGATTGGCAGGTAAGTTGAAATAAGTGCTTGACGCCCCTCTGGATCTGTCTATAATTCGCCCCACTTCCGGCGCAGACGAAACGGAAAACTCCTTGATAATCAAAGAGTTGGACGAAGTAAGCAGCGAGGAATGCTTCG
>NZ_JBTOPV010000077.1:0-361 GCF_055284355.1 Pseudomonas sp. HP_01 | reverse complement strand
GCATTCCCGGCTAAAGCCGGTCCCACTAAAGTACGCGGTGATTCCGTGGGACCGGTTCCATTCAGCCGGGAAAAGACCAGCGTCTGCCACCAGATCTCACTGTTCGCCGCCGATCGTTGTAGGAGCGCGCTTGCCCGCGAAGAGGCCGGTACATCCGACGCATACGTGTCATCTGTGCCTAAGCCTTCGCGGGCAAGCGCGCTCTTACATATCTGCAGTACGTCAATTGCTCTGCGGTGTGACAACCGACGCATTCCCGGCTAAAGCCGGTCCCACTAAAGTACGCGGTGATTCCGTGGGACCGGTTCCATTCAGCCGGGAAAAGACCAGCGTCTGCCACCAGATCTCACTGTTCGCCGCC
>NZ_JBTOPV010000076.1:0-372 GCF_055284355.1 Pseudomonas sp. HP_01 | reverse complement strand
CTACACCGACCGCACCAATCGTGGGTTGAATCTGCAGTGGCAAGGCACTGGAGCCGATGCCAAAGCCGTGCGCGAATGGGCCGATGACGGCAGTTTCGACACGCGACTGGCGTGGGACGAAAACATCCGCCTGACCTATGTCACTGATGCTTTGGGCCACGAAACCCGGCACTACTACGACAGCCTTGGGTACACCTATCGCATTTGCCATGCCGATGGTCGCTCGGAGTGGTTCTTCCGTGATGCGGCGAAGAACATCATCCGCCACGTCCACACCGACGGCAGCACGGATCGCTATCGCTACGACAAACTGAGCAACCTCACTGAACACACGCGCGCTGATCACAGCGTCATGAATTACGCCTACGACGA
>NZ_JBTOPV010000075.1:0-388 GCF_055284355.1 Pseudomonas sp. HP_01 | reverse complement strand
ACCCATGGAATTGGCTCATGCCGCATACCCTGTGGGACCGGCTTTAGCCGGGAAAGCGTCGGGTGTCACGCCGCAGAGGTGATGGCGGCTGCAGATCCGAATGTAGGAGCGCGCTTGCCCGCGAAAGCTTCGGCATGGACTGCCCGTCTGCGTCGGATGTACCGGCCTCTTCGCGGGCAAGCGCGCTCCTACAATGGCCAGCGGCAGACGCAGAGGTCCCGTGGCGTAAACACTGGCCCCTTCCCGGCTGAAGCCGGTCCCACTAAACACCGCGTACACCCATGGAATTGGCTCATGCCGCATACCCTGTGGGACCGGCTTTAGCCGGGAAAGCGTCGGGTGTCACGCCGCAGAGGTGATGGCGGCTGCAGATCCGAATGTAGGAGCG
>NZ_JBTOPV010000074.1:0-395 GCF_055284355.1 Pseudomonas sp. HP_01 | reverse complement strand
CCCCGCCCCCCCCCCCCCCCCCCCCCCCCCCCCCCCCCCCCCCCCCCCCCCCCCCCCCCCCCCCCGCTCCTACACGTTGAGCTGCGCCATGCGCCAGATTCGCGTCCTGCCGGAGGATGCAGGCGCGTGGCTTGTCCCGCGGTCTGTTGCGCAGCGGCGGTGACTGGGTGAACGCGATACGTCGGCTCGACACAACACCTGTAGGAGCGGGGGGGGGGGGGGGGGGGGGGGGGGGGGGGGGGGGGGGGGGGGGGTGCGGGGGGCGGTTCTGCAGCGCCCCCCCCACCACACCCCCCCCGGGGGCGGGGCGCGCGCGGCGCCGCGGGCCCGGGTTCGGCCTCCCCTGCCGTGGGCCGCCCCCCCCCCCCCCCCCCCCCCCCCCCCCGCTCCTACAC
>NZ_JBTOPV010000073.1:0-487 GCF_055284355.1 Pseudomonas sp. HP_01 | reverse complement strand
CAGCGCCGCACCCGTCCGCCGGCCTTTAGATCCTGAGCCAGTCCGCCACAAGCTGATCGACAACCTCCTGCGCGACTACGCAGGCGGCCACTACGAATACGACGAACGCGGCAACCTGACCGAGCGCTGGACCAATGGCCTGCGCAGCGAACTGCACTGGGACCTCTTCGATCGTCTGGTGCACTTCTGCGATCCGCGCCTTACCGTAGACTTCGGCTACGACCCCCTCGGAAGGCGCCTCTACAAACTCTCAAAAGCCCATTACCGACCCCGCCCAGAAGCCGGTACTGGCTGGAACGAAAACGAACACGCCCGCAAGGAACGCGAACTCGGCTGCGGCTTCACGCTGTACGGCTGGGACGGCGACAACCTCGCTTGGGAAAGCAGCCCCCCGCCGTACGCCGGAGCTCTCGGCCGCACTGTCCACTACATCCACGAGCCTGGCACATTCGTCCCGGTGGTCCAGGCCATCCGCCACGAAACAATC
>NZ_JBTOPV010000072.1:0-489 GCF_055284355.1 Pseudomonas sp. HP_01 | reverse complement strand
GCGAATCCACCGCATTACCCTGTAGGACCGGCTTTAGCCGGGAAAGCGTCGGGCATCACACCGCAAATTTGATGGTGCTCCATCCGGCCTCTTCCCGGCTGAAGCCGGTCCCACGAATACGCCGCGTTCTCCTGTAGGACTGGCTTTAGCCGGGAATGCGTCGGGCATCACACCGCAAGGGTGAGGGTGCTCCATCCGGCCTCTTCCCGGCTGAAGCCGGTCCTGCGAATCCCCCGCATTACCCTGTAGGACTGGCTTTAGCCGGGAAGGCGTCAGGTGTCATACCACAAGACTGAGGGTGTTCACACTGGCCTCTTCCCGGCTGAAGCCGGTCCTACGAATGCACCGCATTACCCTGTAGGACTGGCTTTAGCCGGGAAGGCGTCAGGTGTCATACCACAAGACTGAGGGTGTTCACACTGGCCTCTTCCCGGCTGAAGCCGGTCCTGCGAATCCACCGCATTACCCTGTAGGACTGGCTTTAGCCGG
>NZ_JBTOPV010000071.1:0-497 GCF_055284355.1 Pseudomonas sp. HP_01 | reverse complement strand
GGGCTCGGAGATGTGTATAAGAGACAGGCCCGCGAAGGCGTAGGCACGGACGATCAATATGCGTCGGATGTACTGGCCTCTTCGCGGGCAAGCGCGCTCCTACACCGATCAGCGGCGGACCCTGAATTCTTGCGTCGCACGCAATGGCCCCTTCCCGGCTGAAGCCGGTCCCACTAAAGCGGCGTGTGCAGTCAGTGAGAACGGATATGAACGCGGATGTGGGACCGGCTTGAGCCGGGAAGCCGTCAGCAGGGATTCACGGCGAATATAAGGTCTGTAGCCGGCTTGCTGGCGAATGGGTTGGACCAGCCACAGCAGCAGTGACTGATCGACCGCGTTCGCCAGCAAGCCGGCTCCTACGGATCCTGCAGACAACCGTGAGTAGTGAGACGCTGCAAACCCAGTGTAGGGGGGGGGGGGGGGGGGGGGGGGGGGGGGGGGGGGGGGGGGGGGGGGGGGGGGGGGGGTGGGGGGGGGGGGGGGCCGGGGGGGGGGCC
>NZ_JBTOPV010000070.1:0-499 GCF_055284355.1 Pseudomonas sp. HP_01 | reverse complement strand
CTGCGCCTCGACGATCAAGAGCATCAGTTTCGCGATGGGCTCGGAGTCGGTCAGTCATACCGATTTCAGCCTGCCGGGGCCGTTTCCGATTGAGTGGACGCGGACTTATTGTTCGAGTCTGGATGCCTACGATCAGGACATCATCGGCGCACGCTGGATTACGCCGTTTACTACACGCTTTGATCTTGTCGGTGACGGTCTGGTCTTCCACGACGCCGATGGCCGCAGCCATGAATTCCCTCTGCCCAAGGTCAAGCTGTTCCATTTCAATGCCATCGAAAATCTGACCGTTATTCGCCTTAGCAAGGATCGGCTATTGCTGATGCGGGGGCTTGAGCACCGAGAGACCTATGTTCGGCGGGGCAAGCGCTTTGTTCTGATCAACAAGATGCTGCCCAACGGCGCCGGGGTCATGCTGCATCACGAGCATCGGCATGATGGGCAGTTGGTGCTCTCCGAATTGGTGACTTACTCGGAGAAAGATCTAAACAAAGTGCAT
>NZ_JBTOPV010000069.1:0-535 GCF_055284355.1 Pseudomonas sp. HP_01 | reverse complement strand
CTCGTCCCAATACGGGTAACCAATCTCTGCCAGCGCCTGCGGCACTAGATGCCGCTCATCTTCCGGCACCACCAACCCCGCCACCACTCGGCCATCCGCCGCGCCGTGATTGCGGTAGTGGAACATCGAAATATTCCACTTTCCGCCCAGCTTGTTCAGGAAGTTGAACAGCGCGCCCGGCCGCTCCGGGAATTCAAAACGCAGCACCACTTCGTCACTCACCCGCTCCGAATGCCCGCCGACCATGTGCCGCAGGTGCAGCTTGGCCAGTTCATTGTCGGTCAGGTCCAGCACCGGGAAACCCTGTTCCGTCAGGCTTGCGATCAGGGCTTTGCGAGGATCGGTGTCGGGATGGGTCTGCACGCCGACGAAGATGTGCGCCTCGCGATCGGTGTGGTAGCGGTAATTGAATTCGGTGATCTGCCGTTTGCCGATGGCTTCGCAGAACGCCTTGAAGCTGCCCGCCTGTTCCGGAATGGTCACGGCAATGATTGCCTCGCGGCCTTCGCCCAGTTCAGCGCGCTCGGCCACATGG
>NZ_JBTOPV010000068.1:0-580 GCF_055284355.1 Pseudomonas sp. HP_01 | reverse complement strand
CAAAGCCGGTCAGCTTGTCCTGATCAAGCACCCGGACAAAACCGAAGAACGCTTTAGCCGCGACGCCGAAGGTCGTTTGCTGGCCCACTCCGATGGCCTGGAACGCTGCACCACCTGGCGCTACACCGCTGCAGGTTTTATCGCCGAGCGCGTCGACGCCGCAGAACAAACCCTGCGCTACCGCTGGGACAAGCTTGGGCGCCTCGTTTCGCTGGAAAATGAAAACGAACGCAGCGCGCATTTTCACTACGACCCTGTGGGCCGGCTGCTGGAAGAGCGCGGCTTCGACAATCGCTCGACTCGCTATCAGTACGATCCGGAAACCGGCCGGCTTGCCGAAACTATTAACGGCCAGCGCACGATCGCGCTGACGTTCGATCCAGTAGGCCGCCTCACCGAACGCCGCGCCACCCTCGGCGACAAGTCCAAAAGCGAAACCTTTGCCTACGACGGCAATGGCCATCTGATCATGGCGACCAACGCCGTCAGCAAGCTGCAATGGTTTCACGACCCGGCCGGCAACCTGCTGCGCGAGCATCAGCATTACTCGAATCTGGACAAGCCACTGGTTGCCGTTTGG
>NZ_JBTOPV010000067.1:0-209758 GCF_055284355.1 Pseudomonas sp. HP_01 | reverse complement strand
CGTCGCGCTACCAATTGATGCGTTGGCTTGGTACCAATGCGACCACCTCGGCACGCCGCAGGAAATCACCGACCACAACGGCAACACCGCCTGGAGCGCGCAATACAAAGCCTGGGGCGAAGCGCAGGAACAGCGTTCTGAATTCGCCCAACAACTCGGTCTGGCCAACCCGATCAGATTCCAGGGCCAATACCACGACCACGAAACGGGCCTGCACTACAACCGCCATCGATACTATGATCCAAGGGTCGGCCGGTTCATTAGCAAGGATCCGATTGGGTACAGTGGTGGATTAAATCCCTTCCAGTACGCCCCCAACCCTACGGGTTGGTCGGATGCGTTAGGAATGACACGGAGCGCGCATCCAGCACCAAAAAAATCACGTTCTGCAGAGGATGTGGCAGATGAAGCGTTCTCAAAAGGGAGGAAATCCGGCGCTGCGGCTGAACTACGCGCTGGAGATCAATCAATTACCGGCGTTAGTGGGGAAGTCGTACCTCATAATCCACAAGTGACAGGTGCGCTGATGGGAACACCTTTAGAACGGCAAGCTCCATGGCACGGTGGGTGCGCAGAGATCGTATGTCTAGATAAAGCTTTTAACGCCGGAATTGATCCTGCCGGCGGCACTATCAGCACAGTCAATATTGGGTACTCTGGGAAAGGACACGGAACGCCTAAGCCCGCATGTCCAACCTGTGTAGACGTTTTAACGCACTTCGGAGTTAAAGTATGAACCGCGAGCACTTCAAAAAATACAGTATCAACTCGATAGTTCGACCTGCCGGCGACTCTAATGCATTTAAGCATCAGCTGGGCTTCTTTGTCAGCGTTTTGGAAGCGTTGGAAATTTATTTTCCAGACGACGAAAACGATCCGAGGCAGTTAATAAACGACTATATACATAACAGGATTCCCGTTGAAACACTCACTGATAAAGCATCAGTTTGGTGGTCATTCATTGATGATCGAGCAGCAATGCGTGAATTTCGGGAGCCCAATATATTAATGGCTAGACTTGCTATCTGCCTTCTTTATCACGATGACACTAATGATTCGGCGCTAGGGGATAATCTGTCATGGTTTCTTGAGGTGCTTGACGCCTTAGGGGTCGATACGAACATACCCACTAACATGATGATAAGATATTTTGAGTATCGATAACCAGCTCGTAAGTTACATAGGTCGGCCACTTTTGATTCACTACGGTTTAATTATGGAGCGATGCAGCTCAGGGACGGAGCCTGACTATGTTCAATAAAGGCAGCCGTCCTTCTTCAGCTATGCTTAATATTTCACCGCGTGTGATTGAATAGTTAAAGGGGACGAACCCTTTTAGCTCTGGGCTGAACAGTCATGGATGGAGTATTCCGAAAAAATGAAGTTAACGAAGCTGTGCCGAAAAATTATTAGCAAAGAACCCCACAATGATATGAGTGTGTTTTTTCCGATTTTGAAAGCTTTAAGCTAAAGGTGACGGACCCCTTTAGCTCTCTGGCAAGGCGTTTACGGAATAACTAAATGTTTGATGAGTACTTGAATGACGAGCAGTGCTATATTGAACTGGAGCAGTATCTATATGATCGGTTCTTTCTTGAGTGTGACGCGAACGGCGTAGAATTAAAAAAGTTGAAAGTGCCTTTTTATAATACGGCCTTTTCTAATGGCACGCCGTTCAGGGAGGGTAATCCTATATTCTCCGCACGCAATGAAGCCGCCGGCACTATTCTCAGAATAGTCCTTGATGAAGACACTGATTCATTAGTGTCTTATCGCGACAAAGATATGGGGTGTGAGCTCGTTATTATAGCGAGGATAACTTCATTGGCGGACATCACCGAAAAGATGGCCGAATGGGTTAGATCTCAGTAACTGAGTTCGGAGCTGTTGGGACTTTATCGGTTTAACGGAGACTATTGTGTAAAACGAAGGACCTTACGATATGCGCGTAATACAAGAGGAGTTTAAGGGGAAGGACCCCTTTAGCTCAGGAAATCACCGACCAAAACGGCAACACCGCCTGGAGCGCGCAATACAAAGCCTGGGGCGAAGTAACCGAACAGCGCTCCGAATTCGCTCACCAGATCGGCCTGACCAACCCGATCCGTTTCCAGGGCCAATACCACGACCACGAAACAAGACTGCACTACAACCGCCATCGATACTATGATCCAAGGGTCGGCCGGTTCATCAGCAAGGATCCGATTGGCTACAGCGGCGGGCTGAACCTATACCAGTACGTGCCAAATCCGACGGGTTGGATCGACCCACTGGGACTTGCCCGGTTAAAAGGGATAACGCCAAACAATGAAGGCGCGCGTACAGCTATTGAGGCAAAGAATCTGCCAGAAACCCAGCTCGGTTATAGCGAAGGCGCCTTGGGTAACGGCGCTGCGCACCCAGTGGTAAGACAGCTATACGACGACGTTCCGCCAGCCGATCGATCCAAACTTCACGGGGGTTGCGGTGAAGCAGATGCACTTAGTCAGATTGCGACTCAGCACAATCTCCAGTGTGCGACTGATTTACGAGTCCTTGTGCAAGGAGGAACCTCAACGACACTTAGAAACGACGGAAAGCCGCTCGTTTTTTGCGATTCGTGTATTCCTGTAATGAAAACTCTCGGTGTACAGGATGGAGCTTTGAAATGACCGATGATCAAGTACTTAAAGCAATAAGGGCCATTAACGAGCGTTTGAACGAGCAAAATACTTCATATGACGAAGTTAGGTGCTGCTATGCAATGTTTCTGATCAACATGATTAACGCTCAAATGGCCCAAGCCCCCCCATCCGAAGGGCTAGAAACCATAGCTCGGTATTTACAGCAATTCGCAGACATCCAGCTAATTGATCATGATAATAGGCATGTCCAGGAAATGGTTCATAAGCTCTGGACTATTGAGAAAGACTATAGGGAGTTATGCGTGACAACATCAGGCCTCGCTCGCTTTGCTATTCACTGTGCAGCAAGTGAAGCAGAGTGGCTCGAGATGGACCTAGGGGCGCCAACACCTATCTGGACGTACTTCATTACCTTGAAAAAATGTGCCCCTGATATAGGTGAAGAGTTTGTTGCGTTCTTTGATAACTTATTGCCAACCCAAGATAATAGAAGGCGATAGGATGAAAGCGAGTTAAAGGGGACGGACCCCTTTAGCTCTATTCCTGGAGTTCGCCCAGCTCTGATTGAGTTTTTCCAGCGAATACGCAGTGAACCGTAGTCTCCAGTTAATAGGACGGGCCCCTTAAATCCTTATAAATACGGAAACCAGACCCCTTGTCGCTACAAGTCTGGTAACAATGCGCACATCCATAAAGAGGATCCTTCCGGAAACCAGCTTGGCGATCAAGGACACATATCAATAAATCCAAATAAGCTTCATATCGGCATACGTAACCCTGCTGATTTACCTACCGTCGAGGGAGGCCGCACGGATCATGAGCTACGAATACAGGCTAGCATTTGTGGATAATCTGTCAGCCCAAAGCGTCATCGATTTTTTGACGTCCAGCGGACTGTATATCCGGGGCTGCGGTAATTTTATATATTTAAAAGAGCCGAGTGTGGAAAGCGAAGCACCCTACGATATGCGGATAATACAAGAGCGCAGTAATTCAATCTGGCTAGAAGTCGGCCTTCGATCCCCAGGCTTATATAGTTTATTTAGCACTGCAATTGGGGATCATCAATATGTGTGCTTAGAAGATGGGAACCCAAACGATGAGGTGCCATTACATGAAGCATTCCGTCTTAAGCAGATTCCATCGTGAACGAAGTCATCGCTGCCGGATGCCTTTCGCCAACTAATAGTCTTTGTTAAAAAGGCCACGCGCATTAGGGATTTCGAGTTGCAGATGCAGCGTGAAATCGAGCGGACCGAGCCTGCGAAGATTGTGTTGAAACCCGCTCAGCTCTGATCGATTTTTGATCAAAAGAAAAGGCGTTGCCCTCGCGGGCAACGCCTTTTTTGTTACGGCTAGCCCCGCAAATTACGCAGGAATCGCCTTCGCTTTAGGCTCACGAGCCCAGACGCGGTGCTGCTGGATCGCATCGAAGAATGCCTTGAAGGAGGCTTTGTCCGAAACAGTCAGCAAGCCGGCATCGGCTTCCAGGCGCAGCAGGTCGATCAGTTTCTGTGCATCACCGCCGTAGGCAATGGCTTTGAGATGCTTGTATGCCTCAAGCACATAGTGCAGTGCCACGCCATCGCCGCTCAGGGCCTTGATCGAGGCTTCGCCGCCCGGGATGAACACGGCATCGAACGCGACCGATGGCAAACCTTCCATCGAAGCATCAACTGCCAGGGACGCACCGCTCGCGGTTTTGACCGGCGCGGAGGTAGGACCCAGCACCTTGGCATGTGCGCCTTCGGCTTCCAACGCCGCTTTCATCGCCTCTACAGCTTTGTCGTCAACACCGTTCGCGACGAGGATGGCAACTTTGCGCGAAGCAATGTCAGCAGGCAGCAGGTTCGCCTGGCTCAGCAGGGGCGAGCTGTCGACGCTCAACTTGCCGTTGCCTTGCGCTTTGACGGTAGCCGCTTTCGGGGCGGGCAAGCCAAGATTTTCAGCCACACGCGCAGCCAGTGTGAGGTCGATATTCGCGAGAATCTCGTTCACCTGACGGGCGCGAATGTGCTCACGCTCAACCTTGCCCAGCTCGAAGCTGTATGCCGCGATGATGTGCTCTTTCTCGTGCTCGCTCATGCTGTTGAAGAACAGCGTGGCTTGGGAGAAGTGATCGCCAAACGACGGGCTACGTTCACGCACTTTGTGCGCTTCGATGCGCTCTGGATACGTCTCGAAACCGCCATCCTCCGGACCTGCAGGAGTTTCTTTCGGCCAGCCGCCGTCGATGGAGTTCGGCTCGTAGGAAGCGCGACCCTTGTCGATGGTAGTGCGATGCTGAGCATCACGCTGGTTGTTGTGGTTCGGCGAGACCGGACGGTTAATCGGAATCTCGTGGAAGTTCGGCCCACCCAGTCGACTGATCTGCGTATCGGTGTAGGAAAACAGCCGACCTTGCAGCAGCGGATCATTGGAGAAGTCGATACCCGGCACGACGTGGCCTGGGCAGAACGCAACCTGCTCGGTCTCGGCGAAGTAGTTGTCCGGGTTACGGTTGAGCACCATCTTGCCCAGCGGTGTTACCGGCACCAGCTCTTCCGGGATGATTTTGGTCGGGTCCAGAATGTCAAAGTCGAACTTGTGCTCGTCTTCCTCGGCAACGATCTGCACGCCCAGTTCCCATTCCGGGTAGTCGCCCATCTCGATGGACTCCCACAGGTCGCGGCGGTGGAAATCGGTGTCCTTGCCCGCAAGCTTCTGCGCTTCGTCCCACACCAGAGAGCACGTACCGTACTTAGGCTTCCAGTGGAACTTGACGAACGAGGATTTGCCCTCGGTGTTGATCATGCGGAACGTGTGAATGCCGAAACCCTGCATGGAGCGCAGGCTTTTCGGAATCGCACGGTCGGACATGGTCCACAGCACCATGTGCGCGGACTCCGGCACCAGGGAAACGAAGTCCCAGAAGGTGTCGTGGGCCGAGCCGCCCGTAGGGATTTCGTTATGAGGCTCTGGCTTCACCGCATGTACAAAATCGGGAAACTTGATGGCGTCCTGAATGAAGAACACCGGCATATTGTTGCCGACCAGGTCGTAGTTGCCTTCGCCAGTATAGAACTTGACCGCGAAACCGCGTACGTCACGGACCGTGTCGCCGGAACCGCGAGGGCCCTGGACGGTGGAGAAACGCGTGAAGACGGGGGTTTTCTTGCCAGGGTCTCGCAGGAATTCAGCTTTTGACAGCGCCGAGTGGTTCTCGTAGGTCTGGAAGTAACCGTGAGCCGCCGTGCCGCGCGCGTGGACGATACGCTCCGGAATGCGTTCATGGTCAAAGTGAGTGATCTTCTCGCGCATGATGAAGTCTTCGAGCAGCGACGGGCCGCGCGAGCCGACTTTCAGCGTGTTTTGGTTGTCGGAGATCTTTACGCCCTGATTGGTGCGCAAAGCCTCGCCGGTGGCGTCGGAGCGGAAGGTTTCAAGGCTTTCGATCTTGGCGTTGGTATTGCCACGATCCAGCGTGTCAGTGCCAGCCAGTTCACTGTTGGCGTGGGCGCTAACAGGTGGATTGGTGTTCTTACTCATCAGACAAAACTCCTCGGTTCGAGCGGCTCCCTGTTCGGCATTCCATGGTGTGGAGGCAGCAGGAGCTCGTAGGCAGAAATGCCTGACACGAAGTCAGGCATTATTCAGGCGCTAAGTAAGTGACTGACGATGAAATCAGCCGTTCCGTTTGTTTTTCCAATTCCTTGATTTCCACCGTCAGCCCGACAGTCGGCCATCCATATGACCGTTCGGCAGGTGCAGTGCGAAATAAATGCTAAGAAGGCTGGGCCCAATCCGGATTCGACAGGCTAAAATGCGCGCCCGGTTTACCCAGCCGAAGCCGAAATGGCATCGCTCAGCAGCGTGATGAAGGCATGAGTCTCCACGCTGATTTTTCAACGCGCCCCACAAGGTTCGCTCCGTGATCGAGTTTCAAAACGTCCACAAAACCTATCGGGTAGCCGATCGGGAAATTCCCGCGCTGCACCCCACCAGCCTGCGCATCGAAAACGGCCAGGTGTTTGGTCTGATCGGCCACTCCGGCGCCGGCAAGAGCACCATGCTGCGCCTGATCAACCGCCTTGAAGCGCCGAGCGGCGGCAAGATCCTGGTCGATGACGTCGATGTCACTGCGCTGGACGCCGACGGACTGCGCGGCTTCCGCCGCCAGGTCGGCATGATTTTCCAGCACTTCAATCTGCTGTCGTCCAAAACCGTGGCCGACAACGTCGCCATGCCGCTGACGCTGGCCGGGGACATGTCCCGCGCTCAGATCGATCAGCGCGTGGCCGATCTGCTTGCCCGCGTGGGTCTTTCCGATCACGCCAAAAAGTACCCGGCGCAATTGTCCGGCGGCCAGAAGCAACGCGTCGGCATCGCCCGCGCGCTGGCAACCAAGCCGAAAATTCTGCTGTGCGACGAGGCCACCAGCGCCCTCGACCCACAAACCACGGCATCGGTGTTGCAGCTGCTGGCCGAGATCAATCGCGAGCTGAAGCTGACCATCGTGCTGATCACCCACGAAATGGACGTGATCCGTCGCGTCTGCGATCAGGTGGCGGTCATGGATGCGGGTGTCATCGTTGAGCAGGGCGCTGTGGCCGATGTGTTTCTGCACCCCAAGCACCCGACCACTCGCCGCTTTGTGCAGGAAGACGAAGAGGTCGACGAAAACCAGCTGAACAGCGATTTCGCCCATGTTCAGGGTCGCATCGTGCGCCTGACGTTTCAGGGCGAAGCGACCTACGCGCCATTGCTGGGCACGGTCGCGCGGGAAACCGGCGTGGACTACAGCATTCTGGCCGGTCGTATCGACCGCATCAAAGACACGCCTTACGGGCAACTGACGCTGGCCATCACCGGTGGTGACATGGACGCCGCGTTTGCTCGCTTCACCGCAGCCGACGTTCACATGGAGGTCCTGCGCTGATGGACGCCTTTCTCAATCTGTTTTCCAACGTCGACTGGTACGAAATCTGGCTGGCCACCGGCGACACCCTGATCATGCTTGGCGTCTCGCTGGCGTTCACCATCCTGCTGGGCCTGCCGCTTGGCGTGCTGATGTTCCTGACCTCTCCGCGTCAGTTGCTTGAGAACAAGCCGGTTTACACCACCGTGGGCTTGATCGTGAACATGCTGCGGGCGCTGCCGTTCATCATCCTGCTGATCGTGATGATGCCGCTCACGGAAATCATCACTGGCACTTCACTGGGCATTCTTGGCACGCTGCCACCGTTGATCGCAGGCGCAACGCCGTTCTTCGCGCGCCTGGTGGAAACCGCGTTGCGGGAAGTGGATCGTGGGATCATCGAGGCCACTCAGGCGATGGGCGCCACAACCCGGCAGATCGTGATCAAGGCGCTGTTGCCTGAAGCACGCCCGGGCATCCTCGCCGCAATCACCGTGACCGCGATTGCGTTGGTGTCGTTCACGGCGATGGCCGGTGCGGTCGGTGCCGGTGGCCTGGGCGATCTGGCGATTCGTTACGGTTACCAACGCTTCCAGAACGATGTGATGTTTGTCACGGTCGTATTGCTGCTGGTGCTGGTGCAGATCCTGCAAACCGTTGGCGACAGACTGGTCGCGCACTTTTCACACCGTTAACCGAATTCGCCGGTCACTGACCGGCAGATGCATGCGACTGCGCGTGCATTTCAGGAGCAATAGAAATGAAAAAGTTGTTGGCTGTATTCGCTGCTGTGGCGGCCCTGTCTGCCCATGCCGATGAGACCTTGACCGTCGCGGCCTCCGCTGTGCCCCACGCCGAGATTCTCGAGTTCGTGAAGCCGATGCTGGCGAAGGAAGGCGTGACGCTAAACGTGAAGGTGTTCAACGATTACATTCAGCCGAACGTACAGGTCGACCAGAGCCGCATGGATGCCAACTTCTTCCAGCATCAGCCGTATCTGGATGAGTTCAACAAGGGCAAGGGTACGCATCTGGTAAGTGTGGCCAAGGTTCACATCGAGCCGTTTGGCGCTTACTCGGACAAGCTCAAGAGTCTGGCCGAGCTGCCGGATGGCGCTAACGTGGCCATCCCGAATGACGCCACCAACGAGGGCCGTGCCCTGTTGCTGTTGGTGAAGGCCGGTCTGATCACCCTGAAAGATCCGACCAGCATCACCGCCAAGCCAAGCGACGTGCAGCAGAACCCGAAGAACCTGAAATTCCGTGAGCTGGAAGCGGCGACGCTGCCACGGGTACTGACGCAGGTGGACCTGGCGCTGATCAACACCAACTACGCCCTGACCGCCAAGCTGGATCCGACCAAGGACGCGCTGGTCATCGAAGGGGCGGAGTCGCCATACGCGAACATCCTCGTGACCCGCGAAGACAACAAGGATGCCCCGGCCATCCAGAAACTGGTCGCCGCGCTGCACAGCCCGGAAACCAAGGCGTTCATCGTTGAGAAGTACAAAGGCGCCGTGGTCCCGGCGTTCTGATCACCACACGCCCATGATCTCGGCGCAACGCCGAGATCAGCAGTCCTTATTTTCTCTCAACCAGCCCCGGCAACTGCGCTACCAGCTTCTGGCTGTTCAGCGGCGCGCGGATGAACCCGCGCTGGGTGCCGTCGGGGCCGAGGAGGGCGAGGTTGCCGCTGTGGTCGACGGTGTAATTCGGCTTGCTGGTATCCGCCGGGATATACGGGATGCTCACGGCATTCGCCAGCTTCTTGAGCGTGTCGACCGGCGCCCTCAGGCCGACGAACTGCTTGTCGAAATAACCCAGGTATTGCTTGAGCTGTTGCGGAGTGTCGCGATCGGGATCGACGCTAACCAGCACAATGCGCAGCTTGTCGACGGCCTCACGGGGCAGCTCGCTTTTGATCTGACGCAACTGGGCGAGGGTGGTCGGGCAGATGTCCGGGCAGAAGGTGTAGCCGAAGAACAATACCGTCCATTTGCCCTTCAATTGGCTCAATGAAAGGGGTTGGCCGTCCTGATCGGTGAGCGAGAGATCCGGCACAGCGCGGCTCTGCGGGAGAAGGATAATCCCTGCATCAATATGGGCGGCCTGGTCGCCCTGGTCCGTTCCGGACAGCACACGGTAGACGGTCAGGCCAAGCACCAGTGCCACGATGGCCACAAGGATGAAGACAGTTTTCTGGGTTCGGGTCATGGGTTCAACACATCAGTAATCCAGGAGCGCGCGATTATGCACATAAGCGTGAACCTGTTATGACAATTACGTCTTAGCCTCATCCGTGAGCAGGCTAAGGTATGACTTCCCTATAATGACCGCCTGGTTTCATTGCCTATGGAGCATCCATGAACACCGCCGCATTGCGCGAGCAGATCACTAGAGCCCAGGAACACGAAAACCAATCCGGTCAGCTACTGCGCCAGTTGGAATCGCAACTTCCTCATCTTCACCCGTCCATTCACCTGCCTGACGTAGACGCAAGAGGCGTACTGACGCGTTTCGTCATTGCCTATATCGGTCAGGTTCCGGACTTGCTGGATACCGCCCATGACGTAGCACTGCAGGCGGGCATCGAAAGCCAGATCGAACCGGTTCTGAAAATCGCCGAGCAATTCTTCACCGCGCCGCCCGCCATCATGGCGGGCCATGAAGGGCTGGATGGATTGTTGGATGAAGCGTATCTGGCCCACCGCCTGGTGGAAGAAGTGAATGATCTGTACATCAAGCATTTCGGCCAGCCTCTGATACCGGTGAACACCACCGTGGCCAGCGTCATCGCCCACCAACTGATCGGCGAGTCGTTTGCCAATCAGCTCGACGAAGTGGTCCATCACGCAATCGACGAGATGCTCGATGACGACAGCTTCTCGCTGGAGTCGGTGGAAGCCTACCGGGAACGCCTCGCCAGCCCGGACACCGATGCGGCGTGGAGACGCTGGCCCAGCCTGTCGCGTCAGCTGGGCGTTGGGCTGGAGCTGGAGTGCGGGAAAGACTGACCCCGCACTCCCTCCACGCGGACCTTAATGCAGCGCAGCGCCTCCGATCGACGTGCGAATCCTTCCTTCCACGCGACGCTTGAGCAACCGTTGCTCCAACAGTAAACGCGAGCCCTGCGCGGCGTTGGCGCGACCCCATTCCTCCAGCAGCTCAAGGCAGGAATGGTCGATGTACCTCAGGTTGCCCAGCGGGACATGCAGCGTGGTGCCGGGCGGCACGGTTTCCAGCGTCTGCGTCAGAGCCGGCACCTTGAGGAACGTGGCCGAACCGTTGAGGCGCAGCTCCATTTCCCCTTCGGCCGGCAGGTCGACGAGATTGATCTTCAAGCGCGATGCACTCAGCGCCAGCTTCACCAGTGTCAGGCCAAAGCCGATCAATACACCCGTCAGCAGGTCGGTCAGGACAATCGCGCTGGCGGTCGCGCCGTAGATGAACATCGGCATGCGGCCGTAGCGTCCCAGCCCCTTGAGCGCCTGAACATTCACCAGCTTCACGCCGGTGTAGACCAGCACGCCGGCAAGGCTCGCCACGGGAATGCTCTGCAGCACACTGGACAGCAACAGCACGAACGCCAGCAGCCACAGACCGTGGAACATCGCCGACAGCCGCGTCTTGGCACCCGCCTGCACGTTTGCCGAACTGCGCACGATCACGCCGGTCATCGGCAAAGCGCCGACCAGACCGCAGAGCATGTTGCCCACGCCCTGGGCACTGAGCTCCTTGTCGAAGTCCGAACGCTGGCCGTCGTGCATCCTATCCACTGCCGCTGCCGACAACAGAGTTTCTGCGCTGGCAATAAAGGCGACGGCAATCGCCGCGATCAGGATGGCAGGGTCAGCCAGGTTCAGCAGGTCTGCAGGGCGCAGCCAGTCGATGGCCTCGGCCAGATTGGCCGGAACCTCGACGCGCTTGACCTGCAAGCTCATCACCAGACTCACCACCGTCGCAATGCCGACGCCGAGCAACGCGCCCGGTACGAACCGAAGTGCATGAGGCCGACGCTTTTCCCATAGCCACATGACTGCGATGGTGCCCAGCCCGAGCAGACCGGCCTGCATGGCGCTGCCCATCCCCATTGCACCCATGACGGTCTGCGGGAACGCCACGAGATTGTCGAGCCCGGAAGGCTTGGGCCCGCTGTCGAACATGACGTGAACCTGAGAGAGCACGATCAGCACGCCGATGCCCGCGAGCATGCCGTACACCACCGCCGGCGCCGTGACGCGAAACCAGCAGCCGAGCTTCAAGCGTCCGGCCAGCAATTGCAGCGCACCGGCGAGCAACAAAATCGGGCCAAGCATGGCCATGCCGTGCTCACGAACCAGCTCGAACACCAGCACTGCCAGACCTGCCGCCGGGCCGCTGACCTGCAGCGGCGAACCGGCCAGCCAGCCCACCACCAGACCGCCGATGATTCCGGTGATCAGACCCTTGGAGGGCGGCATGCCGGAAGCGATGGCGATCCCCATGCACAGCGGCAGGGCCACCAGAAAAACCACCACGGAAGCCAGTAGCTCCCGTGGTAACAGCGCTTTCAGATCAGTAGTAGCCATGACGACTCTCCGGAATTCAGACGTGACAACGCCCGGCGGCACACGCTATGCGCGGCCGCTACGAGCTTGTATGAGGGTGGAACCGTCAGGGCCGACGCCGCTGCACTCTGGCGCAGCGGGTCAGCCGGCGATCAATATCGCCCGCGGGGGATCGACGCCATCGGCACCGGATGGTCGCCATCCAAGGGCAGGAAGCAGTCCTGCTCGGCATCGTAGGCGCGGATTTCGCTGGTCTCGATGTTGTAAACCCAGCCGTGGATGAACAGCTGACCGCTGGCCAGCTTGGACGCCACGGAAGGGTGAGTGCGCAGATGCTGCAGCTGCGCGATGACGTTTTCTTCGGTGAGCACGTGCATGGTTTCATGCTCGCTGGTGCAGTTGCAGTTATCCTGCACAACGGTCTTGGCAACCTCGGCGTGACGCAGCCAGGCTTTGACCGTCGGCATTTTTTCCAGGGTGTCGGGGTTGAGAACGGCGCGCATGGCCCCGCAATCGGAGTGGCCACAGACAATGATGTGCTGCACGCCCAAGGCCAGGACAGCGTATTCAATAGCCGTCGAGACGCCGCCATTCATGGGGCCATAAGGCGGGACGACGTTACCCACGTTACGGGTGACGAACAGATCGCCTGGCGAGCTTTGGGTAATGAGTTCCGGGACGATGCGCGAGTCGGCGCAGGTGATGAACATGGCCCGGGGATGTTGGGCGGTGGCGAGTTTCTTGAACAGTTCTTCCTGCTGAGGGAATACGTCATGGCGGAATTGCTTGAAGCCATCAACGAGTTGCTTCAGTGCCATTTCGGCGGTTTCCACCTGAGGCGTTACGCCTGTCGTCGCAGCCTGAGGCTGCTTATCCTGGTCACTCATGTTTCATCCTCTCTGACGGATTTAGGTGAATTTTCCGGCGAATCCTGTGGATGACCCACTTTTTTCTGGCCTTCGTACGACTCTTTTCCTACAAGACCAATCGGTCACTTCCGACTCACCTTAACGACGCAAACTTAATTGAAACTGAATGCATGGCTCTAGATCACGGGTCTTGCGTTAGAAAATCTAAACCGCAAGCTCGCGCTCCTGCAATGGCAACCCGGTTCAAGCCGCAAGATCAGCGATCTCGCCCTGTAAGACGCCACTCGAGTCACAACAGCGACATCTGACCGCCGGGCGGGCAAAACGCGCTGCAATCCAGCTGAAAACTTTCCCGCCGGTTCAAGCCGTGCTTCTTGATGGCGAGGCTGTAACGCTGCGCCAGCAGCTCGGCGAACACCCCCTCACCGCGCATTCGCGAGCCAAAGCGGCTGTCGTACACCTCACCGCCACGGCTCTGTCGTACCAGGCTCATCACATGCTCGGCCCTCTGCGGATAATGCGCCTGGAGCCACTCTTCGAACAACGGGGCAACCTCCAGGGGCAGACGCAGCATCACGTAGCTCGCACTCAATGCGCCGGCGGCCTTGGCCTCGGCCATCAGCTTCTCCAGCTCCATGTCATTGATCATCGGAATCATCGGCGCGAGCAAAACGCCCACCGGCACACCGGCATCGCGCAAGACCCGGATCGCCCGCAGCCTGGCTTTAGGCGCGGCAGCACGGGGTTCAAGGATGCGCTTGAGCTCATCGTCCAGCGTCGTAAGGCTGATGAACACCGACACCAGCCGCAGCTTTGCCAGCTCGGACAGCAGATCCAGATCCCGGAGAATCAGCGAGCCCTTGGTGATGATCGTCACCGGATGGCGATAGCGCAGCAGCACTTCCAGCGTCGCCCGGCTCAATGCGTATTCGCGCTCGATGGGCTGATACGGGTCGGTGTTCGCGCCCAGGGTGATCGGCGCGACGCTATAGCCTGGCTTGGACAGCTGCTGCTCCAGCAGCGCGGCAGCATTGGTTTTGGCGATCAATCTGGTTTCGAAGTCCAGCCCCGGCGACATGTCCCAATAAGCGTGGCTCGGTCTGGCGTAGCAATAAATGCAGCCATGCTCGCATCCCCGGTAAGGATTGATCGAACGGTCGAAAGGAATGTCGGGCGACGAGTTGCGCGCGATGATGCTCTTGGCCGTTTCCAGCGTGACGGTGGTGCCTTGGGTCAGCGGCACTTCCTGGTACCAGCCGTCGTCTTCGACCACGGATCGGTTGGGCGCAAAGCGGTTATGCGGGTTGGTTGCGGTGCCGCGCCCGCGCGGGGGCAATTTAATGGACATGACGGCTCCTCGATAACTGGTTATGCATACAGTATCGCGAAACGCTCATGCCCTTCACTCGCAGACCCGGAAAAAACCCTGGCGCCGATCAACGGCTTTCACCAACTTTTGACACGCGCCTCACAGCGCCTTGACCCAAGGCAGCGAAGACTTGCCGCATCGATAAATGGCTGGTTTTCCACGGTACGTCTTCCATGCGCCTTCGCCCGCTCGCTGCTCAACTCATCCTAATGCTGGCCGTGTCATATGCCTCTCTCGCTGAAGCCGAGGATGTTTCACCGGCGCAATTGTCACGCCCTTCGCAGTGGGCGCAGCTGGTGGATGCGCACTACAACCTCTACCAGATCACGCCAACGCTTTACCGCAGTCGCCAGCCTGACGCTGCCGCACAGCCACTTCTGCAACAGCTTGGCGTACACACGGTGATCAACTTCCTCAAGGAAAGTGACAGCAAATGGCTGTCGGACGCCTCCGTGGCGCAGGTCCAGATTCCGTTACAAGTGGTTCACATTGACGATGCCGATGTGATCGAAAGCCTGCGCGCCATACAGACGGCGCAACAAAACGGGCCAGTGCTCATTCACTGCAAGCACGGCCTGGACCGAACCGGTCTGGTGGCAGCGATGTACCGCATCGTCGCCCAGGGCTGGAGCAAACAGGCGGCGCTGGATGAGATGGAGCACGGCGGTTATGGCGACGAAGACAGCCTCAAGCGCGGGATTGCCTACATCAATAATGTCGATGTGGCGGCGCTGAAGTCGGCAATGGATAGCGGTGCGTGCAGCACCAGCGTGTTTGCCCTTTGTGCGATTAAAGGCTGGTCGCACAAAGTAGGCATGATCAATTAAGGGGATCGGTTTCATCGTTGCCTTGCCAATCGATCCAGTCCCCTTGCTCGAAAATCACTCGCATTTTGCAACATAGCCTTCTGGCGGCAGGGTGGCGCTGACACAAAACACAACTACTACTAAGCACATGCCGATATTGGCATGGATGCGTTTAACGCCTACCGGAAACACCCTATCGAAAAGGATTTCGACAATGACGTTCAATTACACACGGATTGCCCTGGCGGCAATTTTTGGCATAGCCACACTCAAGGCACACGCGACTATGCTCGATTCGCGGAATAACCCATTCAATGAGTACAGTTGGGTCACCACCCATAATTCCTATGAAAAGATCAATCAAAACCTGAAGGAGATGCCGAGCCAACTCAACGATGGCGTCAGAGGTTTCATGCTTGATCTTTATGTAGAAAACACAAATCCTCGCCCCGAAGAACGCATCAAAGTGTGCCATAAGCAATTGGCCTGCTACGGGCCGTTATCCAATCACTTGAAAACAGAATTTCTGCCTTTCCTGCAAAGGAATCCAAGTGAGGTCGTCACGCTGTTCCTCGAAACCTACGTCAACCGGGAACACCTGCAGGAGGTATTCAATACCCTGCCGGAGCTGGCGAGCGTTTCATTCGACCCGGCAAACTTCGCTGCGGATCGGTGGCCGACGCTCAACCAGATGGCGGCACGTAATAACCGTCTGATCCTGTTGGCGGACAAACGTGAGGTCGCAGGCGACTACTGGGTGCAGGGCAAAAAGATCACGGTCATGTTTGATCAGGATTGGATTGTGCAGAACAAGTGGGACACTCTGGGGAACGTTGCCAGCAGCATTGAAAGTACTCACGACTGGTCTTGCCCCACGCGCTGGGGTGGGTTGCCGCTCAACACTGAAAGGGTAGCCGCCTCGACGGGTAAGCAGTGGAAACGGTTGTTCCTCATGAATCAGTTTCACCCGGGCACATCTACCGTCTTCGACTCGGCCAGCTACGACAATAACCTGACTTACCTCAAGCGCCGCCAGGACAACTGTGGTGTTGCCCCCAACTACGTTGGTATCAACAATTACAAGAGCGGTGAGGCAGAGCGTTATACCGCTGCGCTCAACAACGGCGGCATCTTTCTGCATGAAGGTCGAAATGCAAGCCGGTTACAAGACATTGTCTGCGTGATCCCTGTCAGCACCGGGGTGGTCAATCGCAAGGCCAACGGTTGTGAAAACGATGAGGCGAGGTCGATGTCCTTGTCGGGTGTTGCCAGTGGAACCCGCATTCAGTTGTTCGACAGTGGCAGTGGCAATACCCAGGACGACCACATCACCATCGACGTGAAGCGCAACATTGGCATTGGCGAGCGTGTAGTCATTCCGAGTTTCGAGTCCGATGCGAGCACCAGCGATTACCAGGCCGTTTATAACCGCAACAACGGGCTTGATGGAAAGACGTCGCGCATTGTCATCAGCCGGACACCCACCGACTTTTCCGATGCATCGGTGGCGTTCTACGAGGGCACCCATGCCAGTCAGAACCTGGATTGCGTGATTCCTTTCAGCTCCAGTTACAACATGAAGATGAAGAGCAATAGCTTTGGCTGTTCCAACGACGAAATCCAGTCTGCCAGAATCCTCAAGGCCAAAGCGGGCACGTCTTTCACGCTCACGGGCCATCCCCAAGGTGATTTCAGCGAGGGGCGAACGACTGTGGAGGTTCTGCGCGACATTACCCTTCCCGTCGTCATCCCGAGCTTCAACAGCAGCTATTCAAACAGCGACGTTAAAGTGACGAATTACACCAGGGCCGTCGGAGGCAAGATCTCTTTCGCCTATATCAACGGCGCACGGTAATCCGCAAACGATACAAAAAAAGGGATACCCACGGCGGGCATCCCTTTTTTTATCCGAGATCACGTCAACTCGGATCAACCGGCTTCTTCAGCTTCGGATTCGGGAAGAACTGCACGCCCTGCACCTTGGGATCAGCCGGCTTCACCACAGGCTTGTTCACTCGCGTGCCAAGTTCTGTCGGGATCGATTGCCCCTGGGCATTGAGGGTGTCGGAATAACCACAGTGCACGCAGTGGCGGTGCGGCACGTCGTCTTCACTCCACATCATCAACTTGTCAGGCTCGCTGCATGCCGGGCAGACCGCCCCGGCGATGAAGCGCTTCTTGGTAATCACCTGCGGTGTTTCGGTCATGCTGCCGCTTCCTCACTCAAGCCTGAATGGCGCAAGAGTGCGTCAATCGACGGCTCGCGTCCGCGGAAGTCGACGAACAGCACCATCGGCGCCTGGGACCCGCCCCGCGCCAGAATGGCCTCACGGAACGCCCGGCCGGTCTGCTCGTTGAATACCCCCTCTTCCTCGAACTTCGAGAACGCATCGGCAGAGAGCACTTCGGCCCACTTGTAACTGTAGTAGCCCGCTGCATAACCGCCGGCAAAGATGTGCGCAAAGCTGTTCGGGAAACGGTTGTACGCAGGTGGACGCATCACCGACACCTCGTCACGCACGCCCTCGAGCACTTGCAGCGTGGTGCGGCCGTCGCCGTGGGTGGCGTGCAATTCGAAGTCGAACAGAGAGAATTCCAGCTGGCGGACCATCATCAGGCCGGACTGGAAATTCTTGGCCGCCAGCATTTTCTCAAGCAGGTCCTGAGGCAGCGGCTCGCCGGTTTCGTAATGACCTGAGATCAGCGCCAGGCCGTCCGGCTCCCAGCACCAGTTTTCCATGAACTGGCTTGGCAGTTCGACCGCATCCCAAGCCACGCCATTGATGCCCGACGCGCCCGCATGTTCGACGCGGGTCAGCAGGTGGTGCAGGCCGTGGCCGAATTCGTGGAACAGGGTGGTAACTTCATCGTGGGTGAGCAGCGCAGGCTTGCCGCTGACCGCCGGTGTAAAGTTACAGACCAGATTGGCCACAGGGCTTTGAAGTGTGCCTTCAGCGGTGCGGCGACGGTCGCGGGCGCCGTCCATCCATGCACCGCCACGCTTGTTGGCGCGAGCGTAGAGATCAAAGAAGAAGCGGCCGACGTGCTGGCCGTTTTCCTTGATTTCGAACAGGCGAACGTCCGGGTGCCAGGTATCGAAGCCCTTCTGCTCGGCGATTTCAATGCCGTACAGTTTTTGTACGATCGCGAACAGGCCGGTCAGCACCTTGTCGACCGGGAAGTAGGCGCGCAGGGCTTCCTGGGAAACGCTGTAGCGTTGTTCGCGCAGCTTCTCACCATAGAAACCGCTGTCCCAGCTCTGCAGATCCGGGCAGCCTTGTTCGGCGGCATAGGCTTTCAACTGCTGCAGATCCTGAACGGCAAACGGCTTGCTGCGCTTGGCCAGATCACGGAGGAAGCTAAGAACGTGATCGCTGGACTCGGCCATTTTGGTGGCCAGGCTCAGCTCGGAGAAGCTGGCGAAACCCAGCAGTTTGGCCAGTTCCTGACGCAGATCGAGAATCTGTTCCATGATCGGGCCGTTGTCGTTGTTCCCAGCGTTCGGCCCCTGGTCCGACGCGCGGGTGCAATACGCCGCGTAGACTTCCTCACGCAGTGCGCGGTCTTCGGCGTAAGTCATTACGGCGTAGTAGCTCGGGAACTCAAGCGTAATCAGGTAGCCTTCCAGGTCTTTCGCCTGGGCAGCGGCCGCCATCTGCGCCTTGGCCGAATCGGTCAGGCCGGCGAGGGCGGCCTCATCTGTGACGTGCTTGCTCCAGGCCTGAGTCGCGTCGAGCAACTGGTTGGAGAACTGACTGCCCAGTTCGGACAGCTTGCTCTGCACTTCGGCGTAGCGTTTTTGCTGTTCCGGCGGCAGATCAATGCCCGACAGGCGGAAGTCACGCAGCGATTGCTCGAGAATGGTTTTCTGGGCGACGTCGAAATTCGCCGCTTCCGGGCTGTTCGCCAAGGCTTCGAAGGCCTGGAACAGCTCGCGATTCTGACCCATTTCGGTCGAGTAAGCGCTCAGGGCTGGCAGGCAAGACTCGTAGGCCTCGCGCAGTTCCGCGCTGTTGCACACAGCGTTCAGGTGACTGACCGGACTCCAGGCGGCGCCCAGGCGGTCATTGAGTTCATCCATCGCCAGTACCAGGCCAGCCCATGTAGGCTGAGAACCTTGCTTGGCGAGGATCTCGGCAATCGCGGCGCGGTTGTCGGCGAGAATCTGTTCGATGGCAGGTTTTACATGCTCGGCGCGAATCGCCGAGAAAGGTGGCAGGTCGTAGGATTGCAACAGAGGGTTGTTCGCGCTCACGGTTTGGCACCTTGGCTAAAAGAAACACCTACGCATCTTAATTACAATCGGCGCCGACCGCAGCTATCGGCGCCAGAGAAGGAGCCTATCGTGGCCATTCGCACGTTCCAGAACCACACCCCGGCCCTTGGCGAGCGGGCGTTTGTCGATCATTCGGCGATTGTGATCGGCGACGTCGAAATCGGCGCCGACAGTTCGGTCTGGCCGCTGACCGTCATCCGTGGCGACATGCACCGCATCCGCATCGGCGCGCGCACCAGCGTGCAGGACGGCAGTGTGCTGCACATCACCCACGCCGGCCCGTTCAACCCCGACGGTTTCCCGCTGTTGATCGGCGATGAGGTGACCATCGGCCACAAGGTCATGCTGCACGGCTGCACCGTCGGCAATCGCATTCTGATCGGCATGGGCACCACGATCATGGATGGCGCAGTGGTGGAGGACGAGGTGATCATCGGCGCGGGCAGCCTGGTGCCACCCGGCAAAAGTCTCGAGAGCGGGTTTCTTTACGTCGGGCGTCCGGTGAAGCAGATGCGCCCGCTGACCGAAAAAGAGATCGCTTTCTTCCCCTACAGCGCGACCAATTACGTGAAGTTGAAAGACCAGCACCTGGCCGAAGGCTTCGACAAACCCTGCTGAGAGCACACATGCATTACCAGAATATTCTGTTCGACCTGGACGGCACCCTGACCGATCCGCGCGAAGGCATCACCCGGTCCATCCAGTTTGCATTGAGCAAACTGGGCATCGACGAACCCGACATCACCCGGCTCGAGCACTTCATCGGGCCGCCGCTGCTGCAGCAATTCATGCGCGCCTACGACTTCGACGAAGCGAAGGCCTGGGAAGCGGTGGGCTTTTACCGCGAGCGCTTCAAGGTCACGGGCCTTTACGAGAATCTGGTGTTCGAAGGGATTTTCGAGCTGCTGGACATGCTCTCGGATCAGGGCCGTACGCTGTTCATCGCGACATCCAAGCCCTGGGTGTTCGCCCATGAAATCGCCCGGCATTTCGACTTCGCGCGCCATTTCAAGCTGATCTACGGCAGCGAGCTGGACGGCACCCGTACTGACAAGGTCGAGCTGATTCGGCACTTGCTGGACGAGGAGCAGCTCGACCCGAAACAGACGCTGATGATAGGTGACCGTAAACACGATCTGATTGGCGGCAAGCGCAACGGCTTGGACGTGGCGGCGGTGGGGTACGGATTCGGCAGTCGCGAGGAGTTGCAGGCCGAGGCGCCGACGTATCATTTTGATTCGGTGAGCGCGCTGCACCGGGCGTTTATCAAAAGCTGAGAGCACTCAATCTGTAGGAGCGCGCTTGCCCGCGAATGCATGTGTCCAGTCGCTAAATACGTCATCGACATATCGCGTTCGCGGGCAAGCGCGCTCCTACAATTCGGACATCACGTGGATTTTTGGACCAGCCGCTCCAACGCCGCCTTGCGTTCTTCCTTGGGCAATCCGCCCAGCTTTTCCACCGCCGAATAGAACGCAGGCCAATCGCCGTTCACCTGCCTGAACAACGCTTCAAACGCTGGCACCCACTGATCGTATAGACCAATGGGCAGCAGGCGTGCGTTGTTCATCGGTGCGTACACCCAGCCGTCGAAACGCTTGTCGCCGCCCCACTGGCTGTCGCGCAACTGCCGATACTCCCAGCGCAGACGCTCGAACTCAGCGGCCTTGCGTTGGCGCATCACCTGGGGGCTCAGCGGCTCGGCGTACAGCGCCTTCAGCCGATCCCGGGTGTCGAGGGCCAGTTGAGTCAGCTGATCCCGTCGCCGCGCTTCCGAAGACCCACCTTCGGCAGGCAATCCCCGCGCCGCGCGCCACTGACGCGTGCCTTCCTGCTCCACGAAACTGGCGTAGGACTCGTTGAATTCACTGTCGTCCTTCACGTAAAACCGCTGGTGCGCCAGCTCGTGGAAGATCAGCGTGGCCAGTCGCTCATCGCCCCAGTTCATCATCGAGCTCATGATCGGGTCATCGAACCAGCCGAGCGTCGAATACGCCTCAACGCCGCTGACATATACGTCCTTGCCCGCAAGCTTCTGAACGGCCGCATCCCCGCGCGCTGCGCCCTGGGTGTAATAGCCGCGATAGGCCACGCACCCGGCGATGGGGAAGCAATGGGTGACAGGATCAAGGGAAAATTCGCCGGTCGCGAACACGTTCCAGACGACAAACGAGCGATGGATGTCGGCGTAAAGGCGGTAGCTGCGGTTGTCCGGCAGATGCAGATGCTCGGTCGCAAACGCACGGGCCTGCTGAGATGTGCGCAGATGATCGCGCAGCTTAGGGTCGCGATTCGGATCTGCGATGACGTCGGAAACCGGCTCGCGCGCCCGCAACAGGGCCATTTGGCCGCTGGCCAACTGTGAGTAATAGGAAAGACTGGAACAGCCGCCGAGGAGTAAAGTCGCCAGCATCGGCAGGCCACGTTGCAGCCAGGCCTTTTTTGATCGAATCATGCAGCAGCCTTAACGTCGATATTCATGAAGTGCAAACATCAGCGTTATGCCGGACTGCCCGCCTCTGACGCAACTCTCATCGCCATTTGCCCCACTGCGGAGTTCGTCATGCGCCTGCCTCTGTCCATCGTCGCCCTGAGTCTTCTGGCCGGTTGTGCGGGGCCTTTGCCTGCGGTTGATCCCCAGCAGGCGTGGGTCGACCTGCATACCTTTACCGGCAAAACCCTGATGGCCGACAAGCTCGACGGCGTGCGCACCTACGACGGTCGCTTCTTTCAGGTGACGCCGGGCAAACACAAGCTCGAAGTGCGGTATGACTATGATTACGCGCCCGGCGCGATGGGCTTGTCGATGGACATTTACAACGAGCGGACCTGCTACGTCACGATCAACTACGACCGCTTCGAAGCCGGCCATCGCTACCGCCTCGATGTGCGCAACATCACTAACAGTATCGACGCGCAGTTGCGGGACGAGCAACGCAATGTGCTCGCGGAGGAGGGGGACATCTTCTGTATTCCCTGACGCGAGGATGCGACGTACGCACGCGCACGAGCTCGCTTACAAGGCTCACGAAAAATTTACGCTCGCACCCAGGCTACCGATCATTGTTCTGATAAATGATCTTCTTGGTGCCGTTTTCGCAGGTGCCGACGACCATGTTCTGATCATGCACATCTTCGTTGGTCACGACTTCCAGCGTGTAAGAGCTAACGTTCTGGGCCTGGATCTTGGCTTCGATTTCGTCCTTGAGCTCTTCACAGGGCTTGGGTGCAGCGAAAGCGCTGGTGCTCAGCGCTCCGAGAATCAGGATTGCGGCGATACGTTTCATGATCGACTCCTTCGACACCGTGCGATACGCATCGGCGTTGCATGTGACCGTGTGGCCGCATGCCGGTTCTCGCGCGGCCATAACGAAGATGGCCCGCAATTGCGGGCCATCGAGTGCAACAGTAACGCGAATCAGCTCACGAGCGTGGCATCGAGCGTGATCTTGGCGTTCAGCACTTTGGAAACCGGGCAGCCTTCCTTCGCATCGTTGGTCAGCTTCTCGAACTGTTCCTGGGTTGCGCCGGGAATCTTGGCTTTCAGTGTCAGGTGCACTGCGGTGATTGCGAACCCGCCATCGACTTGATCCAGGGTGACGTCAGCAGTGGTGTCGATGCTGTCGGCCTTCAGATTGGCGTTGCCGAGGATCATCGACAGGGCCATCGAGAAGCAGCCAGCGTGGGCTGCGCCGATCAGTTCTTCCGGGTTGGTACCCTTGCCGCCTTCGAAGCGGGCCTTGAAGCCGTACGGCGCTTCACGCAGAACGCCGGTTTCAGTAGAGATGCTGCCGATACCCGACTTCAGGTCACCTTCCCAGTGGGCGGATGCTTTCTTGACGATGCTCATGGTGTCTCCTCATGAAAAAGTGCGATTTCGCTCGCACGCGGACCAAAGTTCTGAGGAGTGTAGGCGGGACTTAGTTCAACGCTTATGCCGGCTGTGCTTTTTTGCGGCGGGATACAACGTTAATTCCGACCAAATTAGTAGGAAATTTCGCCTTACCCATTGCAACTCTGAAATCCGCCCTTATTCTATGGCTTAACGCAAATATTTAGTCTTAATGCCGGTTTGCTCGCGTGATGTCCCCGACGGATGCGCCGACTCAAGCCCAAGAGGATCAACAACGGCCTATGAAACGATTAGCTGATGTGAAGATTTCGACGCTCGATCTGGTACCCGTCCGCGAAGACAAAGGCCCGGCGGAATCGCTGCGTAATGCGCTGGACCTGGCGCAACACGTCGAGAAATGGGGCTACAACCGTTTCTGGGTGGCCGAACACCACAACATGGACGGCATCGCCAGTTCGGCCACCTCTGTTCTGCTGGCCTATCTGGCCGGTGGCACATCGACCATTCGGGTTGGGTCGGGCGGGATCATGCTGCCGAACCACGCGCCGCTGGTGATCGCCGAGCAGTTCGGCACGCTGGAAAGCTTGTTCCCCGGGCGTATCGACCTGGGCCTCGGCCGCGCGCCGGGTTCTGATCAGATGACCGCCCGCGCCCTGCGCCGCGAGCGCTCCGGCAGTTCCGATGATTTCCCGGATGATGTGACTGAACTGGTCAACTACCTCGGGCCGCGTCAGCCTCATCAGCGAGTTCTTGCTGTGCCCGGCACGAATACCAATGTGCCAATCTGGCTGCTGGGTTCGAGCCTGTTCAGTGCTCAGCTGGCCGGTGAGCGGGGCCTGCCGTATGCATTCGCGTCGCACTTCGCGCCACGTTTCATGCACGAAGCGATTCGCGTCTACCGCAGCCACTTCAAGCCTTCTGAAGTGCTCGACAAGCCCTACGTGATGCTCGGCGTCCCGCTGGCCGCTGCAGAGACCGACGAACAAGCCGAGTATCTGGTGACGTCGGTGTATCAACGGATTTTAAGCCTGATGCGTGGGCAGAGTCTGATGCAGAAACCACCCGTCGAGAGCATGAACGGCCTGTGGCTGCCCCATGAGCGCGACGCAGTGATGGATTTCCTGGGACTGGCAGTCGTCGGTGGTCCCGAGAAGATTCGCGCGAAGCTGGACGTGCTGCTTGAACAGACCGACGCGGACGAGCTGATCTTCACGTGCGACATGTACGAACACGCCGATCGGCTTCGCTCTTACGAGATACTGGCGCAAGCCGCGAAGGGCTGATTCAGGGTCGCGCGCTGAGCCTATCCGCCGCAAACAAAAAAACCGACGCCAGATGCGTCGGTTTTTTTGTATCGACGGGCCGTTATCAGCCGCGCTTGTAAACGATTTCCTTGCTGCCGCCTTCGCAGGTGCCGACGACTTTGGCGTCTGCCGAGCTGCCTTTTTCAACAGCTTCCAGCGTGTAGGAAGAAACGCCTTTGGCTTTGATCTTCGCGTCGATGTCGGCTTTGACGTCATCGCACGATTTTCCAGCGGCCATCGTAGTGCCCGCAATGCTCAACAAGCCTATGGCCAACAGAACTTTTTTCATGGGTACATCCCCTCGTCAGGCGCAATTTTCGGATCAAAAAGGCCGCTCCAATAGGGCGGCCTGACTACATGAACCTGCGTCATGAACCTTGGAAAAAGTCACGACTGCGCGGTATGTATAGCGAAGGTTGTGGCACTCGGCCACTTCAAAAGTTCAGCGACTCAGCTGTTGTCGATGCGAAAACCGACTTTGATGGTGACCTGGAAGTGGCCGACTTTGCCGTCTTCGATGTGGCCACGGGTTTCCAGCACTTCGAACCATTCCATGAGTTTCACGGATTTGGCCGCCTGGGCAATCGCGTTCTGAATAGCGTCGTCGGTGCCAACGGTGGACGAGCCGACCAGCTCCAGCATTTTGTAGGTGTGATGATCAGACATGGCAGTTCTCCTGAAAGGCGTTGCGCGGTGGCAGGGCCGCATTGATTGTGTTCACTACCTCTGTGCCGAAATGCGGCCTAAAAGTTCAGAAGAAACGGTACTTCGCATTACGCACTGCACTTTCTCGAAACCCTGGAGTCGGAAACAACACACGCCACTCATCACAGCAGGAGAGTCAAACCATGGCATTCACGTCATCCCGTAAAGCGTCGTTGCAAAGCATGGAAGCCGAGATCGAGAGTCTGCTCAAGTCGCTGGAAGGCTTGAAGTCCGATGCTTCCGACGAGTCGCGCAAGACCTTGAAAAATCTGAAAGCCAACGCTGAAAGCGCGCTGAGCCATTCGCGCAGCCTGCTGAGCGATGTCTACGAAGACGTCAAAGTCAAAACACGTGAAACCAGCGTTGCGACCCGTGACTACGCACAAGAGCATCCTTGGACCACCGCAGGCGTCGCTGTTGGCGCTATCGGCCTGCTGGCAGCTTATCTGCTGTGCAAGCGAGGCTGATCAAGCCCGCCCCGATCGCTCGAGCTCCTGCTTGAGCCATCGAGCCAGGTGCTGAGCACGCCCATCTGCGGCGCGTTTTGGCACCCACAACGCTAGCTGCGCCGGGGTTTCACTGAAGCCCCATGGCGCAGCCAGGCGTCCGGCTTTCAAGTCATCAGCCACCAACGGCTCTGGCGCGATTGCCACCCCTAGGCCAGCGACGGCCGCCTCCAGTAAATAATACAAATGCTCGAAATCTTGCCCGAACTTCAATGCGTCGGGATCGATGCCATTTTGCGTAGCCCATGCCGGCCATGCTTGCAAGCGTGAAGTGGTCTGCAGCAACGGCTCTCCCAAAAGCGCCTGAACAGGTGCGTGTCGCAGCTCTTCAAACCTCGCGAATCGCGGACTTAAAACAGGACCGATACGCTCGCTGGCAAGCTCGAACACCTGCATGTCTGCCGGCCAGGGCGGCTCGGCAAATATCAGCAGAGCGTCAAGTCCCGGGCGCCGTGGGTCGAGGTCTCCTTCTCCCGCAGACAAGTGCAAGCGCAGGTCGGGAAGGTCCGCATTCAAGCGCCCCAGTCGCGGGATGAACCAGCGTGCGAGCAGGCTTCCAGAGCATCCCAGGACGAACGGCGCATCCGCACTGCCCTGGCTAAGCTCGGCACACACGCTGCGCAGACGATCAAATGCTTCAGCACTCGCATCGCGCAACCGAATCCCGGCATCTGTGAGTTTAAGGCCTCGCCCGTCCTTGCTGAACAGGCCAACCCCCAAGTGCTCTTCAAGCACTTTCAACTGACGGCTCACGGCACCATGGGTAACGTGCAATTGCTCAGCCGCCTGACTGACACTATTCAACCGGGCCGTGGCTTCAAAAGCACGCAACGCGTTGAGGGGCGGAAGGTCTCGGCTCATGAGATATGTGAGTTTTCCTGACAGGTTGCGCAGATCTTATCGGTTTTCAACGTCGCTGGCGCTGGTTAGAGTGTGATCACTGCCTGACGGCTCATCTTATTCGTCACCTCCGGAGGTCCACATGACCCAGACCCAGACACAGAATGCTTACAGCAGCGGCCCGGACGACCGCGGCATGTTCGGCGGGTTCGGCGGCCGTTATGTCGCTGAAACGCTGATGCCGCTGATTCTTGATCTGAACCGCGAGTACGAGATCGCGAAGACAGATCCATCATTCCTGAACGATATCGCCTACTTCCAGCGGGATTACGTGGGCCGTCCCAACCCGCTTTATTTCGCCGAACGCCTGACCGAGTACTGTGGCGGCGCAAAGATTTACCTGAAGCGCGAAGAGCTCAACCATACCGGCGCGCACAAGATCAACAACTGCATCGGCCAGATCCTGCTGGCGCGGCGCATGGGCAAAAAACGCATCATTGCCGAGACCGGCGCTGGCATGCACGGCGTTGCAACGGCAACCGTCGCCGCGCGCTTTGGGCTGGAATGCGTCATCTACATGGGCACCACTGACATCGAACGTCAGCAGGCCAACGTATTTCGCATGAAGCTGCTGGGCGCCACGATCATTCCGGTGGTCTCCGGCACCGGCACACTGAAAGACGCCATGAACGAGGCGCTGCGTGACTGGGTCACCAACGTCGACAGCACCTTCTATCTGATCGGCACCGTCGCCGGCCCGCATCCTTACCCGGCTATGGTCCGCGATTTCCAAGCCGTCATCGGCAAGGAAACACGTGTACAGATGCAGGAACACGAAGGTCGTCTGCCGGACAGTCTGGTGGCGTGTGTTGGTGGTGGCTCCAATGCCATGGGCCTGTTCTACCCGTTTCTGGATGACAAGAGCGTGCGCATCATCGGCGTGGAAGCCGCAGGTCACGGCATCGAAACCGGCAAGCATGCCGCCAGCCTGAATGGCGGCGTCCCGGGCGTGCTGCATGGCAACCGTACTTTCCTGCTACAGGACGACGATGGCCAGATCACCGACGCGCACTCGATTTCAGCCGGCCTCGATTATCCAGGCATTGGTCCTGAGCACGCCTGGTTGCACGACGTTGGCCGGGTCGAATACACCTCCGTCACTGACGACGAAGCGCTGGCTGCCTTCCACAGATGCTGCCGCCTTGAGGGCATCATCCCGGCGCTGGAAACCGCTCACGCCCTGGCTGAAGTCTTCAAACGCGCACCGTCGCTGCCAAAGGATCACCTAATGGTGGTCAACCTGTCCGGTCGTGGCGACAAAGACATGCAAACCGTGATGCACCACCTTGATCTGTCCCAGCAGGAGAAACACTGATGAGCCGCCTGCAAACACGTTTTGCCGAACTGAAAGAACAAAATCGCGCAGCCCTGGTGACCTTCGTCACGGCAGGCGACCCGGGCTACGACACCTCGCTGGCTATTCTCAAGGGCTTGCCTAAGGCAGGCGCCGATGTGATCGAACTGGGCATGCCATTCACTGACCCAATGGCCGACGGCCCGGTCATTCAACTGGCCAACATTCGCGCACTCAACGCCAAGCAAAACCTGGCGAAAACGCTGCAGATGGTGCGTGAGTTTCGCGAAGAGGACAGCACGACGCCACTGGTACTGATGGGCTACTACAACCCTATTCATAATTACGGGATTGAGCGCTTCATCTCCGAGGCCCAAGCCTCGGGCGTTGATGGCCTGATTGTTGTGGACCTGCCGCCGGAGCATAACGCCGAGCTGTGCGATCCTGCGCAGGACGCCGGCCTGGACTTCATTCGTCTAACCACGCCGACCACCGATGACGTTCGTTTGCCTACCGTGCTTAACGGCAGCTCCGGGTTCGTTTACTACGTATCCGTAGCAGGCGTGACGGGTGCAGGCTCGGCAACCATTGATCACGTCAAGGATGCTGTGCAACGCCTGCGCCGCCATACCGATCTGCCCATCAGTGTCGGCTTCGGGATTCGCACGGCTGAGCAAGCAGCAGCCATTGCGCGCGTGGCCGACGGTGTTGTTGTCGGTTCGGCATTGATCGACCAGATCGCCAATGCGTCTTCGCCAGAACAAGCAGTCAGCGGCGTGCTGGAGCTGTGCGCGCAGTTGTCGCAAGGCGTGCGTAAAGCCCGCGTAGCCGAAGGTAAAGTTTCTGATACAGAGGAATCTCGGTCTCTGGCAGCACACTAAGCCGTACAGCGAAGGGGTTCAGGACCACGTCCTGAACCCCTTTTTGCTGCCCGTATTGGCTCAGGAGCGCGCTACATGAAAGTCTCGAATCGTTTGATCGCCGGGTTGGGCGTGTTGATGCTCAGCGCCAGCGCGCTGGTTCAGGCTGCACCACCGGATCAACGCGGCGGCGATGACAATGGCCCGGGCCAGCATCAGGACCATGGCCCGCAAGGTGGGCCGCAGGGCGATCGCGGCAATGGCAACGGGAATAACAACGGCAACGACCATCGCAACGACCCGCGCGCCGATAACCGTGGCAACAATCAGCGTGGCGGGCGTCCTCCTGCCGACTTCGGCGACGTGCGCCGGACCATTACCGAGCACCGGGAAATCATCGGTCGCGGTCAGCCGCTGCCCCCTGGCGTCCATATCGTCAAGGGCCACCCGCTACCACGGGGCTATGGCCGTCGACTGGACCAACGCTCGCTGCAATACCTGCCGCAATACGATGGCTACGAATGGCGCCGCCTGGGCCCGGACGTTGTGCTGATCGCAATCGGCAGCGGCATCGTCTATGAAATCCTGGATGGCGTGCTGAACTAAGGGTGTTTAGAAATGGCGTCCACTCACGTCATGTGGGACGTACGCTAATCCTGTAGGAGCGCGCTTGCCCGCGATGCGTTGTCAGCCACCGCATGTTAGTCAGAACGACTGCATCTAGCGGGCAAGCGCGCTCCTACACAGTGCCGCACAGTGCTCGTGCCAGTCGCTAAACCGCAATCGACGGCAGCGCCTTGCCCTTCAGCAAATCCCCGCTCAACGCCTGCTCACTTCTTAACCAGTCCACGAACCGTTGCACGATCTGCACCCGGCGCTTGCGTTGCGGCAGGACGATGTAATAACCGTATCCCGAGACAGCGCTGGGTTCGATCGGGCGGCACAGTAAACCCTGCTCCAGCAAATCATCTACCAGATGTCGCCAGCCGATGGCCACGCCCTGGCCGCCAATCGCCGCCTGAATCATCAATGTGTAATTGTCGAACCGCAGCTGCCCCGGCGCGGGTGCCTGGGGAATATTCAGGGCGCGGAACACGCCACCCCAGTCAAACCAGTTGTTGCCGCCTTCACCCCGAAGGTGCAGCAGCGCGAAGTCTTTCAGCGCGTCGGTGGGCAAGGGCAGGTCGCGCCCCTTCACCAACTGCGGACTGCACACCGGGAACACCTCCTCGCTGAACAACCAGTGGCTTTCTCCCTGCTTGAATCGCCCGTCGCCGAACAACACGGCCACATCAATATCCGCACGCAGCATGCTGTGACTACGCTCGCTGGTAACCAGGCTGACGTCGACGTCGGGGTTTTCCTTGTGGAAACGGTGCAGGCGCGGCATCAGCCAATAGGCTGCGAAGGCGAAGTCCGTCGCCACTTGCAGCACCTCGTGCTGATGCTGCTCGGTGATTGCGGTGAGCCCGGCGTCCATCGACTGGAGCCCGGTCTGCACGTGATTGAACAGGATCAGCCCGGCGTCCGTCAGCTCGATGCCGCGGTAGATGCGATCAAAGAGCCGCGTCGCCAGTTGCTCCTCCAGCCGCTTGATTTGCTGGCTGATAGCCGGCTGAGTGGTGCCAAGCTCGATGGCGGCAGCGGTAAAACTGCGCAACCGTGCGGCGGCTTCGAAGCCGCGAAGTAAATCCAGCGACATGACACCAAGGGCTTCAAACATAAGCTGTACTTATCCTAGGCATTGCCTCTCATGGGCTTTACCTCGGACGGCATGGACACCATCCTCGGTCGGAGCACTTTCGCATAAATAATGACTATGGGATGCCGCGAATACATGAAGCGCAAAAATATTCTTTTCATCATGGCCGATCAGATGGCCGCGCCCATGTTGCCGATGTACGCCTCTTCTCCCATCAAGATGCCCCATTTGAGTCGCCTCGCTGCTGAAGGCGTGGTGTTCGACGCCGCCTACTGCAACAGTCCGCTGTGCGCACCGTCGCGTTTCACGCTGGTCAGCGGTCAGTTGCCGAGCAAGATCGGCGCTTACGACAATGCCGCTGATTTCCCCGCAGACGTGCCGACCTACGCTCACTACCTGCGTCGTCTCGGCTATCGCACGGCGCTGTCCGGCAAGATGCATTTCTGCGGCCCCGATCAATTGCACGGCTACGAAGAGCGCCTGACCAGCGACATCTATCCTGCCGATTACGGTTGGGCCGTGAACTGGGACGAGCCAGATGTGCGCCCGACCTGGTACCACAACATGTCCTCGGTGCTGCAAGCCGGACCTTGCGTACGCACCAATCAGCTCGATTTCGACGAAGAAGTGGTGTTCAAGGCTCAGCAGTATCTGTTCGACCATGTGCGCGAAGACGGCGATCAGCCGTTTTGTCTGACGGTGTCGATGACCCATCCCCACGACCCGTACACCATCCCCAAGTCGTACTGGAATCTGTACAGCGACGAAGACATCCCGATGCCCCACTCGCCGTTGGCTCAGTCCGAACTGGACCCTCATTCCCAGCGCCTGCTAAAGGTCTATGACCTGTGGGACAAGCCGCTGCCCGAGCAAAAGATTCGCGATGCACGCCGCGCCTATTTCGGCGCCTGCAGCTACATTGACGACAACGTCGGCAAACTGCTGAAAACCCTTGAGGAAACCGGCCTGGCTGATGACACCATCATCGTGTTCTCCGGCGACCATGGCGACATGCTGGGTGAGCGCGGGCTCTGGTACAAAATGCACTGGTTCGAGATGTCGGCACGTGTGCCACTGCTGGTCTACGCTCCGGGGCAGTTCAAGGCCGGTCGCGTGCAGGCCGCAGTGTCTACCGCCGATCTGTTGCCGACCTTTGTGGCGCTGGCTGAAGGTCAGCTGGACGCAGGTTTGCCGCTTGATGGCCGCTCACTGCTGCCGCACCTGCAGGGCGAGGGCGGTCACGACGAGGTGTTTGGTGAGTACATGGCCGAGGGCACCAACAGTCCGCTGATGATGATTCGTCGCGGCGCGTACAAATTCATTTATTCGGAACGGGACCCATGTCTGCTGTACGACGTGCATAACGATCCGAACGAGCAGGAAGAGCTGAGTCGATCCGCGGCTCATGACGACCTGTTCGCTGCGTTCCTGGCCGAAGCAAAGGCCAAGTGGGACATTCCGGCGATACACCAACAGGTGCTCGCCAGTCAGCGGCGCCGGCGTTTCGTCGCCGGGTCGCTGGCCATCGGCAAGCTGAAGAGTTGGGATCACCAGCCGCTGGTCGACGCCAGTCAGCAGTACATGCGCAACCATATCGATCTCGACGATCTGGAGCGCAAGGCCCGTTATCCGCAACCTTGAACCCTGCCAACACTTAGAAAACCAAAAAAGGGGCACACCATGAATAAGCTGTTCACCACGCTGGCGGTTGGGGTCTTGAGTTTGAGCAGTGTCGTGGCCTACGCCGCCGACGCCAGTTGCAGCACCGTGCGGATGGCCGATCCGGGCTGGAGCGATATCGCTGCGACCAACGCCACTGCAGGCTTTTTGCTTGATGGCATGGGCTACAAAACCAAGATCGACACCCTGGCGGTGCCGATCGCCTATGGCGGCCTGAAGGACGGGCAACTCGACGTCTTTCTGGGCAACTGGATGCCGGCGCAGCAGGGTTTCTACGACAAGTTCATCGCCACGGGTGACGTGACGCAATACGCGAAAAATCTGGAAGGCACCGAGTTCACCCTCGCCGTCCCTGATTACGTGTATGACGCAGGCGTCCACAACTTCAGCGACCTGAACAAATTCGCCGACAAATTTCACAAGAAGATCTACGGCATCGGCTCGGGCGCTCCGGCCAACGCGTCGATTCAGGAGATCATCAAAAAGAACGAGTTCGATCTGGGAGACTGGAAGCTGGTGGAATCCAGCGAACAGGCGATGCTGGCTGAAGTGCAGCGCAACGTGAAGAAGAAGGAATTCGTGGTGTTCCTCGGCTGGACGCCGCACCCGATGAACGTGCAGATCAAAGGCATGCACTACCTCAAAGGCGGCGAGAAGTACTTCGGCGATACCGGCAGCGTCTACACCGTGACCCGCAAAGGTTACGCCGACGCCTGCCCGAACGTGGCCAAGCTGCTTTCCAATCTGGTGTTCACTCAGGATATGGAAAACTCGATCATGCAGACCGTGGTGGACAAGAAAGTCAGCAACACCGAGGCGGTAAAAGCGTGGTTGAAAGCTAATCCGGCGGCGCTGGACAAATGGCTCGACGGCGTGAAAACCGTTGACGACAAGGACGCGCTGCCAGCGGTGAAAGCCAAGTTGTAAGCGCCGCCAAGAAGCATCGCGAGCAAGCTCACGCCTACAGGGCCAATATCAGTCTGTAGGAGTGAGCTTGCTCGCGATGAGGTCGGTACATTCGCTAGATCTGCGCCATCAGCCGTCGCAGTTCCGCCAGCACCGGCGCTGATTCCGGTCGCACGCCACGCCACAGGTGGAACGCCTCGGCGGCCTGCTCGACCAACATCCCCAAACCATCCACTGCTTGCCCGGCATGGTGTTCAGTGGCCCAGCGGCAGAATGCGGTCGGTTCTTTGGCATACATCATGTCGTAGCAGAAGGTCACGCCCGGCTGAATCAGGCTAGGCGAAATGGGAGGTACTTCCCCTGAAAGGCTGGCGGACGTGGCATTGATGATGACGTCTACCGGCTCCTCCAGCCAGTCATAGCCTGCGGGCAGCACCGGGCCGATGTCGGCGAATTCTTCGGCCAGTCGTTCAGCCTTTTCTACCGTGCGATTGGCAACCACCAGCACGTAGGGATCTTCCGCCAGTAAGGGTTCAAGCGCGCCGCGCACCGCACCGCCAGCCCCTAGCACGAGAATGCGTTTGTCCTTGAGCGTGACGCCATGATTGACCTTCAGATCGCGAACCAGGCCTGCGCCGTCGGTGTTGTCGCCCAGCAGGCTGCCATCCGCTTGGAGGACCAAGGTATTGACCGCCCCGGCACGACGGCCTCGCTCGGTCAACTGATCGGCCATCCGGTACGCTTCTTCCTTGAAGGGCACGGTGACGTTGGCACCGCGGCCGGTCTCGAAAAACGCCTTGGCGAAAGCGGTGAAGCCGTCCAGCGGCGCGAGCGAGGTCTGGTAGTCGAGCGCCTGACCGGTCTGCTCGGCGAACAGGCGATGAATCAGCGGGGATTTGCTGTGGCCGATAGGGTTGCCGAAGACAACGTACTGATCAGCCATCACTGGGCCGCCTCAGCCAGCCAGTCGCGATCCTGCAGAAAATACTCGGTCAGGCGTGCTTCTTCACTGCCTGGCTCGGCCTTGAAGTCATAGCCCCAGCGCACTTGCGGCGGCAGCGACATGAGGATCGATTCAGTACGGCCGCCCGATTGCAGCCCGAACAAGGTGCCCCGGTCATACACCAGATTGAATTCAACGTAACGCCCACGGCGGAACTCCTGAAATTCACGCTGGTGCGGCGTGTACGGCGTGTCTTTACGGCGCTGGACGATGGGCAGATACGCCTCGACGAACGCATCACCGATGGCGCGAATGAAAGCGAAACTGGTGTCGAAATCCCACTCGTTAAGGTCATCGAAAAACAGTCCGCCCACGCCGCGCGGCTCATTGCGGTGCTTGATATGAAAGTAGCGATCGCACCACGCCTTGTAGCGGGGATAGACGTCAGCGCCGAACGGCGCGCAGGCCTGTTCGGCGACGCGGTGCCAGTGCACGCAGTCTTCCTCGACGCCGTAATAGGGCGTCAGGTCAAAGCCGCCGCCGAACCACCATACCGGTTCTTCACCTTCTTTCTCTGCGATGAAAAACCGTACGTTGGCGTGGGCAGTCGGCACATGGGGGTTATGCGGGTGCATTACCAGTGACACACCGAGCGCTTCGAAACCACGTCCTGCCAGCTCCGGTCGGTGAGCACTGGCGGATGGGGGGAGGCCGGCGCCGAAGACGTGGGAAAAATTGACCCCGCCCTTTTCGAGGATGTGGCCGTTCTCGATAACGCGGGTGCGACCGCCACCGCCCGCAGGCCGTTCCCAGGCGTCTTCGACGAAACGGGCGCTGCCATCTTCGGTTTCCAGCGCGGCGCAAATGCGATCCTGAAGGTCGAGCAAGTAGGCTTTGACGGCATCGGTGCGAAAGGACATGTCGGTACCTGCATAACTGAAACGTGCGTCGGGAGCGGGATTCGACCGGTCTTGGCGTTGATGGCACGCCTCGCTGAGCAAATCCCGTCGGCGAAATTCGGCCCGTAGCATATCACCGGCTTGGCGGATGCCGCAGTTGACGAAGCGACGACGAAGGAGTCCGATAGAGCCCTTTCGCATCGACAGTCATACTCTGCAAGTCCGATCCATGACGGAGAAAGCAAATGGCAAAACGTATCCAGTTCAAGGCTTATGGCGGTCCCGAAGTGCTTGAGTACGTGGACTTCGAACCCCCGGCGCCAGGCCCGAAAGACGTGCTCGTGCGTAACAAGGCGATTGGCGTCAACTTCATCGAGACCTACTTTCGCAGCGGCCTGTACCCGGCGCCTTCGTTCCCATCGGGGTTGGGTAACGAAGGCGCGGGCCTGGTTGAAGCGGTCGGCAGCGAAGTCACTCACGTCAAAGTCGGCGACCGGGTGGTGTACGGCACAGGCCCGCTGGGTGCATACGGGGACGTCCACCTGACGCCGGCCGCGAACATTGCCAAATTGCCTGACGGCATCAGCTTCGAGCAGGGCGCTGCCGTCATGCTCAAGGGCCTGACCGTGCAGTACCTGTTTCGCCAGACCTACGAGATCCGCCCTGAAGAAACCATTTTGTTCCATGCCGCTGCCGGCGGCGTCGGATCGATCGCCTGCCAGTGGGCCAACGCCTTGGGCGTCAAACTGATCGGAACGGTCAGCTCGGCAGAAAAGGCTGCGCACGCCAAGGCGCACGGCGCTTGGGAAGTGATCGATTACAGCAAGGAAGACGTCGTTCAGCGTGTACTGGAATTGACCGATGGCAAGAAGGTCCCAGTGGTCTACGACGGCGTTGGCAAAGACACGTGGGAAACGTCTTTGAATTGCCTGGAGTTGCGAGGCCTGCTGGTCAGCTTCGGCAATGCGTCAGGCGCGGTGACCGGCGTGAACCTGGGGGTCCTCGCTCAGAAAGGCTCGCTCTACGTCACGCGCCCGACATTGGGCTCCTACGCAAACACCCCGGAAGCCTTGCAGGCAATGGCGGATGAAGTGTTTGAAATGGTTGCCACCGGCAAAGTGAAGGTCGACGACATCCAGAAATTCGCCCTCAAGGATGCCGCGAAGGCGCATACCGAACTGTCAGGCCGCAGAACGGTTGGGTCGATCATTCTGGTGCCTTGATCCCGCATTTGACGTTGTAGGAGCACGCTTGCCCGCGAATGCGTTGTGTCAGTCGCTCAATGAGTAACTGACCTATCTCATTCGCGGGCAAGCGCGCTCCTACACGTTCCACCGCTTAGGCAAGTCGCGGTCAGACCAAAACCATTCAAAAGCAGGCAGGAGAATGCTTAGCCGGCCCTTACCACCTCAGCCGTGACCAGATCCCTGATCACACTCGGATTGCGGCGCCCGCCGAGACTTCCCCCCAGAACCAAGTCCAACTGCTCGTGGAAATACTGCTCAACGCGCAATCGTGAGCGGGCGGCGGGGCGGCCGGTGGGGTTCGCGGAAGTCGACACCAGTGGGCCGGTCAACGCGCACAGCTCCCGGACGATGGGGTGATCGCTGACGCGAAGGGCGACGGTGTCGTGCTTTCCGGTGATCCAGTCCGGCAACAGGCCTTGATGGGGAACCAGCCACGTATTCGGTCCCGGCCAGGTGCTCGCCATGCGATCGATCCACAGCTCAGGGAAATCCTCGAAGAGGAAATCAAACTGACGGATGTTGTCTGCGATCAGGATCAAGCCCTTATCAACAGGCCGCGCCTTGATTGCCAGCAGGCGATAGACCGCCTCCGCATCCCAAGGGTCACAGCCCAACCCCCACACCGCTTCGGTTGGATAGGCAATCACCGCCCCGGCCCGAATTTCTCGTGCGGCTTGCTGCACTTGCCAACTGCTGACCATCGTCTGTTCTCCCAAATTACGCTGGCGGGCAGTTTAACCTCAGCGCGCCCGGGCAAACCATCGCCCGCCTTCACAGGCCACGCTGCTGTCGAGTTCAAGCTCGGTCAGCGCCGCCAGGACTTTTGGCAAAGGCCAACCGCTGTTGTGGGCAAGCGCCTCGCCGGTTTGAGGCGCTGCATGCAAAAGAGCCAGGAGCGGGTGCAGCGACGTCGACGGCTTATCAACGACGTCAGGACTCGGCGCGACGTTTTTCCAGCCCTGCAGCGCTTCGAGAATGTGGTCGATGGTTTCCACCAGCACTGCCCCCTCACGGATCAGCTGGTGACAACCCCTGGCGCCCGGATGATGGATCGAGCCGGGGATGGCATAGACCTCACGGCCCTGCTCGGCAGCAAGACGTGCCGTAATCAGCGATCCGCTGGCGACACTCGCCTCGACCACCAGCACGCCCAAGGACAAACCGCTGATGATTCGATTGCGCCGGGGAAAGTTGCTGGCGTGGGGTCCTGCGTCCAGTGGCAGCTCGGAAATCACTGCCCCGCCGTCGGCCACCATGCGTGCTGCAAGTTGGCGATGCCGCTGTGGATAAAGTTTTTCAATGCCAGTGCCCAACACGCCAATTGTCCCGCCTTTTACGTCCAGAGCACCTTGATGCGCGGCGCCGTCGATACCCAGCGCCAACCCGCTGGTGATGACAAAACCGGCACCTGCCAGGCTCCGCGCGAACGCTGCAGCGGTGTCGAGTCCAGGCTTGGAAGCGCGTCGACTGCCCACCATTCCCAACTGCGGGCGATCGAGCAAAGCGCGGTTTCCGGCGATGAAAAGCAGGGGCGGTGGGTCAGGGATTTCCGCCAGCAGTGCGGGGTAGTCCGGATCGTCCCACATCAGCAAATGCTGGCCCGGGCGCTCTAGCCATGCCAGTGCAGCGCTGGCGCCGTCGCGTACTTCAGCACTGCGACGGGCTTCGGCACTCGCCGCCGGCAGCCGTAAAGATCGCCATGCTGAAGCCGGCGCGCTCAACGCGGCAGAGGCGCTGCCGAACGCATCAATGAGGGTGTGAAAACGTTTTGGGCCGACTTCCGGCAGCCGATGCAAACGCAAGCGTGCTTCCAGTTCGGCCGGCGACTGACCGGCCTTTTCGAACAACGGCATGTGATCTTCCTTGATCCGTGGTCCACCTTAATCAATGGACCAACCTGTGGATAAGTCTGTTAACAACAATTTGATAAGTGAAGCATGCCGGTGGAGAAAAGTGATTTACAGCTGATACATAGCATTACGGATTGCGGACTTTGTCCTGCACCGCCAGAGATCGGGTTGCGTGCAGCACCATGGCGTAACTCAGTCGCTCGTACGTGCGAAAGACCATTAGCAGCCCTGAACGCTCGTCGGGAATTTTGACATGATCACCATTGACCCGATCGCGCACCGTCTCACCAGTCTTGTAGATCGCCAACACGTTACCTTCAGCCAGGCCATCTAGGCGGCCACGATCAATGGTGACCACGTCGAACTCACCGATCTGGGTCACGCCCCGCGGTACGTCGATGATGGTGCCGTCGACGGGTTGCTGAGGCTCACTGGGGACAAAAGTAGAATTGATTCGGCGCTCTTCACTGACAAAAAGTCGGTCGCCAAGGCGCACTTCCTGGGTCGAGCGCTGCATTTGCAACGTCGCCACATCACCTTCCGTGGCGATGACTTCGCCGCTGCCGATGTCATCGGCATTGATGCCCAGCACCACGCCGGTGACCGGATCGACGTAGGTCTTGCCCTTGCGATAGATGCCGTACGCCACATGGCTCGGCTCGAACTGTCCGCGTGCATAGATGCGATCACCCGCGCCACTGAGCACCCGCTCGCCAGGGCCTGCCACGACATGAGGCGCGGCTTCAAACTGACCGGCGTTATCGATGATTCGGTTGTTCAGCAAAAAGGCATTGATTGCGCCCAGCGGAATGGTCGGAATCGCCTCGGCAATCGGCGTACTGCGCACACGCGGGGACAGTTTGATGGTCCCCCGTGACGCGCCGCGATTGACCACTATTCGTGGCTGACCATCAACGTAAATCAGGTTGAGCGTATCGCCGGGGTAGATCAGATCAGGGTCGTGAACCTGTGGATTGGCGCGCCAGAGCTGCGGCCACTTCCAGGGCTGGTTAAGAAATTTTCCGGAAATGTCCCAAAGTGTGTCACCGGCGACAACGGTGTAACTCTGTGGATGGCCATCCCTGAGCTGTACTTGCGCCTGGACAAGGCCTGTCGCGGCCAACAGCAGCAGGGCGAGTAGTGATTTCCTCATGCGGTGAATCCCTTTATCATGTTGGCTTCGCGTGAAACGCTGAGTCTTGCGAGACTTCCGGTTTTACTAGGGCTGCAGCTTGTGACGTCCCAAGCCTAGCAGCCGATTTTGACTTTACCCTACAGTGCATCCCTTACGCATATGGCCATTCTAAACATCCTCGAATTTCCCGATTCGCGCCTGCGCACCATCGCCAAGCCGGTGGCCGAAGTGGACGACAGCATTCGCCAGTTGGTCGACGACATGTTTGAAACCATGTACGAAGCACCTGGCATCGGCCTGGCCGCGTCGCAGGTTAACGTACACAAGCGCGTGGTGGTGATGGATCTCTCCGAAGATCGCAGCGAGCCGCGGGTGTTCATCAACCCCGAAATCGAGCCGCTGACCGACGAGATGGACCAGTACCAGGAAGGCTGTCTGTCTGTTCCGGGTTTCTACGAGAACGTGGATCGCCCGCAACGGGTCAAGGTGAAGGCGCTGAACCGTGACGGCCAGCCCTATGAATTCATCGCCGAGGGCCTGCTCGCCGTGTGCATCCAGCACGAATGCGATCACCTGAACGGCAAGCTGTTCGTTGATTACCTGTCCAATCTCAAGCGCGACCGGATCAAGAAAAAGCTGGAAAAACTCCACAAGCAAAACGCCTGATCCTGCCATCCTCCTTTCTACTGTAGGAGTGCGATTGCCCGCGACTGGGACCTGTCCTCTGATGCATCCGTCGGCTGACACCATGCTATCCGCGGGCATGCGCGCTTCTATCGTCATACCTCACAGAGAAACCCATGACTGAGCCACTGCGCATCGTGTTCGCCGGCACCCCGGAATTCGCCGCGGAGCATTTGAAAGCCCTGCTCGACAGTCCCCACGACGTTATTGCGGTGTACACACAGCCAGATCGCCCGGCCGGTCGTGGTCAGAAGCTGATGCCGAGCCCGGTCAAGCAGCTTGCCCTCCAGCACAACATTCCTGTCATGCAGCCGCCTACCTTGCGCACACCCGAAGCCCAGGCCGAGCTGGCCGCATTGCACCCGGACCTGTTGGTTGTCGTTGCCTATGGCCTGATCCTGCCGCAGACCGTGCTGGACATTCCGCGTCTGGGTTGCATCAACAGTCACGCTTCGTTGCTGCCACGCTGGCGCGGTGCTGCGCCGATTCAGCGCGCGGTGCAGGCAGGCGATGCCGAAAGCGGCGTGACGGTCATGCGCATGGAAGCGGGCCTGGACACCGGCCCGATGCTGCTCAAGGTGACGACCCCTATTACGGGCGAAGACACCGGAGGCACGCTGCATGATCGTCTCGCTGAGCTCGGCCCGACTGCGGTGATTCAAGCCATCGCCGGACTGGCTGACGGCACACTGATAGGCGAAGTGCAGGACGACAGTCTCGCCACTTACGCGCACAAGCTGAATAAAGACGAAGCGCGCATCGACTGGAGTCGCCCGGCGGTTGAGCTGGAGCGACTGGTACGCGCCTTTAACCCATGGCCGATTTGCCACACCACGCTCAACGGCGAAGCGCTGAAGGTGCTGGCCGCGCAGTTCGCCGACGGGGAGGGCGCGCCCGGCAGCATCATCGACGCCAGTAAAGAAGGTCTGCTGGTCGCGTGCGGGAGTGGAGCACTGCGTCTGACCCGTCTGCAACTGCCAGGCGGCAAGCCTCTGGGCTTCGCTGACCTGTTCAACAGCCGCCGCGAGAAGTTCGCCGTCGGCACCGTCCTCGGCCAAGCGGTGGATGCGCAATGAACCCGCGTCTGGCCGCAGCCAAGGCGCTGGCTGCCGTACTGAGTGGCAAGGCATCGCTAAACAGCTCTTTGCCCACCCAACTGGACAAGGTTGAAGACCGCGACCGTGGCCTCACTCAGGACCTGGCATTTGGCACCGCGCGTTGGGAGCCAAGGCTGTCCGCGCTGGCGGCCAAGCTGCTGCAGAAACCTTTCAAAACCGCTGATAACGACGTGCAAGCTTTGTTGCTGGTAGGTCTGTATCAACTCTTCTATTCGCGTATCCCCGCTCACGCCGCTATCGGCGAAACCGTAGGCTGCGCCGACAAGCTGAAAAAACCGTGGGCAAAAGCGTTGCTCAATGCTGTGCTGCGTCGAGCCCAACGGGAGGGCGAGGCATTGCTGACGGAGCTGGAACACGATCCGGTGGTGCGCACCGCTCATCCACGCTGGCTGCAAAAAGCGCTGAAAGCTGCGTGGCCTGAGCATTGGGAAGCTATTTGTGCGGCGAACAACGCCCACCCGCCGATGATTTTACGGGTCAACCGCCGGCACAAAATCCGCGAGCAGTACCTTCAGCTGTTGCTGGAAGCAGGCATTGGCGCAACGCCGAGCACGTTCAGCCAGGACGGCATCGTGCTCACCGAACCGGGCGATGTTCGTTCGCTCCCAGGTTTCGCCGATGGCTGGATCAGCGTTCAGGATGAGGCCGCGCAACTGGCCGCCGACTTGCTGGAGTTGGCGCCGGGTCAACGCGTGCTGGACGCCTGTTGCGCGCCCGGAGGCAAGACCTGCCATCTGCTGGAAGTACAACCGGGCCTCACGGGCGTGGTCGCAGTGGATCTTGAAGCCAAGCGCATGGTGCGGGTCAAAGAGAACCTCGATCGCCTGGGCCTGAGTGCCGAACTCATCGCCGCCGACGCCCGCGCCACCGATCTATGGTGGGACGGCAAACCGTTCCAGCGCATTCTGCTCGACGCGCCTTGCTCGGCGACTGGCGTGATTCGTCGCCACCCCGACATCAAGCTGACCCGCCAGGCAGATGACATTCCGGCGCTCGCAACGCTGCAAGGCGAATTGCTCGACGCGCTGTGGCCGACGCTGCAGGTCGGCGGCATCTTGCTGTACGCCACGTGCTCGACGCTGCCAACTGAAAACACCGAAGTCATCGAGGCATTCCTGGCGCGTACGCCGGGTGCTCGTGAGCTGGATATCGCCGGTCAGCAAGGCAATCCACCCCCTGGCTTGAAGCAGCCCCACGGCCGTCAGTTGCTGGCCCAGGAAGGCGGGCATGACGGGTTTTACTACGCCAAACTGATCAAGATTGCGGCGGCGTGAAGACGATTGCCCGGTATGACTGAATCATCATTTCAAGGAGAGACTGATTGAAGATCATCATCCTCGGCGCAGGGCAGGTTGGCGGTACGCTGGCTGAGCACCTGGCGAGCGAAGCCAACGACATCACCGTCGTGGACACCGATCAGGATCGTCTGCGGGCGTTGGGTGATCGCCTCGATATCCGTACCGTACATGGTCGCGGCTCGTTCCCGACCGTGCTGCGTCAGGCCGGTGCCGACGACGCCGACATGCTGGTGGCCGTGACCAGCAGCGACGAGACCAACATGGTCGCCTGCCAAGTCGCGTACACGCTGTTCCAGACCCCGACGAAGATTGCCCGTGTTCGCGAATCGGCGTACCTGACTCGCTCAGGGCTTTTCGCCAACGGTGCCATTCCCGTGGACGTGCTGATCAGCCCTGAGCAAGTCGTCACCCATTACATCAAACGGCTCATCGAATACCCCAGCGCCCTGCAAGTGATCGACTTCGCCGGTGGCAAAGTCCAGATGGTGGCGGTCAAGGCTTACTACGGTGGGCCTCTGGTGGGGCAGCAACTGCGCCAGTTGCGCACGCACATGCCCAATGTCGACACGCGGGTCGCTGCCATTTTCCGTCGCGACCGTCCGATCATTCCTCAGGGCGATACGGTTATCGAGGCTGACGACGAGGTCTTTTTCATCGCTGCCAAGGCGGACATTCGCGCCGTCATGGGAGAGATGCGTCGCCTGGATGTGAGCTACAAGCGCATCGTGATTGCAGGCGGCGGCCAGATTGGCGAGCGGCTGGCGGAGGCCATCGAGAACCGCTATCAGGTCAAGATCATCGAGATGAATGCCGCTCGATGCCGTCACCTCTCCGACACGCTCAACAACACGGTGATCCTGCAAGGCAGCTCCTCCGATCGCGACCTGCTCGTGGAAGAGAACATCGACAACGCCGACTTGTTTCTGGCACTGACCAACGACGACGAGGCGAACATCATGTCGTCGTTGCTGGCCAAACGTCTCGGCGCGAAGAAGGTGATGACGATCATCAACAACCCGGCGTATGTCGATCTGGTGCAAGGCGGGGAGATTGATGTCGCCGTCAGCCCACAGCTCGCCACCATCGGTACGTTGCTGGCCCACGTGCGGCGCGGCGATATTGTCAGCGTGCACTCATTGCGTCGGGGCGCCGCTGAAGCCATCGAGATCGTCGCCCATGGCGATGCCAGATCCAGCAAAGTGGTTGGCAAAGCCATCATGCACATCAACCTGCCGCCCGGCACGACCATCGGCGCCATCACCCGCGCCGATCAAGTCATCATCGCCCATGACAGCACGGTGATCGAATCAGGCGATCACGTGGTCATGTTCCTTGTGGATAAAAAGTACATCCGCGACGTGGAGCGACTGTTTCAGGTGGGATTGAGCTTTTTCTGACTCTGGGCAGACGCCTTTTACGTAGGAGCGCGCTGGCCCGCGAAAAATGGTAGGCCTGACATAGCTGTGTCGGATGTACCTACTTTTCGCGGGCAAGCGCGCTCCTACAGGTGATCGCTGGCCTGCTGGGCTCAGCGTCTGATCAATACCAGCGCTTCTCGCCCTCGGGGCGTTTCTTGAAGCGCTTCATGGTCCACATGTATTGGCTTGGATAGGCCCGCACGTACTTTTCAACCACCTTGCTCATGGCCGCTGCCGACGTTGCGGTGTCGGTGCTGTACATGTCGTCCGGCGCGGCTTCGAGTACGACCTTGTAGCCAGAGCCATCCTCCAGACGCATCGCGTGGAGGAACACCCCTACTGCTTTGCCGCCCGCCAGCATGTTCGGCACGAACTTGCTGGTCAGCGCCATTGTTCCGCAGAAGGGTACGAATATGCCTGCTGACTCAGCGGGTTCCGGATCCGCAGGGATGCCGACCGAGCCACCTTTGCGCACTTCCTTGATGACGCTGAGAATGCCTTCCTTGGTGGACGCTGCGACACGGTTGCCCAATTGCACGCGCTGCTTGCGCAGCAGATCATCCACGGCCTTGAGCTTGGGTGGCCGGTAGAAAATGATCGGTTTGCACTGGCTGCAATAGAAGTGGTTGAGCACTTCCCAGTTGCCCAGATGGCTGGTGATACCGACGACACCCTTGCCCGATGCCAGGGCGTCTTTCAACACCTGAAGCCCTTCGACTTCGCGAACCAGATTGATTGACTTCTGCGCCGGCCAGATCCACGCACAGGCGCTTTCGGTCAGGGTCTTGCCGATGTCCATCAGGCTGCGACCAACCAGTGCTTCGAGTTCTGCAGGGCTCAGCTCGGGGAAGCATTTGGACAGGTTGATGCGTGCGACATCGCGGGACCGGTTAGGCAACTTCCACATCAGCCAGCCAATGCAGGTGCCGACCCATTGCACTGCGCGCCACGGCAACAGGGCAAACAGCCGCAATGCGCCAACCATCAAGGCGCCTTTGAACTTATCCACAGATCACTCCCGAATACATGAGGCGGCCATTGTAACCATTCATGGGAGCCGATTATCCACATCACCCGCCAGCTCGGCGTATCGATCGCAGTCAACCGTATGGTCCATCACCATTCCGGTGGCCTGCATGTACGCATAGCAGATGGTCGGGCCAACGAAGGTGAAGCCGGCTTTCTTCAGCGCTTTGCTCATCTCTTCGGCCTCTGGCGTAATGGCCGGGACTTCGCTGCGGTCCTTGAAGTGATTGACCTTCGGCTTGCCGCCGACGAAGGACCAGACAAACGCAACCGGATCCTCCAGCCGCAACCAAGCCAGGGCGTTTTTGCGCGCGGCGTTGAGTTTGAGGCGGTTGCGGACAATGCCGGGCTCCAGCATCAGCGCTTCGATTTCAGCATCGGTCATCGCGGCAATGCGCTGGACGTCGAAGCCGAACATCACTTCGCGGTAACGCTCACGCTTTTTCAGGATGGTGATCCACGACAGTCCAGCCTGGAACCCTTCGAGCAACAGGAACTCGAACAGCATCTGCGCATCGCGCAACGGCACACCCCACTCTTGATCGTGGTAGTCCATGTAAAGCGGATCTTCGTTGCACCAAAAGCAGCGTGGCATAGGGCTCCCAAGGGTGGAGGCGCGGCCGAATCGGGTATACTCCCGCTCTTTAAATCGCAGCCCCCCAGTACAGGTGAATTTCGTGAGCCAGCCTACGCCAGCCGTGCGTACCTTCCAAGACTTGATCCTCGCCCTCCAGCAATACTGGGCTGAGCAAGGTTGTGTGGTACTTCAGCCCTACGATATGGAAGTGGGCGCCGGCACTTTCCACACCGCTACGTTTCTGCGCGCCATCGGCCCGGAAACCTGGAACGCCGCCTACGTACAACCGAGCCGTCGTCCTACCGATGGCCGTTATGGCGAGAACCCGAACCGCCTGCAGCATTACTACCAATTTCAGGTTGTTCTGAAGCCCAACCCTGACAACTTCCAGGAGCTGTACCTTGGCTCGCTGAAGCACGTGGGTCTTGACCCGCTCGTGCACGACGTCCGCTTTGTCGAAGACAACTGGGAATCCCCAACCCTCGGCGCCTGGGGCCTGGGTTGGGAGATCTGGCTGAACGGCATGGAAGTGTCGCAATTCACCTATTTCCAACAAGTCGGCGGTATCGAGTGCTACCCGGTTACCGGCGAAATCACCTATGGCCTCGAACGTCTGGCGATGTACCTGCAAGGCGTCGAGTCGGTCTACGACCTGGTCTGGACTGACGGGCCGTTCGGCAAGGTCACCTACGGCGATGTGTTCCATCAGAACGAAGTGGAGCAATCGACCTACAACTTCGAACACGCCAACGTCGACAAACTGTTCGAGCTGTTCGATTTCTATGAAAGCGAAGCCGTGCGCCTGATCGAAGTGGAGCTGCCATTGCCGAGCTACGAAATGGTCCTCAAGGCCTCTCACACCTTTAACTTGCTGGATGCACGTCGCGCGATTTCCGTGACGGCGCGTCAGCAGTACATTCTGCGCGTCCGCACCCTGGCTCGCTCCGTGGCCCAGGCTTACCTGATGGCCCGGGCCAAGCTCGGCTTCCCTATGGCCGCGCCCGATATTCGTGATGAAGTGTTGGCCAAGCTGGAGGCTGCGCAATGAGTGCTCAAGATTTTCTGGTTGAACTGGGCACCGAAGAACTGCCACCCAAAGCATTGAATACCCTGGCCGATGCATTCATGGCCGGTATCGAAAAAGGCCTGCACGCTGCCGGCCTGACCTACAGTGCCAAACAGGTTTATGCCGCGCCACGTCGTCTGGCCGTGCTGATCACTCAGCTCGCCACCGAGCAGCCGGATCGCAGCGTCAACCTGGATGGCCCGCCACGTCAGGCGGCGTTTGATGCCGAGGGCAATCCGACCCAGGCCGCCCTGGGCTTCGCCAAGAAGTGCGGTGTGGACCTGAGTGAGATCGATCAGAGCGGCCCGAAGCTGCGCTACAGCCAGAGCATCCCTGGCAAGCCGACGTTGAGCCTGCTGCCGACCATCATCGAAGATTCGCTGAACGACCTGCCGATTCCGAAGCGCATGCGCTGGGGTGCTCGCAAGGAAGAATTCGTACGTCCGACCCAATGGCTGGTCATGCTGTTTGGCGATCAGGTCGTTGACTGCACCATTCTTGCCCAGACGTCCGGCCGTGAATCCCGGGGCCATCGCTTCCATCACCCGGAAAGCGTGCGCATTTCGTCGCCGGCCAACTACGCCAGCGACCTGCGCGCGGCCCACGTGCTTGCGGATTTCAACGAGCGTCGTCAGTTGATCAGCAAGCGCGTCGAAGAGCTCGCCACGCAACACGAAGGCACCGCCATCGTGCCGCCGGCATTGCTCGATGAAGTGACTGCGCTGGTCGAGTGGCCCGTGCCGCTGGTGTGCTCGTTCGAGGAACGTTTCCTTGAAGTGCCGCAGGAAGCCCTCATCACCACGATGCAGGACAACCAGAAGTATTTCTGTCTGCTGGATGCCGAAGGCAAGCTGTTGCCGCGCTTCATTACCGTCGCGAACATCGACAGCAAGGACCCATCTCAGATTGTCCACGGTAACGAGAAAGTCGTTCGTCCACGTCTGACCGACGCCGAGTTCTTCTTCAAGCAGGACAAGAAGCAGAAGCTGGAGACGTTCAACCAGCGCCTGCAGAACGTGGTGTTCCAGGCGCAACTGGGCACGGTGTTCGACAAGGCCGAGCGCGTTTCCAAGCTCGCCGCGTTCATCGCGCCACGCATTGGAGGCGATGCTCAGCGCGCCGCACGTGCAGGCTTGCTGTCCAAGTGCGACCTGGCGACCGAGATGGTTGGCGAGTTCCCCGAGATGCAGGGCGTTGCAGGCTACTACTACGCGCTGGCTGACGGCGAACCCGAAGACGTCGCACTGGCGTTGAACGAGCAGTACATGCCACGCGGTGCTGGCGCTGAATTGCCAGGCACGTTGACCGGCGCCGCAGTCGCCATTGCGGACAAGCTCGACACACTCGTGGGCATCTTCGGCATCGGCATGCTGCCGACCGGCAGCAAAGACCCATACGCACTGCGCCGGGCCGCGCTCGGCATCCTGCGCATCCTGATCGAGAAGAAGCTGGATCTCGACCTGGTCAAAACCGTGCAGTTCGCCGTCGCTCAGTTTGGTGTGAAGATCAAACCTGCTGGCCTGCCAGAGCAGGTGCTCGAATTCATCTTCGATCGCCTGCGTGCGCGCTATGAAGACGAAGGCGTCGACGTTTCCGTCTACCTGTCGGTGCGCGCCTTGCAGCCGGCTTCGGCTCTGGACTTCGATCAACGTGTGCAGGCGGTTCAGGCCTTCCGCAAATTGCCTGAGGCTGCCGCACTGGCCGCCGTGAACAAGCGGGTTTCCAATCTGCTGAGCAAAGCAGACGGTAACATCGCCCAGACCGTCGAGCCGAAGTACTTCGATAACGCCAACGAGTTCTCGCTTTACTCGGCCATTCAGCAGGCAGATCAGGCGGTAGCGCCGATGTCCGCCAGCCGTCAGTACAACGAAGCGCTGACGCGTCTCGCAGCACTTCGCGAGCCGGTGGATGCGTTTTTTGAAGCAGTGATGGTCAACGCGGAAGACGCCAGTGTGCGAGCCAACCGTTATGCCTTGCTTGCCCGTCTGCGCAATCTGTTCCTCGGCGTTGCCGACATCTCTTTGTTGAGCTGACAGCGGAGCGCATGCCAGTGAAGTTGCTGATTCTCGACAGGGACGGGGTGATCAACCAGGACTCCGATGCCTACATCAAGTCGGTGGACGAGTGGGTTCCGATTCCAGGTTCCATCGAGGCCATTGCGCAACTGAGCAAGGCCGGCTGGACGGTGGCAGTGGCCACCAACCAGTCCGGCATCGCTCGCGGTTACTACGATCTGGCCACCCTCGATGCCATGCACGCACGCTTGCGTGAACTCGTGGCGGAGGAGGGTGGTGAGCTCGGACTGGTCGTTTATTGTCCCCATGGCCCGGACGCCGGCTGCGATTGCCGCAAGCCAAGACCGGGCATGCTGAAGACAATTGCCAGCCATTACGCCGTCGATTTGGGTGACGTGTGGTTTGTAGGCGACAGCAAGGGTGACCTGGAGGCGGCGGTGGCCGTCGACTCACAACCTGTTCTGGTCCTGACCGGCAAAGGTCAGAAGACGCGAAGCGGTGCTCTACCCGCAGGCACGTTGGTTTTCGATGATCTGGCGGCGGTTGCCGCAGAACTTATTCACAACAGCGCCCCGTTGAACGGCTAACGGCTATTCAACGGCTCGCTCAATTCGGGCAATTGCCCCGTAACGGTAAAAGCAGCTATGTCGATTGTGCAGGCCATCAGGATTTTCTTCTTTTACCTGCTGCTGGGCACTACTGCCCTGCTGTGGTGTTCGCTGAGTTTCTTTATTGCACCTTTCCTGCCGTTCCGTCTTCGCTATCGCTTCATCAATGTCTACTGGTGCCGCTGCGCCTTATGGCTGACCCGCGTGTTCCTCAACATCAAGGTCAACGTCACCGGACATGAGAACATCCCAGAGACGCCGTGCGTGATCGTCTCCAATCACCAGAGTACGTGGGAAACGTTTTTTCTCTCGGCCCACTTTCAGCCTTTAAGCCAAGTACTGAAGCGTGAGTTGCTATACGTCCCGTTCTTCGGTTGGGCCATGGCGATGCTGCGTCCCATCGCCATCGACCGCAACAATCCCAAAGCGGCGCTGAAGGTTGTGGCTAAGAAGGGCGATGAGTTGCTCAAAGATAGGGTCTGGGTGCTGATCTTTCCTGAGGGCACACGCGTGCCTTACGGCCAGATCGGAAAATTCTCGCGCAGCGGTTCGGCACTGGCGGTTAACGCGGACTTGCCCGTCCTGCCTATCTCACACAATGCTGGCCGCTATTGGCCTAAAGAAGGTTGGGGTAAAAAGCCGGGCACCATCGAAGTCGTGATTGGCAAACCGATGTACGCGGAAGGCGCTGGCCCTCGCGCAATCGCTGCGCTGAATGATCGCGTCTCGGCGTGGAACGAGCAAATCCAACGTGACCTGGGATCGCCCGCAGTGCCTGCGCCCGCCCCCGAGAAATCACCGGCGTGAATTGTGGATAACCTGTGCACGAATAAATTGAAATTCCATAAATTAGCGTCTAACTCGTTAATTTGATTACTTATTTCTTACGACGCTTACCGCGTCCAAAACGTGCATAAGTTTTTTCCAACGACAGCCAATGGGCTGAAAATACCGGTCTTGAGCCTGTGCAGCCAAGACCGATGTTCCAGTCAAGCCGTTCTGGCCGGCGCTGATCCCCACAGACTGCATAACGCCCCCATACCGACCAGTACAATCCCTCCACTCGCGGCCGCTACAAATCCCATCGCGGGAGAAACGCTGTCGATCGCGAATCCCACCATTGGTGCGGACAGCGTCTGGCCTATTCGGTAAGCCGAATCGTGCAGCCCCATCACTTCACCTCTCACGCTGGAAGGCGCCAGCTTGGCAACCGCTTCCGAACCTGCAGCCAACGTCGGCGTGCACAGTAAGTTGGTGGGCAATAGCGCGAGCATCAGCCACCACCAGACGTCGTCAAAGAACACCACGGGCAGCAGCAGCAGGCTCATCGCCAAGGCAAGTTTCATTTGTGACCACGACCTGTGGACAACACCGTGGACATACCCGCCCACGATCGACGCTACGGACATGGCGGCGATGACATACCCGGTAAAGGCAAGTTGATCGCTTGCGCGCAGTACGGCGATCAGTGCCAGCTCGGTGCCGTACAGCACGAACAACGCACCCGCGCTGACAAACATCACGGCCATCAGAGGGCGGCTCATCCATGTGCGGAGCTTAGGTCGCACGCGATCCGGATTTTCAGCGACTTCGTCCACATTGCGCGTAGGCCAGTTCAACACGTAGAGCACAACATAGGAGAGCGCTCGCCAGAGACCGATTCCTGCCAGCGTTGCAGTGGCCGAATAGGTAGTGATCAACAGGATACCGCTGGCGGGCCCGATGACGAATGAGAGCTCCATGAGCATCATGTTGAGCGAGTAGGCAGGTCGGCGCTGATCTTCCGGCACCAGGCTGGCGACGAACTGCCGGGCAAGCGATCCCGTCGGCACGGTAAACAGCCCGGCCACGAAAGCCAGAAGCACATAAAGCCAATAGCTCACCATGGGAAGCAGTATCCAGGCGAGGGTCGACAGCGTGCCGCACACGGCCACCACCGGGCGTAGTCCATGACGGTCAATCATTCGGCCGAGCAGGGGAGAGCCCACCGCGAATCCGAGGGCGGTCGCTGTCCCCACCACGCCGGCATCAAAATAGCTGCCGCCCATTTCGTTGAGAACGTGCAGGCTCAGCGTGAGCCCCATGATGGTCAGCGGCAGACCCGCAACGAACATGAACAACGTTGCAGGCAGCACTCGAGGGATGGCCAGTACTTTCTGGTATTTGCGAATCGACATATGACTCAGGCTCCTTGGTCTTCCATCTGTCCTGATGAAACGGTTCACTCGGCGGGTATCTAGGTTCCCTCCACTGCAGGTGGCCTATCAAGGCCTACCGACACGTCCGCCTCTCAAAAACTATCGTTCATGTTTAAGGGCCAAATTATTGGCTGACAAGGCATGCAGCTTATCCGCAGCCCCATTAGGGATGCCAATTAGACGCGCAGCCTACCCAGTGTATCGTTCAAGCTCAAAACCATTTAGAACCCTCTCGATATCGCGCGTCCCCGACCGCGTGAGCGTCACAGCGGTGAATGGATCGATCCGACATGACCCTGATTTCGCGCGGAGGCAGTATGAGTACGTTGGGTGACCTGGCGTCCAGACGAAACAACAATTTCAACCTGATCAGAATGCTTGCCGCCACTGCGGTACTGATTTCCCACGGTTACCCGCTCGCACTCGGCCATGATGCGGTCGAGCCGCTCTCTGACTGGCTCGGCCTCTCCCTTGGTGATGTGGCGGTAATCACATTCTTCTGCGTCTCCGGCTTTTTTATCTCGCTTAGCCGCGATCGCGCGGACAGCACGATGGATTTCCTCACCGCTCGGTTTCTGCGTATCTACCCTGGACTGACACTTGTGCTGCTGCTGAGCGTGTTCCTCATCGGGCCCATGTTTACGACACTGAGTGCGTCGGAATATTTCCGCTCAGGTGAAACATACGGTTATGCGACCCACAACTTGACGCTGCTCAGCATGAAGTTCCACCTGCCTGGTGTGTTCGAGAACAACCCGTGGCCCGGTATCAACGGGTCACTATGGACGCTCTTTTATGAGGTGGCGTTCTACATGCTGGTCAGTGCGCTTGGCGCATCCGCCTTCTACAGTGAAGGCCGTAAATTCGCCGGCTTTCTAATGTTCTATGCGGCACTGTATGTAGCCTTCAAAACCCTGATATTGAACAACGCGCTGTTCAATGACTTCTACGGCGTCGAGTCTTTCTTCACGTGGAGCTTGCCATTTGTGCTGGGCATGTCCTTCTACCGATATCGTCAGCACATCCAGCATCGACTCATTGGCTTCCTGCCTTTCGCCGTACTAGCCGTCTGCACATGGCGCACACCCTATTTCTTCGAATGCTTTGTTCTGGTTTGGACGTATCTGATTTTCTACCTCGGGTTCGCAACGCACCCCACGATCGACCGTTATAACCAGCTGGGTGATTACTCGTACGGCGCCTATATCTACGGCTTCCCGATTCAGGAAATTCTGGCCGATCTGTTCAAAGGCATCGGCCCTCTCAGCATGATGCTGCCCGCCTTTCCACTTGTGATACTGGCCGCCATATTCTCTTGGCACTTCATCGAGAGGCCAGCCATGGCACGGCGCCGTGAGCTTGCCTGGTTTTTGAGCAGCTGCCTGGACACCGTGAAAACCCTTTGGCCTAAAGCCGGGAAGGGTAGCGCGAGATGACCTGCGCTCAGAGGGAAAATCGAAACGCATTCAGTATGGATTCGACAGGGAGTTCGAGATGAAGAGATTTCAAGTGCTGGACGGTTTTAGGGGCATCTGCGCACTTAGCGTTGCGGTCTATCACATCCATATTTCGCAGAGCTTCGGGGAATGGGCGTTCTTCAGAAATGCTCATTACCTGGTGAGCTTTTTCTTCGTCCTGAGCGGCTTTGTCATGTTTCACACCTATGCCCAGCGCCTGGCCACCACGGACCAGTTCAGGCAGTTTTTCATCACACGCAGCTTCCGACTGTACCCGTTGCACGTCTTTGTACTCGTATTCGCCATCGCATTGGAGGTAGTGAAGCTGGGCGCTGAGCATGCCGGCATAGCGTTCAATCAGCCCAGCTTCACCGGGCAGCGCGCGCCCCAGGAAATCATTCCCAACCTGCTGCTGTTGCAATCCTGGTGGCCAGGATTCAATCCCCAGTCGTTCAACTTTCCCGCCTGGAGCATCAGTGTCGAGTACTACATCTACATGATCTTCGCGGGGATCCTCTTGTGTACCCCACGCTTCGCCACGCTGATATTTTCGATGATTTCGTTGATGGCTACGGTGTGCCTGGCCTTGGGACTTGCCTATCTGATGGAGCCCGCACTGCAGGGTCTGTCTTGTTTCTTTGCAGGCGTGCTGACCTACCACCTCTACCGGGTTATCCACAACATGAGCCTGCCGCGCTGGCTGCACACGGCTCTGGAAGTCGCAGGGATCTGCCTGATAGTCAGCTTGCTGGTGAGTGACATTGATCACAAGCAGATCATTCTGACGTTGGGCTTCTGCGTGCTCATGTTGATCTTCTCCTTTGAGGGAGGGGTGATCTCGACCTTGCTGAAGGCTCGCCCGTTCGAGAACCTGGGCGCGCTGTCCTACTCGATCTACATGACCCATGCGATGGTTCTATTCGCCTTTACCCTCGCCATGCTGCTTGTAGGGAAACTCACTGGTTACGCCATCGTCACTTATCCTGCAGGAGCGCCAAGTCCAACGCTGTCCTTGAACAACGTAGTGGCTGACAACGCTCTGCTCCTCGCTCTGTTGATCATTATCGTGGGCGTATCTGTGGTCAGCCACCGCCTCATTGAACAGCGCGGGATTGAATGGGGCAAACGGTTGACCAAGAGAGGAAGAACCACGTCGGCAGTTAACCCCATCAAAATCGTGAGCTGAACCCTCAAACAAAACAGCCCCAACGATTCGCATCGTTGGGGCTGTTTTGTCAGCGGGTGAACCTTAGAAATCCAGGTTCGACACCGCCAGTGCGTTGGCTTCAATGAAGTCCCGACGCGGTTCAACCGCATCACCCATCAAGGTGTTGAAGATCTGATCAGCGCCAATGGCGTCTTCGATCGTCACCTTGAGCATGCGTCGAACGCTCGGGTCCATCGTGGTTTCCCACAGTTGATCCGGGTTCATTTCACCCAAACCTTTGTAGCGCTGAATCGTGTGACGCTTTGTGCTCTCTGCCATCAACCAGGCCAGCGCTTCCTTGAACTCGGTGACCGCTTTCTTGCGTTCGCCACGTTGAACGTAAGCGCCTTCTTCGAGCAGCGTGCTGATCTGAGCACCCAGCGCAGTGACTGTTTTATAGTCATTGCTGCCGAAGAAATCGCGGTTGAACGTTACGTAGTTAGACAAACCATGGGAGATCAGCTCGACCTCTGGCAACCACACGTTACGCTCACGGTCTTCACGCAAACTGGCCTTGTAGACCAAACCGGACTTCTCACCCACGCGCAGGCGCTCATCAAATTTCGCCAGCCACTCTTGCATGGCCGCATGATCCGACAACTGCTCCATAGGTACAGCCGGCAGGTAGACGAAGTGCTCGGTTAGCTCTTGCGGGTACAGGCGAGACAGACGTTTCAGAGTCTTCATGACCATGCGGAAGTCGTGAACCAGTTTCTCCAGTGCTGCACCGGAGATGCCAGGCGCCGACTCATTCAAGTGCAGGCTCGCATCTTCAAGGGCCGACTGGGTCATGTACTCTTCCATGGCGTCGTCGTCTTTGATGTACTGCTCTTGCTTGCCTTTCTTCACTTTGTACAAAGGCGGTTGAGCAATGTAGATGTAGCCACGCTCAACCAGTTCCGGCAATTGACGGAAGAAGAAGGTCAGCAACAAGGTACGGATGTGCGAGCCGTCGACGTCCGCATCGGTCATGATGATGATGTTGTGGTAACGCAGCTTTTCGATGTTGTATTCGTCACGGCCAATACCGCAGCCCAGTGCCGTGATCAACGTGCCCACTTCCTGGGACGAAATCATCTTGTCGAAGCGTGCCTTTTCCACGTTCAGAATCTTGCCCTTGAGTGGCAGGATGGCCTGAGTCTTACGGTTACGTCCCTGCTTGGCGGAGCCGCCCGCAGAGTCACCTTCCACGAGATACAGTTCGGAAAGGGCAGGGTCTTTCTCTTGGCAGTCGGCCAGTTTGCCTGGCAGGCCTGCGATATCCAGCGCACCTTTGCGACGAGTCATCTCACGTGCTTTACGCGCCGCTTCACGAGCACGCGCTGCATCGATCATCTTGCCGACAACGGCTTTCGCTTCGTTCGGGTTCTCAAGCAGGAAGTCAGAGAAGTACTTGCCCATCTCCTGCTCAACCGCCGTCTTCACTTCTGAAGACACTAGCTTGTCTTTCGTCTGCGAGCTGAACTTCGGATCGGGTACCTTGACGGAGATGATCGCTGTCAGGCCTTCACGCGCATCGTCACCGGTAGTAGCGACCTTGTGCTTCTTAGCCAGACCTTCCTGCTCGATGTAGTTGTTCAAGTTGCGTGTCAGAGCAGAACGGAAGCCAACGAGGTGCGTACCACCGTCACGCTGTGGAATGTTGTTGGTAAAGCACAACAGGTTCTCGTTGAAGCTGTCATTCCACTGCAGGGCAATCTCAACGCCTATGCCATCTTCACGCTGGATGTTGAAGTGGAAAACCTGATTCACAGGTGTTTTATTGGTGTTCAAGTACTCAACGAATGCGCGCAAACCGCCTTCATACTTGAACAGCTCCTCTTTGCCGCTGCGCTCGTCTTTAAGAACAATACCCACACCGGAGTTGAGAAACGACAGCTCACGAATGCGCTTGGCCAGGATGTCCCAGCTAAAATGGATGTTCTTGAACGTTTCAGAGGAGGGCTTGAAGTGAATCTCGGTACCCGTGGTATCACTTTCACCAACGATTTGCATCGGCTCTTGTGGAACACCATGGACGTACGTTTGCTCCCATACTTTTCCACTGCGGCGGACAGTGAGGTTCAAAACCTCGGACAGCGCGTTGACCACTGAAACGCCCACACCGTGCAGACCGCCGGATACTTTGTAGGAGTTGTCGTCAAACTTACCACCGGCGTGCAGCACAGTCATGATGACTTCGGCTGCGGAAACGCCTTCTTCTTTATGCACATCGACCGGAATGCCACGACCGTTATCGCGAACAGTGATCGATTCATCCGGGTGAATGATGATGCTGATGTCGTCACAGTGACCGGCCAACGCCTCGTCAATCGAGTTGTCCACAACCTCAAACACCATATGGTGGAGGCCGCTGCCATCGTCTGTGTCGCCGATATACATACCAGGACGCTTGCGTACGGCATCGAGCCCTTTCAGCACTTTGATGCTGGTCGAGTCGTACGTTTGGTTTTCGCTCATGCCTTCACTCCCGGTGGTCGTGGGTCTGGGTGATATTGCCGTGTTCCACGTGGAACAAAGCAACTGGCGTTTCCGTCTGCCAGCCTTCCCTCAACAATTCATGATCTACGCAGGTGATAAATACCTGGCAGCGTAATTCTTCCAGCAGGCGACATAGCGCACCGCGGTGATTCTCATCGAGCTCCGATGGCAGATCGTCGACGAGGTAAATACATTGGCCACGACGGGCCGTGCTGACTAGATGTCCCTGAGCAATGCGCAGGGCGCAGACCACAAGTTTCTGCTGCCCACGGGAAAGGATATCCGCCGCATTGTGCCCACCCAATCGCAGGCGTAAGTCTGCACGTTGCGGCCCCGCCTGCGTGTGACCCATCTGCTGATCGCGGTAAAGCGAAGATGCCAGTACGTCACTCAGATTTTTTTCCTTGTCCCATCCTCGATAGTAACTAAGCGTCAGCCCATCGATCTGAACAAGCTCACTCAAGGTTTGCTCGAATACTGGCTTCAACGCCTTGATATAGGCGCGCCGAAACTCGTCAATTTCATCGCTGGCAAGGCACAGTTCACGGTCCCATGCCGCCTGCGAAGCGGCGTCAAGTGTACCATGCCGAAGCCACGAGTTACGCTGCCTGAGGGCCTTCTGGAGCCGCTGCCAAGTCGACATGAAACGAGGTTCCACGTGGAACACTCCCCAATCCAAAAACTGACGACGGATCTTGGGAGCGCCTTCAAGAAGCCTGAAGCTGTCCGGGTTAATCAGCTGCAGCGGCAATGTCTCTGCAAGTTGCGCGGCGCTTTTGGCGTTCTGGCCATCGATACGGATCTGAAAATCTCCCTGACGATCACGGGAAATGCCCAGACTGCTATGGCCACCCTCGGCAAGTTCCACCTGGCCAAAGACAGTGCAAGCAGGTTGCTCGTATTGGATAACCGGCTGCAGCCGTACGCTGCGGAACGAGCGCGCCAAGCCCAGGAGATAGATGGCTTCAAGGACACTGGTTTTACCACTGCCGTTGGCGCCATACAGGATGTTGATGCGGGGAGAAGGAGAGAAGGTCACCGGTTGCAGATTGCGCACCCCGGTGACCGAGACGCGGCTAAGAGACATTAATCAACTGCTGTTACAGGCGCATCGGCATGACGACGTAGGCCGAGTCGTCATTACCTGATTCCTGCACCAAAGCGCTGCTGTTCGAATCAGAGAGAATCAGACGGACTTGCTCCGTGGTCATGACACCCAGTACGTCGAGCAGATAACTCACGTTGAATCCGATCTCGAGAGAGCTGCCATTGTAGTCGACGCTGATTTCTTCCTCGGCCTCTTCTTGCTCCGGGTTATTCGCTTGAATCTTCAGCTGACCGTTGGCCAATTGAAGACGAATGCCTCGATACTTCTCGTTGGAGAGAATCGCAGTGCGGCTGAACGCTTCTCGAAGTGCTTGACGATCACCCACAACAAGCTTGTCGCCGCCCTTGGGAAGCACTCGCTCGTAGTCCGGGAATTTGCCGTCGACCAATTTGGATGTGAACGTAAACTCGCCCGTGGTCGCACGAATGTGATGCTGACCCAGCACGATACTGACCAGCCCATCTTGCTCGGTTAGCAGCCGCGCCAGTTCCAGAATACCCTTACGCGGAACGATCACCTGGTGACGGTCAGCCTGCTCGATCTCTGCAGCCATGGAGCACATCGCAAGACGATGTCCATCAGTAGCCACCGCGCGCAGAATGCCCGACTGAACCTCCAGCAGCATGCCATTGAGGTAATAACGAACGTCCTGCTGAGCCATGGCAAAGCTGGTGCGCTCAATTAAACGGCGCAATTTACTTTGAACAAGGCTGAACGTCAGCGAACCCGGACCTTCCTCGACAGTAGGGAAGTCGTTGGCAGGCAGGGTGGAAAGCGTGAATCGGCTGCGGCCGGCTTTGACAATCAGCTTTTGCTCGTCGAGCTTGATGTCGATGAGCGCGTCATTTGGGATGCTTTTGCAGATGTCCATCAGCTTGCGCGCAGGAACGGTGATCTCGCCCGGTTCTGCAGGCTCTTCCAACTGTACGCGGCCGACCAGCTCGACTTCGAGGTCAGTACCGGTCAAAGACAACTGCTGGCCCTCAACGACCAGTAGTACGTTCGAAAGAACCGGCAAGGTCTGACGGCGTTCAACGACGCCCGCGACCAGTTGCAGGGGTTTCAACAGGGCTTCGCGTTGAATGGTGAAATGCATGGTCTAGTCCCTTGCCTTGATAAGCTGCGTCGGTATCACGTTGTCAAAGTCCGCAGCAGGTTCTTGTAGTCCTCGCGGATGTCCGCATCGGATTCTTTAAGCTCATTGATCTTCCGGCACGCGTGCAAGACCGTTGTGTGATCGCGGCCGCCAAACACGTCGCCAATTTCGGGAAGGCTGTGATTGGTCAGTTCCTTTGACAAGGCCATTGCCACTTGCCGCGGTCTTGCAACGGACCTGGAACGGCGTTTGGACAGCAGGTCGGAGATCTTTATCTTGTAGTACTCGGCAACAGTCCGCTGAATGTTATCCACACTCACCAGCTTGTCCTGCAACGCGAGCAAATCCTTCAATGACTCGCGGATCAGCTCGATCGTGATGTCGCGGCCCATGAAGTGCGAGTGAGCGATGACGCGCTTGAGCGCACCCTCGAGCTCACGCACATTGGAACGGATTCGCTGCGCAATAAAAAACGCAGCGTCGTGAGGGAGATCGACCTTCGCCTGATCCGCCTTCTTCATCAAAATCGCGACCCGCGTTTCCAGCTCCGGGGGCTCCACGGCAACCGTAAGGCCCCAACCGAAACGTGACTTGAGGCGCTCTTCAAGACCTTCGATTTCTTTGGGGTAGCGGTCGCTCGTGAGAATGACCTGCTGACCGCCTTCGAGAAGCGCGTTGAAGGTGTGGAAAAACTCTTCCTGGGAACGTTCCTTACGCGCAAAGAATTGAATGTCATCAATCAGCAGTGCGTCGACGGAGCGGTAGAAGCGTTTGAACTCATTGATGGCATTGAGCTGTAGCGCTTTGACCATGTCCGCCACAAATCGCTCCGAGTGCAAATACACCACTTTGGCATTCGGGTTCTTCTTGAGCAGGTGGTTACCCACAGCATGCATCAAGTGAGTTTTACCCAAGCCTACACCACCATAAAGGAAGAGCGGGTTGTAGCCATGCTTGGGATTGTCGGCAACCTGCCAGGCGGCAGCCCGCGCCAGTTGGTTGGACTTGCCCTCAACAAAGTTTTCGAATGTGAAGGTCCTGTTGAGATAGCTGGTGTGCTTCAGCGCGCCCTCAACCTGAACATTACGCTGCTCCGCGCGCGCAGGCGCTTGCTGGGAGCTCGCGCCAGCCATCGGATCGAAGCTCGCCCTTGAAGGCTCATCCTCGACATTCAGAGAGGTCTGAATCATCGGAGCGGGCGTCGCGACGGATTGCGGAGCTCGCGCTGCAACCGGCGCTTCGCTGGTGGCTGCAATCTCAGCCGCCTGAGATGCGGCTACCGCCGCAGCGAGTGGTGCGTTCGGGGCGGCACGTGGGGCAGAGCTACGCTTGCTGCCTATTAATAAGGACAGTGCCGGCGCAATTCCCTGACCGTGCTCGCCCAGCAACTCGAGCAACCTACCCAGGTACTTCTCATTAACCCAGTCCAGGACAAATCGATTGGGCGCATACACGCGCAGTTCATCGCCTTCGGCTTCAACCTGTAAAGGACGGATCCAGGTGTTGAATTGCTGGGCAGGCAGCTCATCGCGCAAAAGCTCAACGCATTGCTGCCAAAGTTCCACTGACACAAATATCCCCTAGATTCTGAAGCCGGCGCGGCAAAAACAAGCCGCCATTGTAACCACCCGTAGCTGACTTATCCACACGAAGGTAGGGCGCGAACGCACTAAACCCACCGTAAAGCACTGAAAAAGATGACGGCCGGTGGATAGTTAAGGTCTGTGGATAACCACGCTTCAGCTCTCTGCATAACACCACCCTGAAATCTGTGGATAAAGTGAATGTGGATAACTAGCTGGTTTACGCACAGCTTGTATTCAGCTGCCGCACAGCAGGAGCACTGCTTGTGGACAGAGTTTCATTCCTCTGTACATCAGGCAAATAAAGGCCTTCAGGCTTTTATCCACAGAAAACCTCTCCTTAAGCTTTTATAAGCTTTACAAAAAAGCTTTAAATACCTTCCTTCTTTATTTCTATATCTACGCATCCGAGGATGCTTCGACGGATTGGCCGCTGTCGTCGAATTGCACTCAGGAACTAAATGCAAGAAACGTTGGTTGGAAATTGACCTGCGAGCCCGCTTTCTCTAGAATCCCCGGTCTCTTAAAACGGGGGCCATTCCGGCCCGTTGTGGACGAACCAGGTAACACGCCATGAAACGTACTTTCCAACCCAGCACTATCAAGCGCGCTCGCACCCACGGTTTCCGTGCTCGTATGGCCACCAAAAACGGTCGCGCAGTTCTGTCGCGTCGTCGCGCCAAAGGCCGTAAGCGTCTGGCAGTTTGATTAATCGGCACAGGTGGTGAGTCAGGACTTCAGTCGGGAAAAGCGCTTGCTGACACCCCGGCATTTCAAGGCAGTCTTTGACTCCCCCACCGGCAAGGTTCCGGGGAAAAATCTCCTGCTCCTTGTGCGCAACAACGACCTTGATCATCCCCGTCTCGGGCTGGTGATCGGGAAGAAGAGCGTGAAGCTCTCCGTCGAGCGCAACCGTTTGAAACGCCTGATGCGTGAGTCGTTTCGCCTTCACCAGGACAACCTGGTCGGATGGGATATCGTCGTCGTCGCACGCAAAGGCTTGGGTGATATTGAAAACCCCGAATTGATTCAGCATTTCGGCAAGCTCTGGAAACGTCTGGCGCGTAGCCGGCCCAATCCCGAACTTAAAACCGAAACTGCGGGGGTAGACAGTCCTGATGCGTAAACTGGCGCTCGTTCCGATCCAGTTTTACCGCTATGCCATCAGTCCTCTGATGGCCAGTCACTGTCGTTTCTACCCCAGTTGCTCCTGCTACGCGTACGAGGCCATTGAAAATTATGGTCTGGTGCGTGGTGGCTGGCTGACCTTACGTCGCTTAGGTCGGTGTCATCCGTGGAATCCCGGTGGTTATGACCCGGTTCCACCTGCTCCCACCTCCCGTTCCTCTTCGATGGCCGAGTAATCATGGATATTAAACGCACGATCCTGATCGTCGCCCTGGCAATCGTGACCTATGTCGGTGTCCTGAAATGGAACCAGGACTATGGTCAGGCTGCCTTGCCGACTCAGAATGTTGCTGCCAACACCAATACATCCGCTATTCCTGATGCTCCGCAAGGTTCAGCGACTGCCAATGCAGACGTTCCTAGCGCCACCGGAGAAGTCGCTGCGCCGGCTGAAACCCCGGTGGCCGCCAGCAAAGATCTGATTCAGGTGAAGACAGACGTCCTCAATCTGGAAATTGATCCGGTAGGTGGCGACGTGGTGCAACTTCGTTTGCCGCTCTATCCACGCCGTCAGGATCACCCCGAAATTCCTTTCCAGCTGTTCGATAACGGCGGTGAGCGGATTTTCCTCGCTCAGAGCGGGCTGACTGGCGCCAATGGTCCTGATGCCCGATCCACTGGTCGTCCTGTTTACTCGGCCACGCAAAAAAGCTACCAGCTGGCTGATGGACAGAACGACTTGGTCGTTGACCTGAAATTCAGCGATGGCGGTGTTAACTACATCAAGCGCTTCACGTTCAAACGCGGGCTGTATGACCTGACCGTCTCTTACGTGATTGACAACCAGAGCGCGCAGCCTTGGAACGGTAACCTGTTCGCCCAGCTGAAACGCGATGCGAGCGCTGATCCATCCTCGACTACCGCTACTGGCACCGCCACCTACCTGGGTGCTGCGATGTGGACACCTTCGGAACCCTATAAAAAGGTTTCCATGAAGGACATCGACAAAGGGTCGGTCAAGGATACTGTCCAGGGTGGATGGGTCGCCTGGCTACAGCACTACTTCGTGACCGCCTGGATCCCGAACAAGGCTGACAGCAACACCGTCACAACCCGTAAAGACAGTGCAGGCAATTACATTATCGGTTTCACCGGTCCGGCAATGACGGTCGCACCTGGCGCAAAAGCCGAGACGACTACAACGCTTTATGCCGGTCCGAAGAGTCAGGCAGTCCTGAAAGAGTTGTCCCCAGGTCTGGAACTGACAGTGGATTACGGCATTTTGTGGTTCATTGCCCAGCCTATTTTCTGGCTGCTGCAACATATCCACAGCATCGTCGGCAACTGGGGCTGGTCGATCATCTTCCTGACCATGTTGATCAAAGGGCTTTTCTTCCCTCTGTCGGCAGCCAGTTACAAGTCCATGGCACGCATGCGTGCAGTCGCTCCACGCCTTGCCGCGTTGAAAGAGCAACATGGTGACGATCGTCAGAAGCTGTCTCAGTCGATGATGGAGCTGTACAAGAAAGAGAAGATCAACCCGTTGGGTGGATGCTTGCCGATTCTGGTACAGATGCCGGTTTTCCTGTCGCTGTACTGGGTACTGCTTGAAAGCGTCGAGATGCGCCAAGCGCCTTGGCTGCTGTGGATAACCGACCTGTCGATCAAGGATCCGTTCTTTATCCTGCCGATCATCATGGGCGCTACCATGTTCATCCAGCAGCGTTTGAACCCGACACCTCCGGACCCGATGCAGGCCAAGGTCATGAAGCTGATGCCAATCATCTTCACGTTCTTCTTCCTGTGGTTCCCGGCTGGTCTGGTGCTGTACTGGGTTGTGAACAACACCTTGTCCATCACCCAGCAGTGGTACATCACCCGCAGCATCGAAGCGAAAGCCAAGAAAGCTGATGCCTGATCTACCCTGTTAACAAGTTATTCAAAACGCCCCCTCGTGGGGCGTTTTGCTATCCGTCAGTTGCTCAGGAGTCGGCCCATGAACGTTCTTTTTGAAACCATCGCGGCCATTGCGACTGCTCCCGGACGAGGAGGTGTCGGCATCGTCCGTATTTCCGGCCCCCAGGCCAGCAAATGTGCCGAGGCAATTCTTGGCAAACTGCCACAACCTCGTTATGCACATTACGGCGCCTTTAAAGAAGCAAACGGCGCAGTAATCGACGAGGGCATCGGTCTCTACTTTTCAGGCCCTAACTCGTTTACTGGGGAAGATGTGCTCGAGCTTCAAGGACATGGCGGGCCGGTTGTTCTGGACATGTTGCTGCAACGTTGCGTGCAACTGGGGTGCCGCCTGGCGCGGCCGGGTGAATTCAGCGAACGCGCGTTTCTCAATGACAAGCTTGATCTTGCCCAAGCCGAGGCGATCGCTGACCTCATTGAAGCAAGTTCTGCTCAGGCCGCGCGGAATGCCTTGAGGTCGCTGCAGGGTGCATTTTCCCAACGAGTCCATGAACTCACGGAGAAACTGATCAGCTTGCGCATTTACGTTGAAGCGGCCATCGACTTTCCGGAGGAGGAAATCGACTTTCTCGCGGATGGCCACGTGCTGAGCATGTTGGATAATGTGCGCAACCAGTTATCCACAGTGCTGCACGAAGCCAATCAGGGCGCGTTGCTCAGGGATGGCATGAATGTGGTTATTGCAGGCAGGCCCAATGCCGGCAAATCCAGCCTGTTGAATGCACTCGCGGGCAAAGAAGCGGCGATCGTGACTGAGATTGCCGGCACAACCCGGGATGTCCTGCGCGAACATATTCACATTGATGGCATGCCGCTCCACGTCGTGGACACCGCAGGTCTGCGCAATACCGACGATCAGGTGGAAAAAATAGGCGTTCAACGCGCGCTTCAGGCGATAGGCCAGGCAGACCGCATTTTGCTGGTAGTGGATGCGACAGCACCCGAGGCAGGCGATCCGTTCGCGTTGTGGCCAGAGTTCCTCGATCAACGACCTGACCCGGCCCATGTCACGCTGATTCGTAACAAGGTGGACCTAAGTGATGAACCGGTGGAACTGGTGACCAGCGTCGGTGGCCACGTGACCATCAATCTCAGCGCCAAGGCGGGTGGTGGAGGCGTGGAGCTTTTGCGCGAGCATCTGAAGTCGTGCATGGGGTATCAGCAAACAGCTGAAGGAAGCTTCAGTGCGCGACGACGCCACCTTGAGGCGTTGCACAAGGCAAGCGCCTCTCTTGAGCATGGACGCTCACAGTTGACCTTGGCCGGCGCTGGTGAGCTGCTTGCAGAGGATCTGCGCCAAGCTCAGCAGTCCTTGGGTGAAATCACCGGCGCCTTCAGCTCTGACGATTTGTTGGGAAGAATTTTCTCCAGCTTTTGCATTGGCAAATAGCGCTACGCTCCATCCCCAGGCAGGTCAATCTCTCCGGATCTGCCACATCCCATTCACTCATCCGACTTTGCCTGATTCCCGATCAGTGCAATGGGGATGTCTGCGCGTCGAATTTGACCGCTCAGCGGATCATTTTCCGATTAAGCCCTGTGTATAACCGCGGCTAAGCTCGGTTGATAAACACGCACCTGAGCTGAGGATAATTGCGCCTGTGGACAACCTATCATTTAATCCACAGGCTTAGACAGGTTATCCAAGGGCCTCTTGCCCACATGGACACAGACTTTTGATGGTCTGTACATAAGGTAATAAAAGGGCTTCAGAGCTTTATCCACAGAAAGTGGCCTCAGTAAATATAAACATAAAAACAAAGATCTTATAAATTTCTTTCTTTTTAATTTCTATAACCGCCATTCATCCACAGCTGGTTAGATTTTGCGCAACGGGTTTCTTAAGGGGGGGTAAGTGCCTATACTTGCCGCCATTCCTATTCCCCCCAATCAACAGGCACGAGGTGCGTGGTGGATTTCCCTTCCCGTTTTCAAGTGATCGTCATCGGCGGCGGTCATGCCGGTACCGAGGCAGCACTGGCGTCCGCACGTATGGGTGCTACCACCCTGCTGCTTACGCACAACGTGGAAACCCTCGGCCAAATGAGTTGCAACCCGGCCATTGGTGGCATCGGCAAAAGTCATCTGGTCAAAGAGATCGATGCACTTGGTGGTGCGATGGCAACGGCCACTGACAAAAGTGGTATCCAGTTTCGCGTGCTAAACAGCCGCAAGGGCCCAGCTGTCCGGGCGACGCGTGCCCAAGCTGACCGCGTGCTGTACAAGGCAGCGGTCAGAGAGATCATCGAAAACCAGCCTAACCTGTGGATATTCCAGCAAGCATGCGACGACCTGATCGTCGAGCAGGACCAGGTGCGGGGCGTAGTGACTCAGATGGGGTTGCGATTTCTCGCCGACTCAGTAGTTCTCACCACAGGTACCTTTCTCGGCGGGCTTATCCACATTGGTCTGCAGAACTACTCGGGCGGTCGCGCCGGTGATCCGCCGTCAATTGCGCTTGCGCGCAGGCTCCGTGAGTTGCCGTTGAGAGTGGGTCGCCTGAAAACGGGCACCCCCCCGCGCATTGACGGACGATCTGTAGATTTCTCGGTGATGACCGAACAGCCGGGCGATACGCCGATCCCGGTGATGTCGTTTATGGGCTCCAAGGCTCAGCACCCGAGCCAGGTCAGTTGCTGGATTACCCACACCAACGCTCGAACCCACGAAATCATCGCCGCGAATCTGGATCGGTCGCCGATGTATTCTGCTGCCGGGGAGATCGAAGGCGTCGGCCCTCGCTATTGCCCGTCGATCGAAGACAAGATCCATCGTTTTGCCGACAAGGAAAGCCATCAGGTGTTTATCGAACCGGAAGGTTTGACGACACATGAGCTTTATCCAAACGGTATATCGACATCGCTGCCGTTCGACGTACAGCTGCAGATTGTTCGCTCTATTCGCGGGATGGAAAATGCCCATATCGTGCGGCCTGGCTATGCCATCGAGTACGACTATTTCGATCCGCGTGACCTGAAGTACAGCCTGGAAACCAAGGTTATCGGTGGGTTGTTTTTCGCCGGACAGATCAACGGCACGACCGGTTACGAAGAGGCCGGTGCGCAAGGTTTACTCGCCGGTGCAAATGCGGCCCTTCGGGCTCAAGGCAAGGACAGCTGGTGTCCGCGTCGGGATGAGGCCTACATCGGCGTGCTTGTGGATGACCTGATTACGCTGGGCACCCAAGAGCCGTACCGGATGTTCACCTCGCGCGCCGAGTACCGCTTGATTCTGCGTGAAGACAACGCGGACTTGCGCTTGACCGAACAGGGTCGGGCGCTCGGGTTGGTCGACGATGCCCGCTGGGCGGCGTTCTGTGCCAAGCGTGAAGGCATCGAACTCGAGGAACAGCGCCTGAAGTCCACCTGGATTCGTCCGGGTACCGAGCAGGGCGATGCGGTCTCGGCGCACTTCGGCACGCCGTTGACCCACGAATACAATCTGCTGAATCTGCTGAGCCGTCCCGAAGTGGACTACGCCAGCCTTGTTGCGCTGACCGGTAACGGCTCGCCTGACCCGCAGGTCGCTGAACAAGTCGAGATCAAAACCAAGTACGCCGGTTACATCGACCGTCAGCAGGATGAGATCGCTCGTTTGCGTGCCAGCGAAAACACACGACTCCCTGAAGATATCGATTACACCGGGATTTCCGGTCTTTCTAAAGAAATCCAGAGCAAGCTGGGGATAACTCGTCCGGAAACGCTCGGCCAGGCCTCAAGGATTCCGGGCGTCACACCAGCGGCGATCTCTCTGTTGATGATTCATTTGAAAAAACGCGGCGCGGGCCGTCAGTTGGAGCAAAGCGCTTGAGTTCGATGGTTACCCCGCAGCATGCAGAAGAACTGACCCTTGGCGCTCGAGAGCTCGGCGTCGAGTTAAGCGAGAGTCAACACAGCCAGTTGCTGGCGTACCTGGCCTTGCTGATCAAGTGGAACAAGGCGTACAACCTGACCGCTGTTCGTGATCCTGATGAGATGGTGTCTCGACATCTGCTGGATAGTTTGAGCGTGGTGCGTTTCATCGAAGGTGAGCGTCAGCTGGACGTCGGTAGCGGCGGCGGGATGCCTGGCATACCGCTTGCCATCCTGTTCCCGGACATGAAAGTCACGGTGCTCGACAGCAACGGCAAGAAGACCCGGTTTCTGACCCAGGTAAAACTGGAGCTCGCGCTCGCCAACCTGCAAGTTATCCACAGCCGCGCCGAAGCTTTCCAGCCTGCGCTGCCGTTCAACGGCATCATCTCCCGCGCCTTCAGCAGTCTGGAAGACTTTACCCAGTGGACTCGGCATATGGGCGACGCTGAAACGCGCTGGTTGGCAATGAAGGGTCTTCATCCAGTGGATGAACTGGTAGCATTGCCCGCAGATTTTCATCTGGAAAGCGCGCAAGCCTTGGCCGTACCCGGTTGCCAAGGTCAACGGCATCTGCTGATACTGCGCCGCTCGGCATGACAGGGAACACACGCAAGAATGGCTAAGGTATTCGCGATAGCGAACCAAAAAGGCGGGGTGGGTAAAACCACAACCTGCATCAACCTCGCGGCGTCGCTGGTGGCTACCAAGCGTCGGGTGCTGTTGATCGATCTCGACCCACAAGGCAATGCCACCATGGGCAGTGGTGTGGATAAGCACGCGCTTGAGCATTCGGTCTACGATTTGCTGATTGGCGAGTGCGATCTGAATCAGGCCATCCACTTTTCCGAACACGGCGGATATCAGCTGCTACCGGCAAACCGCGATCTGACGGCTGCCGAGGTAGTCCTGCTGGAAATGCAGATGAAGGAATCCCGCCTGCGTTCAGCGCTGGCGCCCATCCGCGAAAATTACGATTACATCCTCATTGACTGCCCTCCGTCGCTTTCAATGTTGACGCTCAACGCGTTGGTTGCGGCCGATGGCGTTATTATCCCCATGCAGTGTGAGTACTTCGCGCTCGAAGGTTTGAGCGACCTTGTGGATAACATCAAGCGCATCGGTGAATTGCTCAATCCACAACTCAAAATCGAAGGTTTGCTGCGGACCATGTATGACCCGCGGCTCAGCCTGATCAACGATGTTTCGGCACAGCTCAAAGAGCACTTCGGCGAGCAGCTGTACGACACCGTTATTCCGCGCAATATTCGTCTGGCCGAGGCGCCAAGCTTCGGTATGCCGGCACTGGCGTACGACAAGACTTCTCGCGGCGCGCTGGCTTACCTGGCGCTTGCGGGCGAGATGGTCCGTCGCCAACGTCGCGGCAGTCGCACCGCGGCTCAGCCCACTTAAGGAAATTCCATGGCCGTCAAGAAACGTGGACTCGGACGTGGGCTGGACGCACTGCTGAGCAGCCCCACCGTCAGCGCATTGGAAGAACAGGCGGTGAAGGCCAGTGAGCGCGAGCTTCAGCACATTCCGCTGGACCTGATTCAACGAGGCAAATATCAGCCGCGTCGTGACATGGATCCTCAAGCGCTGGAAGAACTGGCGAACTCGATCAAGGCGCAAGGGGTAATGCAGCCGATCGTGGTCCGCCCCATTGCTGACAACCGCTTCGAGATCATTGCTGGTGAACGCCGCTGGCGCGCCAGCCAGCAGGCTGGGATCGAAACGATTCCCGCCATGGTGCGTGACGTGCCGGATGAAGCGGCCATCGCGATGGCGTTGATCGAGAACATCCAGCGCGAAGACTTGAATCCGATCGAGGAAGCGATTGCCCTGCAGCGTTTGCAGCAGGAATTTCAGCTGACCCAACAGCAGGTGGCCGAAGCGGTCGGCAAGTCGCGAGTCAGCGTAGCGAATCTGCTGCGACTGATCGCATTGCCGGAAGTCATCAAGACCATGCTCTCCCATGGAGATCTGGAGATGGGCCACGCCCGTGCACTGTTGGGGCTGCCCGAAGATCAGCAGGTTGAAGGGGCGCGACATGTTGTCGCACGCGGTTTGACCGTGCGCCAGACTGAGGCACTGGTTCGCCAGTGGCTCAGCGGAAAACAGGAGGCTGCAGAGCCGGTGAAGGCTGATCCTGACATTACACGTCTGGAGCAGCGTCTTGCCGAGCGGCTGGGCTCCGCAGTGCAAATCCGCCATGGACAGAAGGGCAAAGGTCAGTTGGTCATCCGTTACAACTCGCTGGATGAGCTACAGGGTGTGCTCGCTCACATTCGCTGAAACAAATCATGCGTAGCGGGTAGTCGGAAATCACTACCTGGCAGTTGAATAGGGGCTGAACCGCCCCTATACTCTGCGCGCATTTTGTCGGCACAATTTATGCCAAGTTGTTGATTTTGGCGGCCGGCTTACGAGGAGCCCATGTGATGGAGACACGCACGCCAAACCGCTTGCCATTCCATCGCCTGGCTGTTTTCCCGATCTTGCTGGCTCAGTTGATAGTCCTTCTGGGGACTGCGCTGGCGCTTTGGCAGTGGCACGGTGTCGTAGCCGGGTATTCGGGTCTTTGCGGAGGCCTGATAGCCTGGCTGCCGAATTTGTATTTTGCTCATAAGGCATTCCGGTACTCCGGGGCCAGGGCAGCGCAGGCCATCGTTCGGTCGTTCTACGCCGGCGAGGCAGGCAAGCTGATTTTTACGGCGGTGCTCTTTGCACTGACGTTTGCAGGAGTAAAGCCGCTGGCTCCGCTGGCGGTTTTCGGCGTGTTCATACTGACCCAACTGGTCAGTTGGTTTGCGCCCCTGCTAATGAGAACAAGACTTTCGAGACCTTAGGGCGTTTGAGGCAACCATGGCAGAGCAAACAGCTTCGGGCTATATCCAGCACCACTTGCAGAACTTGACCTTTGGTCATTTGCCTGACGGCAGTTGGGGCTTCGCGCATTCAGCGGCTGAAGCAAAAGAAATGGGCTTTTGGGCTTTCCACGTCGACACGCTCGGCTGGTCGGTCGCACTGGGTCTGATCTTCGTCCTCATTTTCCGCATGGCCGCTAAAAAGGCGACTTCGGGTCAGCCGGGCGCTCTGCAGAACTTCGTTGAAGTGCTCGTCGAGTTCGTTGACGGCAGCGTCCGGGACAGCTTCCATGGCCGCAGCGCCGTGATCGCCCCTCTGGCATTGACCATCTTCGCCTGGGTGTTCCTCATGAACGCCGTCGATTTGATTCCTGTCGACTGGATCCCGCAACTGGCGATCATGATAACCGGTGATCATCACATTCCTTTCCGCGCCGTATCGACAACCGATCCGAACGCGACGCTGGGCATGGCTCTGTCCGTATTTGCTCTGATCATTTTCTACAGCATCAAGATCAAGGGTATCGGCGGCTTCATCGGCGAATTGACCCTGCACCCGTTCGGCAGCAAGAACATTTTCGTTCAGGCGCTGCTGATTCCGGTGAACTTCCTGCTTGAATTCGTGACTCTGGTGGCCAAGCCGATCTCCCTGGCGCTGCGACTGTTCGGCAACATGTACGCGGGTGAACTGGTGTTCATTCTTATCGCGGTCATGTTCGGCAGCGGTCTGCTGTGGCTCAGCGGCCTGGGCGTGGTCCTGCAATGGGCGTGGGCTGTGTTCCACATCCTGATCATCACCCTGCAAGCGTTCATCTTCATGATGCTGACCATCGTCTACCTTTCGATGGCTCACGAAGATAACCATTGAGACCCGCCTGGCGAGTCTGATGATCCCCTCACTCCGGTGAGGGGGTGCCCGCGAGGGCTTGATATAAGAGACGATTTTGCTTTACCGCTTTAATCTAAGAAAACCTAACCAATACGACGTAAAAGTCGGGAGGAAAGATGGAAACTGTAGTTGGTCTAACTGCTATCGCTGTTGCACTGCTGATCGGCCTGGGCGCACTGGGTACTGCAATCGGTTTCGGCCTGCTGGGCGGTAAATTCCTGGAAGGCGCTGCGCGTCAACCGGAAATGGTTCCAATGCTGCAAGTTAAAATGTTCATCGTGGCTGGTCTGCTCGACGCCGTGACCATGATCGGTGTTGGTATCGCTCTGTTCTTCACTTTTGCGAACCCCTTCGTTGGTCAACTCGCTGGCTGATCACTCGAATTTTCGAGTTGATTGGTGTGATGGACAACGAACGAGCGAGGTGTTGGCGTGAACATTAATGCAACCCTGATTGGCCAGTCCGTTGCGTTCTTCATTTTTGTGCTGTTCTGCATGAAGTTCGTGTGGCCTCCGGTCATCGCGGCTTTGCACGAACGTCAGAAGAAGATTGCGGATGGACTGGACGCTGCTACACGAGCAGCTCGCGACCTGGAGCTGGCCCAAGATAAAGTGGGTCAGCAACTGCGCGAAGCTAAGGCTCAGGCAGCTGAGATCATTGAGCAAGCCAAGAAACGCGGTACCCAGATTGTCGACGAAGCCCGTGAACAGGCTCGCGTTGAAGCTGACCGCATCAAGGCTCAGGCTCAGGCCGAGATCGAACAGGAACTGAACGGCGTCAAAGACGCGCTGCGCGCCCAACTGGGTAGCCTGGCAGTCAACGGCGCAGAGAAGATCCTGGGTGCCACAATCGATCAAAACGCGCACGCGGAGCTGGTAAACAAACTGGCTGCTGAAATTTAAGCGAGGGCGATCATGGCAGAACTGACCACGTTGGCCCGACCTTACGCTAAGGCAGCCTTCGAGCATGCACAGGCGCACCAGCAACTGGCCAATTGGTCAGCCATGCTCGGCCTGGCTGCTGCAGTGTCGCAAGACGACACGATGCAGCGCATGCTCAAGGCCCCGCGACTGACGAGCGCAGACAAGGCAGCCACTTTTATTGAAGTGTGCGGCGACAAGTTCGATGCCAAGGCACAGAATTTCATCCAGGTCGTTGCAGAAAACGACCGCCTCCCGCTTTTGCCGGAGATCTCCGAGCTGTTCGACCTGTACAAGGCCGAGCAGGAAAAGTCGGTAGATGTGGATGTGACCAGTGCTTTTGCATTGAACCAAGAACAGCAAGACAAACTCGCCAAGGTTCTCAGTGCACGGCTCGGCCGGGAAGTGCGCCTGCACGCTGCGGAGGATGCCACCCTGATCGGTGGTGTCGTTATCCGCGCTGGCGACCTGGTTATCGATGGCTCAGTTCGCGGCAAACTCGCGCAACTAGCCGAAGCATTGAAATCTTGAGTTTGAAGGGGCAGCAGAGCAATGCAGCAACTCAATCCTTCCGAAATAAGTGAAATCATCAAGGGTCGCATCGACAAGCTCGATGTGTCCTCCCAAGCCCGTAACGAAGGCACTGTCGTCAGCGTATCTGACGGCATTGTGCGGATTCACGGTCTCGCCGACGTAATGTACGGCGAAATGATCGAGTTTCCGGGCGGCGTCTTCGGTATGGCTCTCAACCTGGAGCAAGACTCCGTAGGTGCCGTTGTACTGGGCTCCTACCAGTCTCTGGCCGAAGGCATGAGCGCCAAGTGCACTGGCCGTATCCTCGAGGTTCCGGTTGGTAAGGAACTGCTGGGTCGCGTTGTCGACGCACTGGGTAACCCTGTCGACGGCAAAGGTCCGCTGAACAACACCGAGACCGACGCGGTCGAGAAAGTTGCTCCAGGCGTGATCTGGCGTAAGTCGGTAGACCAGCCTGTACAGACTGGCTACAAGGCTGTCGATGCAATGATTCCTGTCGGCCGTGGCCAGCGCGAGCTGATCATCGGTGACCGTCAGATCGGTAAAACCGCTCTGGCGATCGACGCGATCATCAATCAGAAAGACAGCGGAATCTTCTGCGTCTATGTAGCAATCGGTCAGAAGCAATCGACCATCGCCAACGTGGTTCGCAAACTGGAAGAGAACGGCGCTCTGGCCAACACGATCATCGTGGCTGCCAGTGCTTCCGAATCCCCAGCGCTGCAATTCCTGGCACCGTATTCCGGTTGCACCATGGGCGAATACTTCCGCGACCGCGGTGAAGATGCACTGATCGTTTATGACGATCTGTCCAAGCAGGCTGTGGCTTATCGCCAGATCTCCCTGCTGCTGCGTCGTCCACCAGGCCGTGAAGCTTACCCAGGCGACGTGTTCTATCTCCACTCCCGTCTGCTGGAGCGTGCATCCCGCGTTTCGGAAGAGTACGTAGAGAAGTTCACCAATGGCGCAGTGACCGGCAAAACCGGCTCCCTGACCGCATTGCCGATCATCGAAACCCAGGCTGGCGACGTTTCCGCGTTCGTTCCGACCAACGTGATTTCCATCACTGACGGTCAGATCTTCCTGGAATCGGCCATGTTCAACTCCGGCATCCGCCCGGCAGTGAACGCCGGTGTTTCGGTATCCCGTGTGGGTGGTGCCGCTCAGACCAAGATCATCAAGAAGCTCTCCGGTGGTATCCGTACCGCTCTGGCTCAGTACCGTGAACTGGCAGCATTTGCCCAGTTCGCCTCTGACCTGGACGAAGCGACCCGTAAGCAACTTGAGCATGGTCAGCGCGTTACCGAGCTGATGAAGCAGAAGCAATATGCGCCAATGTCGATTGCTGACATGTCGCTGTCGCTGTATGCCGCTGAGCGTGGGTTCCTGACTGACGTTGAAATCGCCAAGGTTGGCAGCTTTGAACAAGCGCTGATTGCTTACTTCAACCGAGATCACGCCGATTTGATGGCGAAGATCAACGTGAAGGGTGACTTCAATGACGAAATCGATTCTGGCCTGAAAGCCGGTATCGAGAAGTTCAAGGCCACCCAAACCTGGTAAGCCGCAGCGGGAGCCGCGAGGCTCCCGCTTGCTAACCTGATAGGTGTTACATGGCAGGCGCAAAAGAGATTCGCAGCAAGATTGCGAGCATCAAAAGCACGCAAAAGATCACCAGCGCCATGGAAAAAGTGGCGGTCAGTAAAATGCGCAAGGCTCAAATGCGCATGGCTGCTAGCCGTCCTTACGCGGAGCGCATCCGCCAGGTGATTGGTCATCTCGCCAACGCTAACCCGGAATACCGTCATCCCTTCATGATCGAACGCGAAGTAAAGCGCGTCGGTTACGTCGTGGTGAGCAGTGACCGTGGTCTGTGTGGTGGCTTGAATACCAACCTGTTCAAGGCTTTGGTCAAGGACATGGCGAAGAACCGTGAAAACGGCGTAGAGATCGATCTGTGCGTGGTCGGCAGCAAAGGTGCGGCGTTTTTCCGCAACTTCGGCGGTAACGTCGTCGCTGCGATCAGCCACTTGGGCGAAGAGCCGTCGATCAACGACTTGATCGGCAGCGTCAAGGTGATGCTGGATGCCTACCTGGAGGGCCGTATTGATCGCCTGTCCGTGGTGTCCAACAAGTTCATCAACACCATGACTCAGCAACCAACGGTCGAGCAGTTGATTCCGTTGGTCGCGACCCAGGATCAAGAACTCAAGCACCACTGGGATTACCTGTACGAACCCGACGCCAAAGAGCTGCTGGACGGCTTGATGGTCCGTTACGTGGAGTCGCAGGTCTATCAGGCGGTGGTCGAGAACAACGCGGCTGAACAGGCTGCGCGGATGATCGCGATGAAGAACGCCACTGACAACGCCGGTGATTTGATCAGCGATTTGCAGCTGATCTACAACAAGGCGCGTCAGGCAGCGATCACCCAAGAGATCTCGGAAATCGTCGGCGGCGCTGCCGCGGTTTAACGGTTCAAATATTCAGAGGATCCAGCTAATGAGTAGCGGACGTATCGTTCAAATCATCGGCGCCGTGATCGACGTGGAATTTCCACGCGACAGCGTACCGAGCATCTACAACGCGCTGAAAGTACAAGGCGCGGAAACTACTCTGGAAGTTCAGCAGCAGCTGGGCGACGGCGTAGTTCGTACCATTGCGATGGGTTCCACCGAAGGCTTGAAGCGCGGTCTGGACGTTATCGACAGCGGCGCAGCCATCTCCGTACCGGTCGGTAAAGCGACACTGGGCCGGATCATGGACGTACTGGGCAACCCGATCGACGAAGCGGGCCCGATCGAAACCGAAGAGCGCTGGGGCATTCACCGTCCTGCGCCTTCGTTCGCTGATCAGGCTGGCGGCAACGACCTCCTGGAAACCGGTATCAAGGTCATCGACCTGGTTTGCCCGTTTGCCAAGGGCGGTAAAGTCGGTCTGTTCGGTGGTGCCGGTGTCGGCAAGACCGTAAACATGATGGAACTGATCCGTAACATCGCCATCGAGCACAGCGGTTATTCCGTGTTCGCTGGTGTGGGCGAGCGTACCCGTGAGGGTAACGACTTCTACCACGAGATGAAGGACTCCAACGTTCTGGACAAAGTAGCGCTGGTCTACGGTCAAATGAACGAGCCGCCGGGTAACCGTCTGCGCGTTGCACTGACTGGCCTGACCATGGCTGAGAAGTTCCGTGACGAAGGTAACGACGTTCTGTTGTTCGTCGACAACATCTATCGTTACACACTGGCCGGTACTGAAGTATCCGCACTGCTGGGCCGTATGCCTTCAGCAGTAGGTTACCAGCCGACGCTGGCTGAAGAGATGGGCGTACTGCAAGAGCGCATCACTTCGACCAAGGAAGGCTCGATCACTTCCATCCAGGCGGTATACGTACCGGCGGATGACTTGACCGACCCATCGCCAGCCACAACGTTTGCTCACCTGGACGCCACTGTCGTTCTGTCCCGTGACATCGCTTCCCTGGGTATCTACCCAGCGGTCGATCCACTGGACTCGACTTCGCGCCAGCTGGACCCGAACGTCATCGGTCAGGACCACTACGACACCGCTCGCGGCGTTCAGTATGTTCTGCAGCGTTACAAAGAGCTGAAAGACATCATCGCGATCCTGGGTATGGACGAGCTGTCGGAAACCGACAAGCAGTTGGTATCCCGCGCTCGTAAGATTCAGCGCTTCCTGTCGCAGCCGTTCTTCGTGGCTGAAGTCTTCACCGGTGCCTCGGGTAAATACGTTTCCCTGAAAGACACCATTGCTGGCTTCAAAGGCATCCTCGCTGGTGACTACGACCATCTGCCTGAACAGGCGTTCTACATGGTCGGCGGCATCGAAGAAGCGATCGAGAAAGCCAAGAAACTGTAATCCAGGCGCCCGGCAACGGGCGCTAATCAGGTTGAGGCAGGCAAATGGCTATGACAGTCCATTGCGATATCGTCAGCGCGGAAGGAGAGATTTTCTCCGGTCTGGTCGAGATGGTGATTGCACACGGTAACCTGGGTGATATCGGTATTGCTCCAGGTCACGCACCGTTGATCACCGATCTGAAGCCGGGTCCGATCCGCCTGATCAAGCAGGGTGGCGAAGCCGAGGTGTTTTACATCTCCGGTGGTTTCCTTGAGGTTCAACCGAACATGGTCAAAGTGCTTGCCGATACCGTGCAACGTGCTGCTGATCTGGACGAAGCCTCAGCTCAGGAAGCCGTCAAGGCTGCCGAGCGTGCTCTGAATGAAAAAGGCGCAGATTTCGATTACGGATCTGCTGCTGCACGTCTGGCGGAGGCCGCAGCTCAGCTGCGCACCGTTCAGCAAATTCGCAAGAAGTTCGGCGGCTAACACCGACGGCTCGTTGCGCGATTGAGTAAAAGGGTAGCCTCGGCTACCCTTTTTCTTTTTTCGGCTATCTCGCCTGAATTATCAGCCCGGCTAATGTGGCCTGCTCGTCTGGAATCCCTTCATGTCTCTCGATATCGTCATTCTCGCCGCGGGTCAGGGCACTCGCATGCGTTCCGCTCTGCCCAAGGTCTTGCATCCGGTGGCCGGCAAATCGATGCTCGGCCACGTCATCCACAGTGCACGCCAGCTTTCCCCAAAAGGCATTCATGTGGTTATTGGCCATGGCGCCGAGCGAGTCCGCGAGCAACTGGCCAGCGATGATCTGAGTTTTGTTCTGCAGGACAAACAGTTGGGGACAGGCCATGCAGTGGCGCAAGCGCTGCCGGTGTTGACCGCTGAAACGGTGCTGATTCTTTACGGCGATGTCCCGCTTATAAAAGTGGAGACCCTGCACCGATTGCTTGCCTTGGCAAACGATCAACAACTGGGCCTGCTGACAGTCACGCTGGATGACCCGACCGGCTATGGTCGGATCGTTCGTGATACGCACCACCGCGTCAGCGCTATCGTCGAGCACAAGGATGCAACCGAAGCGCAGAAGGCGATCAAGGAAGGAAACACCGGTATTCTCGCCGTACCCGGCAAGCGACTGGCAGACTGGCTGGGCCGCCTCTCCAACAACAATGTTCAGGGTGAGTATTACCTGACTGACGTGATTGCCATGGCCGTCAACGACGGCCTGGTGGTCGCAACTGCCCAGCCTGATGATGCGATGGAAGTGCAGGGCGCCAATGATCGTAAACAGCTTGCCGAGCTCGAGCGTCATTACCAGCAACGCGAAGCCCGCCGACTCATGGCGTTGGGCGTCACGCTGCGCGACCCGGCGCGTTTTGACGTTCGTGGCGACGTCACCACGGGCCGCGACGTGATGATCGATGTGAACGTCATCCTTGAAGGGCGAGTGGTCATCGAGGACGACGTCTCGATCGGGCCGAACTGCGTGATCAAGGACAGCACCTTGCGCAAAGGCGCAATCATCAAGGCGAACAGTCATCTTGAAGGCGCGATCGTTGGCGAAGGTGCGGATGCAGGGCCATTCGCCCGTCTGCGCCCGGGCAGCGTGCTCGATGCCCGCGCTCATGTGGGTAACTTCGTCGAATTGAAGAATGCCCATCTGGGGGAGGGTGCCAAGGCAGGTCATCTGACCTACTTGGGTGATGCAGTCATCGGCGCGCGCACCAACGTTGGCGCCGGCACCATCACGTGCAACTACGATGGCGCCAACAAGCACAAGACGATAATGGGCGAGGACGTGTTCATCGGCTCGAATAACTCGCTGGTTGCCCCTGTGCACATCGCGTCGGGCGCTACCACTGCCGCCGGCTCCACGATCAATCAGGACGTACCTGCCGAACAGCTTGCGGTCGCCCGTGCGCGTCAACGCAACATCGAAGGCTGGAAGCGCCCGGTGAAAACCAAGAAAGATTGAGTTATCCCCAGGTTACATCGGCTGCTGCCAAGCAGGCAGCCGATGCTGGTCTGTGAGCGGAAATCGTTCAAACACATCCTATTTCATCCTCCCCTATACCCATTCCCCCTTGACGTATATCTTTCGATGAGCTTTCATTGCGTTCGTTAACTTTCGAATCGAAACTTAAGATCACTATGTCGAAACGTAATACGCCTCAGCGCCGCCACAACATCCTTGCTTTGCTCAATGAGCGGGGCGAGGTGAGTGTGGATGAGTTGGCCAAGCGGTTTGAAACCTCCGAGGTGACCGTCAGGAAGGATCTGGCCGCACTTGAAAGTAACGGGCTGCTGCTGCGTCGTTATGGCGGCGCCATCACCATGCCCCAGGAATTGATCGGCGAACCCGGCCAGCCTGTGTCCAGGTTCAAACAAGCCATCGCCCGCGCCGCTGTTGCCCGCATTCGGGAACACGCACGGATCATCATCGACAGCGGCAGTACCACGGCTGCGATGATTCCGGAGCTGGGCCTACAGCCGGGCCTCGTGGTGATGACCAATTCCCTGCACGTCGCCAACGCGCTGGGTGAACTGGAGCACGAGCCGGTCCTGCTAATGACAGGCGGGACGTGGGACCCGCATTCAGAGTCGTTTCAGGGCCAGGTGGCTGAACAGGTGCTGCGTTCCTACGATTTCGATCAGCTGTTTATCGGCGCCGACGGCATTGATCTGACCCGCGGTACAACCACATTCAACGAACTGCTCGGCCTCAGCCGGGTGATGGCCGAGGTCGCCCGGGAAGTGATCGTGATGGTCGAGGCCGACAAGGTCGGTCGCAAGATTCCCAATCTGGAGCTGCCCTGGAGCAGCGTCCATACCCTTATTACCGATGACCGCCTGCCTCAAGAGGCGCGCGAACAAATTCAGGCTCGCGGCGTAACCTTGATTTGCGCTGCTGTTTCCTAGGAGAAGACCATGTGTGGAATTGTCGGAGCTGTTGCTGAGCGGAATGTTACTGCGATCCTGCTGGAGGGTCTCAAGCGCCTGGAATACCGGGGCTACGACAGCGCTGGCGTAGCGTTATTCAACAACGCCGGCGTGCTCGAGCGTCGCCGCCGGGTTGGCAAGGTCAACGAACTGGAGCGGGCACTCGCCGGTGAGCCGGTCGCAGGCCGCCTCGGCATTGCTCACACCCGTTGGGCAACGCACGGGGCGCCGTTGGAGCGTAACGCTCACCCACATTTTTCGAACGAGCAACTGGCGGTGGTGCATAACGGCATTATCGAAAACCATGAGCCGCTTCGCGAGCGTCTGAAGGGTCTTGGTTACGTGTTCACGTCTGACACGGACACCGAAGTCATCGTCCACCTGCTGCACCATAAACTCCAGGACACGCCCGATCTGGCCGCTGCTCTGAAGGCTACGGTGAAGGAACTGCACGGCGCTTATGGCCTTGCGGTCATCAGCGCACAGCAACCGGATCGCCTGATTGCCGCTCGCAGTGGCAGTCCGCTGGTGGTCGGTCTGGGCCTTGGGGAAAACTTCCTCGCCTCCGATCAGCTGGCGTTGCGTCAGGTTACGGACCGTTTCATGTACCTGGAAGAGGGCGACATCGCCGAGATCCGTCGCGACAGCGTGCAGATCTGGGACGCATCCGGCCTGCCTGTCGAGCGTGAGATCGTCCAGTATCACGAGGGCGCAGAAGCGGCGGACAAAGGTGAGTACCGCCACTTCATGCTCAAGGAAATCCACGAGCAGCCAAAAGTCGTGCAGCGGACCCTGGAAGGCCGTCTCGGTCAGCAGCAGGTGCTGGTGCAGGCGTTCGGGCCGCAAGCGGCGGAGCTGTTCGCCAAAGTACGCAACGTGCAAATCGTCGCCTGCGGCACCAGCTATCACGCCGGCATGGTCGCGCGTTACTGGCTCGAAGGTCTCGCCGGCATTCCCTGCCAGGTCGAAGTCGCCAGCGAATTCCGCTACCGCAAAGTCGTGGTCCAGCCGGACACGCTGTTCGTTTCGATCTCCCAGTCCGGCGAGACCGCCGATACCCTGGCCGCGCTGCGCAATGCCAAGGAACTGGGTTTCCTTGCCAGCCTGGCGATCTGCAACGTGGGCATCAGTTCGCTGGTGCGTGAATCCGATCTGACCCTGCTCACTCAGGCCGGCCCGGAAATCGGCGTCGCCTCTACCAAGGCGTTCACCACCCAGTTGGTCGCGCTGATGCTGCTGACGCTATCACTGGGTCAGGTCAAAGGCACGCTGGGCGCTGGCGTGGAAGCAGAACTGGTCGAAGAACTGCGCCGCCTGCCGACCCGCCTGGGTGAAGCACTGGCAATGGACACGACCGTGGAGAAAATCGCCGAACTGTTCGCCGAGAAGAATCACACCCTGTTCCTGGGCCGTGGCGCGCAATTCCCGGTGGCGATGGAAGGGGCGTTGAAGCTCAAGGAGATTTCCTACATTCACGCCGAAGCTTATCCGGCCGGCGAACTGAAACACGGCCCGTTGGCACTGGTGGACAGCGACATGCCTGTTGTCACCGTGGCACCTAACAACGAGCTGCTGGAAAAGCTGAAGTCCAACCTGCAGGAAGTGCGTGCGCGGGGCGGCGAGCTGATTGTCTTCGCTGACGAACAGGCCGGCATGGTCAACGGGGAGGGCACCCATGTGGTTTCCATGCCCCACATCCTCGACGCCCTGACGCCGATTCTGTACACCATCCCGCTGCAACTGCTCTCGTACTACGTGGCAGTGCTGAAGGGTACGGATGTGGATCAGCCGCGCAATCTGGCGAAGTCTGTGACGGTGGAATAAGTTATCCACAGCATACTGTTCTTGAGCTTCAGAGCATTCGCAGGATGTTGATGTGTAGGCAAAGGAGGGCCTACACGCTGGATTGAATGCTTGATCTCTACCGGCCATCATTATGCTGGCCATGCTGCTCAAGGTTTCGCTCGCTGCGTCGATAGCTTCTCAAGTCAATGCGAGCGGCCCTCATGTTCAATACCCGGTTGAAAAATAGAATCCAGCAATTGGAAAAACAGCTGGGAGCCCTGGAGCAGGTAAAGGCAACTCTGGATCTCGAAACCGTGTCCGTCACTCTGGATGCGGGAGGCGTCATCCTGGAGGTGAATGCTCAGTTCGAGAAAGAGTTGGGATTCAAACAGGCTGAATTGGTCGGTCGAACCCTGCGTGAATTCAGTCCCTCTGAACTGCAGGGCGATGTCCATCAGCGTCGCGCATTGGATGCAATCGCCGAAGGCAAGCATTACAGCGGTACCTTGCGCCTGTGCAGCCACGACGGTCGACACGTCTGGCTACGGGCAATGGTTATACCTTTCGCGGGTGAGAGTGGGCGAGTCGAACGAATCGTCATGTATTCAAGCGTGCTGACGAGAACCATTGAAGCTTCCAGGGAGAACGAAGCACTGGTGGGGGCGTTGATGCGCTCCACGGCCGTTATCGAGTTTTCTCTGGATGGGTTAGTGCTGACAGCCAATCAGAATTTTCTCGAGGCTATGGGCTATACGCTTCCCCAAATCCTGGGCAAGCACCACCGAATCTTTTGCGTGCCATCCGACGCTCAGTCAGAGGAATACGATCGGTTTTGGCAGACCCTTAGACAGGCATCCTATGTCGCGGGAAGGTTTTGCCGAGTCGATAAACATGGCAACGAGGTATGGCTGGAGGCTTCCTACAATCCAATCGTGGATGCCAATGGCAAGCTGTACAAGATTGCCAAAATAGCCACCGTTATTACCGACCAGGTCACCCGCGAGCGCGCCGTATCCGAAGCAGCCGGCATGGCCCACGGCACGTCGGTTCGAACCAATGCCAGCGCCCAGCAAGGCCGCGAAGTCATTCAGAACACCGTCACGACCCTCAATACGCTTTCTGCCTTGATGGAAGATGCTGCCCATGGCATTGAAGCACTGGATGCCCAGAGCCAGGAAATCGGCACCATCGTCAAAACCATCGGCAGCATCGCGGACCAGACCAATCTGTTGGCCCTGAACGCAGCAATCGAAGCGGCACGTGCCGGGGAACAGGGCAGGGGGTTTGCGGTGGTCGCCGACGAGGTCAGAAATCTGGCCCTTCGAACCACTAAAGCGACGGCGGAAATCTTTGATGTCGTGAAAAACAATCAGGTTCTGGCGTCCAGCGCTGTGACCTTGATCGGAAAAAGCAGACAGCAGGCCGGCGCTGCGCTGGATTTGGCGAGTGAGGCGGACGAGGTGATCAAGGACATTCAGCAAGGTGCCAACAGTGTTGTGGTCGCCGTTGAGCAGTTCTCAGGTCAAGCCGGACAGTAATGAATGTTGCAATGCTTCATGTCTGCACTTCGCAGTGACCCCAGGGAAAGCGCGATCCAGGTGATCCATATGCTCGATACTCTCAAGCAATCCATAAACGATCTGCATAAGGTCGACCGGCCCAGACTGGAAGATGAGTGTGACGCGCTGCTCGCTCGGATCGAGCAGGCACGAACAGAAGGGACTCTGACTGGCGAGCAGGCCACACAGCTGTTCTATGATGTCCGTAACGAACGTTCACGGTGCTTTCGCAGCGGAAGTCAGCGCCGCATGGGCAATCCCGCGGCTGCCGTCCGGTCGCGCGACTCAGTGGGCATGAGCCGCATGCTTATTTGAAAGATGTGTTCAAAGGGTTGCTCTAACTGAATCAAGCCACCTGGCCAGCGCTTTCAATCTCCCGCGTGTGCCCCTTCGCAGTCTTGCCCGCCTGCTGCACAGCCCACCCCATGAACTCCGCAATCGCCCATTCTTCGCGCCGTTCTTTCGCGCAGTACACGAAATAGTCGAACTTGAGCTCCGCGGTGGCATTGGTGACCTGCACCAGGCGTTTGCTTTGCAGGGCCTCGGAAGCGAAGACGCTGTTGACCAGTGCAATGCCTTGACCCGCACAGGCCGCACTGATCAACAGGGACTCGTCGCCATAGCTGGAACCCTGAATCATCTTGCGGTTGCTCATGCCGAACGCGTTCATCCAGACTTTCCAGTAATTGCGCTCGGTGTCCTGTAGCAGCGGGAATGTCAGGCAATCTTGCGGGCTCTGGATGTTGCGCTGGGTGCTGAGCAGATGCGGGCTGCACACGGGAATCAAATACGACGACCACAAATGCGTGGCGTGGTTATCACAACTGGCTGCCATTTCGCGCTGAATGCAGATATCCACATGGCCGTGTTTGAGCTCCGAAAGACCGTTACAGATCTGGATCGATATCTCGACGTTGGGGCATCGCTCCTTGAAGCCGCTCAGTGCCGGGATCAGCCAGGAGCTGGCAATCGTAGACGTCGTGCTGATCACCAGGCGCGTCGGACGTGGCGGCTTGAGCGCAGCACCCGACCAGGCTTTTTCGATGACGTCGAAAGTGCCGGCGAGCTCGTCATACAGGCTGCGTCCGCAAGGGGTGAGCTGGATGCCTTTGGCGTCTCGCTCGAAGAGGCGCCTGCCGATCTGGTCTTCCAGCCCTTTGATCTGCTGACTGATGGCCGCCGGTGACACGCACAGCTGATCCGCTGCACGTTTCATGCTCCCGGCCTTGCACACCTCAACGAACGTGCGGAGGGCTATCAACGGGATCGCTCTGCTCATCCTGCATACCTCGCTGTGAGATTGCTGCCGGTGTGCCAAGTGACGGAAAAGCGTCCAAGGGTTGCCATCGGATGAACCCCAAAAGGGTGTTTATCACCCGGCATTGGATAGTTCAGGTACAGCCGGTCCGGGCCGCGAGCTCACTCGGGACTGAACATCTGTTGTGGATAACTGTTTTATGAGGTTGTTGCGGCACGGTCCTGGGGGGCAGGCGCCGGTTTCGGCTTGCTTTGGCTTAATACGAACCAGACGGCCAGGCAGATGAGGCCGCCGCCGTACAGGTGTCCGGCAGACACCTTTTCACCCAGGAACATCACTCCCCACAGGACACCGAATGGCGGGATGAGGAAGGTTACGGTCAGCGAGCGCACCGGGCCGATGTCGGCGATCAGGCGGAAGTACAGAATGTAAGCGCACGCCGTGCACACGAAACCAACGGCTGCCAAGGACAGCCATACGGACGAATCGCCCCAGGTGGCCGGCGGATTAACGGTGGCGGAGACGGCGAAAAAGGGCAGCAGAAACAGCGTCGCGCCGATCTGGCTGCCGAACGCTACCAGCTTGGCGTCCAATCCTCCCCGGTCGCCGATCCACTGACGGGTCAAAAATCCTGCGGCGCCATAGCAACTGGTCGCGACCAGGCAAGCGAGTGCGCCCATGACCACCGACGTGGTAAAGGTCACCGGGCCGGTGGTGGTTAGCAATGTTATGCCCAGCAAACCGAGAAACACGCCGACGGCTTTTTTGGGTGTCAGCGAATCATTGAAAAATATCGAGCCTATTAATACGCCCATCAATGGTGTGGTTGCATTCAAGATGGCGGAATAACCCGCGGGTAATAACAGGGCCGCCATGCTGTACATCAAAAAGGGAATGCCGGAATTGATGATGCCGAGGACCAAAGTAGATTTGAACTTGCCGTTGAACTCATGCCGGGTTCTTAACATGGCCAGAATAACCATTAAGCCAATGGCACCGAGCAACACGCGAAAGAAGGCGGTAGGCAATGCGCCTAATACCGGGGCAGCAACGCGCATGAACAGAAAGCTGGCTCCCCAGATGGCGGCCAGAACAATTAATCGAACATAGTCGGACACTTTCATTGCGCTTCCTTTCTTGATCCGTATCGCCGATCCGCTGACCGAAAAGTTGTTGATTGACGCTCGTCGAGTCGGGGTGTGATGATTTGAGCAGTGTCTGGGGCGGTGCTCAAGCGAGCTTTTCTTAAGCACATTAGATTTTCTTAACCGAGGTCAGGCATGAAATTTCCGCCCCTCCACGCGCTGTTGTGTTTTGAAGCGACGGGGCGCCACGCGAGCATGAAAGGCGCGGCCGGCGAGCTGTTCGTGACCCCTGCGGCCATTAGCCAACAGATTGCCAAGCTCGAAAAAGCCGTTGGCGTCACGCTGTTCATCCGTAATACCAAGCGCCTGGAACTGACCGCCGAGGGCAAGATTTACCTGCGAGCCATTCGTCCCGCGCTCGGACAGATCTCCGACGCTACTCAGCGACTGATGAGCGATAACGGCCCCAATACAATCACTGTCAGCTGCACCAGCGGCTTTGCCATGCAATGGCTGCTGCCCCGGCTGCCTGATTTTCAGGCCATCTCCCCCGGCATCGAGGTGCTGATCAGTACCACCAACCGGCTGGTTGATTTGCTTGGCGACGGTGTCGACTTCGCCGTGCGCCACGGCCTTGGGCGCTATCCCGGTCTGGAAGTGGAGATGCTGATCAACGACCGGCTGCAGCCGGTCTGCAGCCCTTCATTGCTGCCGGATTCCCGGTATCTGTCGTCGCCCATCGACCTGAAAAGTTACAACCTCTTGCACGACGAACACCGCGAAGACTGGGCGTTGTGGCTCCGTGCAGTGGGTATCGAAGACGGCGAGGCCGCCGTTCACAAGGGCTCGGTTTTTGTCGATTCCAACGGGGTCATCGAGGCTGCGCTGGCGGGAATGGGCATTGCGCTGGTGCGACGTTCGCTGATTCGAGAAGAGCTGGCGTCCGGCCGTCTGGTCGTGCCGTTTCGCGCAGCCATCGACACGCCAATTGCCTATTACCTGGTTTATGACGAAACGGCCATTCTCCCCAAATCCAGCAAACAGTTTCGTGACTGGCTGGTGTCTCAGGCCATCGCCAGTCAGCGTGAATTCACCACACGATAGTTCGCGTTTGCACACCGCCGAGTCTGCGTTGTTGCCACCGACGTTTTCCCGGCTAAAGCCGGTCCCACAGTGTGTACGCGGTGTGTCAGTAGGACTGGCTTTAGCCGGGAAGAGGCCAGTGCGTACACCCTCAATTTCTGCGGTGTCATAAAGTGTTGGTTAGTTGTCAGGCAGTTAAGTCCTGCTTCAGTGTCCATGGGCGATATATCCATATGGATGAAACCCATCAACTTGTTGATTCTTCAACCAATTAAGCCGACATCCGTTAAGTCAAACTTAACCGCTGATTGCGGATTTCTAGTTTGCCCCGTCGCTCACTTTTCTTCAGTTTATCCCTTAACTGGCATGCGCCCGTCAGCCCAGTCTGGCGCCGATAAAACAGCGAGCAGGATGCTCCGGCTGAAGGAAAACCTCATGACTGATTTCGATATTTTTCGCCCCATGGCGTGGGACAAGCTGGTTCATGAATATGACTTGGATGGCGCAAGGTTACTGCCATGGAATGGCTATCCGACGCCCATCGGCGGCGGCTGGTGCGTCGTGCGGCCCCACACTAAATCGTTGTCCCATACCCAGATAGACCAGGAATTCTTTATCGGCATCAAAGGAACCGCACAGTTGATCGTCGGGGAACAGACATACCCGTTCACCATGGGGTGACATCGCCGCCATTCCCAAACACACCGATCACTATGTGTTCAACGACACTGACGAAGACTTCCACTTCTACGTCGTGTGGTGGGATCGCGATTCCGCCAACCGCTTTCTCGATGAAGACGCCCGGCAGTCAGTCGCCGCCAATGAGTTCGCCCTGCAGAGGGCAACGGTTCATGACGTGTCCGATCAGAGGGCGTCGTGATGGGCAAGCTACTTGTGACGATCACGCCGCCGACGCCTAACGGTGATTTGCACATTGGTCATATGGCGGGGCCTTTTCTGGCAGCGGATATCTACACCCGCGCTCAGCGTCAACGCGGCCACGATTGCACCCTCGTCTCCTACTCCGACGACTATCAGTCCTACATGCTGCGTCGAGGTATTGAGCTGGACCGTACCCCCCAAGCACTGGCGCTGGAGAACACCGATAAGATCAACGACACGCTTGAGAAGATGGGCATCCAGGTCGACTTCTGGATGCGCCCGTACGGGAACAGCTACTTCAAGAACGCCGTGGAGGAGATGTACGAGTACGCGGTGAAGGCGGGGACCATTTACAAAAAGGTCAGCCAGGAACCGTATTGCGAACATTGTGATAAGTGGGGCTACGAAGCCTTCGGCCGGGGTAATTGCGATCACTGTGGCTCGGACTCGGATGCCAGCCAGTGCGAAGAATGCGCCCATACACCCAATGCCTCGAAGATGAGCGACTTCCGCTGCAAGCTATGTGCAGCGCCGATGATCTGGCGACCGATAGAGCGCGAATTTCTCGCGTTGTCGAACTTCCGTAACCACCTGAAAAGTACGTTTGAACATGCGCCGCTGCGGCCTTTCATTCGCCGTTTTCTGGAGGAGGAATTCGATATCGGTCCGATGGACTGGGGCATCACCCGGCCCCACGACGGCGGCCTGGATCTCAAGCCCGATGGCAGCCGTCGCCTACACACCTGGGTTATGGGGCTGTCCGGTTACCTGGCGGCCTTCCGTGAATACCTCAACGAACACAAGCTTGCGCCATGGGAGTACGACGAATACTGCCGCTCGGGCAAAGGCCGGCTTGTGCATTTTCTGGGTTACGACTGCGCCTTCAGCCACATGATGGTTTACCCCTCGCTGCTGCAGACCATGCATAGCTATCGCATGCGCCAGACCTTCTACACCAACCAGTTCCTGACCTTGAACGGCAAGAACCTGTCCACCAGCCGCAACTATGCGATCTGGGCGCGGGACCTGGTGGCAGAGGCCTGCACCGACAGCGCGCGCTTCTATCTGGCGCTGATCGCGCCCGAGCAGGACACCGATGATTTCGATGTCGAGAAGTTCTCCGCCTGGCGTGAGCAAACCTTCAAGGAGGTGCTGGTCAAGCTGGCCGCCCAGGCCGAGCGCGAACGGGTGGACGGCGACAGCCTGAAAGTCAGTGCGGCGGACGCGGCGGCCCTCAAGACTTTGGTCGCGCGCTGGTTCGAAGCGACGTCGGTGGACCACTTCAGCATGAAGGGCCTCGCGGTGCTGCTGTCGGACATCATCAACGCCGCCCGTGATCGTCAGACGCTCGGCAAGCGGATTCTGCCGTACATGGCGCTGGTCGGTGCCATCGGCGCGCCAGTGTTCCCGGATCTGGCGAAACAGATCCTGCGCTATTGCCGTTTTACTGAAAACGAAGTCCTGCAGCAGCTGGTGTATGTCAGTGCGGTCGAGTACGAAATCTGACCGAGAGGCGCACAACGACGATGAAAACTTCATTTGATGTGATCGTGATCGGAGCCGGCATCATGGGCGCTTCGATCGCCGCGGCGCTGGTTGAAAGCGGCCTCGATGTGGCGCTGATGGAGAAAGGTATCGCTGGCGCTCAGGGTGCAACTCGGGACACGGGCGGCATTGTCCGCGGTCTGGAGCTGGACGCCACGTTGCGTCCCTTGACTCGCCGCGGCTGCCTTTACGGCAATCCCGGGATTGTCCATGCCCTTTACGAGAGTGCACTCAACCGTAGTGGTGTCGCCTACATCGCCAGCGCCGAAGTGTGCGGGCAATATCTGGAAGCAGTGGACAGCGAAGGTGCCGAGGGCATTGAGCTGCACGCTTCTGTCGACGCGCTTGATAACGGGCGTTTCTCGCCGTTTTGTGTCGGCGAATGCCTGCTCATCGAACGCAGCGGTGGCACGGTCGATGCTCGCGTTGCGGTGTCGAATCTATGTCGCTACGTCAGTGAGAAAGCGACGTACCTCGATCACCTGGCCGTAGACCACTGCGTCGAACTGGATGGCCATGTTCAGGTTCATGCCGGGAAACTGTGTCTGGAGGCGACATGGGTCGTCGATGCCTGTGGCGCCAGTGGCCCAATGCCCCGGCCGCACAACGCCGTGCACGCGCGGACGATTCCGTTCACGCGCTTCGGCTGCGACCAGGCCCCGAGCATGCCGATCATTGCTCACCACCTGAATACCTACCTCCTCCCGCTGGGCCGCAATCTCGTGCAAGTGGGCGGCCAGCGACGTCAGCGCGCGGAACATGCGGATCAGCTGAACCTAGCCCCGCTGGATAACGAGCAAGACGTCATGGACCGCATCTCTCGTCTCGGCTACGACCGGCATCACAGTTTGCCGGTGGTCACACAGGTTGGCTGGGACGCGTATACCGAAGACGGCCGCCCGCTGATCGGCCGTTCCAGCGCCAAGAGCCACCTGCTCCTGGCTACCGGGTTTTGCGGCATCGGCTTCAAAATGGCACCGAATGTTGCCGAGCTGCTGGCGTTCGAGCTGAGCGGCTTGATGTCCGGCGTGTCGATGGACGAGGCTTACCGATCAGTCATGGAAGCGTTCCGCCCTTCGCGGTTCGCCGAGGTGGCGTTGTCATGATGCGCCTGGGTATCTGCGCGGCGCTCGACGTTGGCACCACGCTGCATGCGCGCGGTTTTTTGCGCAGCGTGTACCTGTCCAGCCATCTGTATCCCCACGTGCGCCGCGCGCGCCATTTTTACTTTGATGACGGCGCGAGCGCGGCGGGAGGCGTTGCGGCGGCGAGGCACTTCATTGATGCGAAGGTGGATGCAGTGATCGGTCACTTCGCTTCCGACTCTGCCGCCGCAGCTGTGGAAAGTTATGCACAGGCTGGAATTCCGCTGATCCTGCCCGCATCCACTTGCGCAGCCTTGACCCGCTCCGGGAATACCACATTCCGGATTTGCGCCTCTGACCGACTTCTGGCCACGCGCCTGATTGAGTTTGCCGAATCTGAAGGCCTGCGACGGCTCGCTTTGTTCACCGACCCGAGCCTGCATGGCCGCCAGCAGGGGCATGAACTGCAAGAGGCCTTGCAGTTATCCACAGTCGAGTTGGTAGTCGATGTGAATAATGCCGACGCCGTTGTTTTTTGCGGGCGCTTGAAAGCCAGCCGCCAATTCCTTGTGGATAACCGCGCTGCGGGCTGTGAATTGCCGATCTTCTTCACCGACGACGCCGCGTTTCCTGCGCTGGTGGAAGGCATTGCGCAAACCGGGACGGTGTACGTCATTAGCTTCCCCATCGCGGGAGATCTGGTTGAGGCGCAGTCATTCGATGCGGTTTATCAGCAGATCTACGCCGAACAGGCCCCGGTTTACGCCGTCGAGACCCTTGCGGCATTTGCTCTGGTTGACCGAGCAGCCGCCGGGCAGCGCGGACTGCTGGACGCGCTGCGCTTTGATCAATTTGCCACCCCCGCCGGCCCTGTCAGCTTCAGCAACGGGGAGAACGGTCACGCCCGGGTTTCGCTGTGGATTTACACCGACGAGCACGTCCACGAACGACGTCTGCTGTGTTGAAGCGGCCTGCCCAACAGCGCGCCACCTCTTTTACAACTTTCAGGAAGAATGACCATGACTCAGTATGAAATCGAAGGTGTGCGTGAAACCCTGGACGTCATCTCGGTAGGCTTCGGCCCGGCGGGTATCGCACTGGCCTGTGCGATGGAAGACGAAGCGGAAGGCAGCGGTCGAAAGCCTTTCCAGCGCGTGCGCTTCTTCGAAAAAGGGCGTGACTCGACGTGGCATGGCGCGTTTCTACTGGCGGGCACCGACATCAACCACCATGTCTTTCGAGACCTGGTGACGCCGCGCAATCCACGCAGCCGCTTCTCCTTCGCCATGTACCTGAAAGAGAAGGGTCGTCTGCACACGTTTGGCCTGTTGGGCCGTCCGGCCAGCCGGGTGGAATGGTCCGACTACATCGCCTGGGTCGCTGCGCAACTCAAGGATTACGTCGCCTACGACGAAGGCGTCCTCGACGTATTGCCGGTGACGGAAAAAGGCATCTTGAAGGGCGTCGATGTCGTCACGGCCAACGGCACTTATCGCACCAAGCGTCTGGTGCTTTCCCACGGCAGCCTGCCCCGTATACCGGACGCGTTCAGCCCGCACCTCGGCGGCCGGGTCTTCCACACCTCCCGGTACCTGAAAAACATCCACCTGGGCGGCGGTCCGATCGCGCAGCGCTGGCTGGTGCTGGGCTCGGGTCAAAGCGCGGGGGAGGCGGTGACGCACCTGCTCGGCGCCGCCCCCACCACGCAAGTCCATTCAGTGCACCGCGGCGTGGGTTTCAAGGTGGGACAGCTGGGGCAATTTCCCAACATGGCCTTCCTGCCAGAGCACATCGATTATTTCCACGACCTTGAGCCCGGCAGACGCAGCCGGGTATTCGAGGAGATCCGCGCGACCAATTACGCAGGCATCGACGTCGACGAGAGTCAGGCGCTTTACTCCTTCCTGTACGAAGGCGAGGTTACCGGGCACCGGCGTCTGAACCTGCATGTCTGGTCCGAAGTGGCTTCAGTGGAAAAAGTGGGCGATGCCTATTCGGTGGTGCTGCGTGACAGCAATACCGGCGTTGAAACCGTGCTGTACGTCGACGGGATTGTTTTGGGCACCGGCTACGAGCAGCTTGCAGTGCCACCACTGCTGACCCTTCTGCAACCCTGGCTGGTCCGCGACGAGGACGGCACGCTTGCGGTCGACCGGCATTACCGGGTCGCCCTGCAGCACAGTGAAGGCGTGCAGATCCTGGCGAACGGAACGTCGGAAAAGACCCACGGCATCAGCGACGCTCAGTCGTTTTCAATGGTTGCCGTACGGGCGCAGCACCTGACCGATGCGCTGCTGGCGACCCAGCCCCGGGAGCGTGCGCCGGTGGCGACCATGCCGAGCCATTCCCGGCGCACACGCGTCGAGGCACGACCATGAATTTCATTTCCCACATCGTCGGCGATTCGAACTTCGTCAGGGTAAAAGGCCTGGGTTTTGAAAACCTGCATCTGAAGCTTGAGTCATGCAACCCCGCAGGCTCGATCAAGATGAAGACGGCCATCGGCCTGATCGACTCCTATGCAGAGCGCCGACTTATCCACAAGGACACCGTGCTTATCGAGTCGTCGTCCGGCAATCTTGGGGTGGCGTTGGCGATGATTTGTGCCGAGCGTGGCTATAAGTTCTGCTGTGTGGTTGATCCCAACACCAACCTGCACAACATCAAGATGATGGAAGCCTTCGGCGCGCAGATCATCATCGTCACCGAGCGCGACGACAATGACGGCTATCTGGGCACCCGCATTCGTTACATTCGCGATGCCGTCGCCCGCGATCCCCGTCACCTGTGGCTTAACCAGTACAGCAATCCGGCCAACGCCAAGACCCATGAGCACACCACAGCGCGCTCGATTCATATCGCCTTCCCGGCGCTGGACTATCTGGTGGTCGGCGCCGGCACGACCGGCACTTTGATGGGCTGCGTGCAGTATTTCCGCAAACATTCGCCGCGCACCAAGATCATCGCGGTGGACAGCGCCGGTTCGGTGACTTTCGGTCAGCCCCCCGGGCCGCGTTTCATTCCGGGACTCGGCTCCAGCCAGATGCCGCCGATCTTCCGCGCCCATCACTTGCACAAGCAGCAGGTGGTGGATGAGCGCGCCACCGTGGCCATGTGTCGCTGGCTGGCGAAATCCAATGGCGTGCTGGCGGGCGGCTCCACCGGGACCGTGGTGGCCGGGTTGGCAGAGCCCTCGCTGGGGATTCCCAAAGACGCCGTAGTCGTGGCGATCTCGCCGGACGCCGGCGAGCGTTACCTTGAGACAATCTACAACGATGAGTGGGTGATGCAGAAGTTCGGACGCGCCGAGCTGACGGCGCTCAGCTCACAGCCGATTGCCCGGTATGTGAAGCAGTACGTGCACACCTTCGAGGGAGAGGCGCTGAATGTCTGACTTCCATGTGATCCCCGGCGCTGTGATCAAAGACATTCTCGACAGCCACGCCCACGACATGGTGCGGCGCATCGAGCAGGTGTATCTGCAGCACCATGACGGCCAGACGCTCAACCCGGACAGCTACTTTCTTCGTTTCCCTCAACAACCCGCCAACCGGATCATCGCGTTGCCGGCGGCGCTGGAGGGAGAAGACGCCGTGGCGGGAATCAAGTGGATTTCGAGCTTCCCCGGCAACGTCGCTCAGCAGAAGCCAAGGGCGTCAGCCGTCGTTATCCTTAATGACCGAGAGACTGGCTATCCCTACGCCTGCCTTGAAGGCGCGCAGATCAGCGCGGTGCGAACAGCCGCATCGGCGGTGTCAGGCGCTTACTGGCTCAACGGTCAGTCACGTAAGGTTGCGTCAGTAGGATTTATCGGCGCAGGGGTGATTGCCCGCAACATCGCGCGGATGCTCAGCGTTGAAGGATGGGATATCAGTCACGGGGTTGTGCACGATTTCGACGCGGCGTCTGCGGACGCTCTGACAGGCTTTATCGAAAATGCCGACTTATGCACAGCCCGGACCGGAACGCTGGAGCAAACGCTGTCGGCAGATCTGGTGATCTTCGCCACCACGGCCGGCGAGCCGTACGTCAAACAGCCAATGGGGTTTCGCGCCGGCCAAGTCGTGCTGAACATCTCGTTGCGGGACATCGCCCCGCAGCTGCTGTTGGAAGCCAACAACCTTTGTGACGACATTGAGCACTGCATGAAGGCCAATACGTCGCCGCACCTCGCCGAGCAATTGACCGGCAGCCGCGCTTTCATGAACGGGACGCTGGCCGGCCTTATCCGTGGCGAGGTCGGGCTTGACCCCGCAAAGCCCTCGATCTTCTCGCCGTTCGGCTTGGGCGTACTGGACCTGGCGCTGAGTAAATTCATCGTCGACACCGCGCTGGCAGAATCCCGTGGCGTCGGTATCGAATCGTTCTTTGGAGAGACCTTGAGATGGAACTGAGCGCAGCGCTGGCGGGCGAAAAGTTATCCCCAGGCCTGGAAAAAGCCGCTATCAGCATCGGTATTGTCGGGTGTGGCTCACGCGGGTTAACGGTGCTGGAGCGTATCTGTGCGCTGGCGGTCAACACAGCCCGGCACATCGAAGTGAACGTATTTGACCCCCAGCCCCCGGGGCCAGGCTTGCATGCCGTCGACCAGCCTGAATACCTGATGCTCAACACCGTCGCTTCGCAGATTTCGATGTTTCCGGACGCCGCGGCCCTCGACGGACACACGGGACGGCAAGGGCCGAACTTTTACGAATGGTGCCTGCGTCATAAATCTGCAGAACGCAGCGTACAACCCAATGGGTTCCTGCCGCGCAGCTGGCTGGGAGAGTATCTGGCATGGACTTACCAACAGGTGATTTCTGGTCTGCCCGCAAACGTGCGTGTCATTCATCAACCTCATGCTGTGGATAACATTGAGCACACAGATATGGGCCAGTTTGTTCTGTCCACAGATGAATTGAGTTGTGCAGTGGATTGGCTGGCGATCACTGTTGGTCACGCGCAATGGATGAAGGGTTCGAAAGAGGAGCGGCCCGGATCGTCCGCAGCTTATACACCCCTCGGATCGCTCGACTCAGTGTTATCCACAGAAGCGGTCGGTATTGAAGGGCTGGGGCTTACTGCGATGGATGTTGTCGCGGGTCTAACGGTCGGGCGCGGAGGCCAATTTCGCAATCTGCCGGATGGCTTGCGCTATGAGCCTGGCGGCGGGGAGCCGTCTATCTATCTATTCTCCCGTAGCGGTCTGCCGTACCGCACCCGGCCGGACATAGTGCCTCATCGGACCTCAAATGCTGCGTTGATTTTCACCTTGTCAGCGGTGGCGAGTCTTCGAGCGGAAAACCCCGACGGCCTGGATTTCGAGCTGCAGGTACTGCCGTTGATCAAAGCTGAGATGCTCGCAGAATACTTCGGGATGATTGCGCACCAAAAAGGCGAGTCGGCGTTAAAGATCAAAGCGGAGGTTGTGCGCGCGTATTACCTGGACCGGCTTGACACCGTATCGGCGGAAATGGCCGCGCGCTTCCAGGCGCTGCCGCTGGATGAGGCTGTGTATAACCCGCGCGGGTCATTTATGGATTCGAAGGATTATCCCCAATCCATGCGCGCATTCATCGAGCGCGACACTGCGGAGAGTTCACTGGGCCTGGATTCGAGTCCGATCAAGGCTGCGATCGAAGTGTGGAGAAGTTGCCGTGAGCAGCTCCGTCGGGTTGTGGATAACCGAGGACTCACAACTGATTCACGTCTAGTCTTCTTCGGAGAATACGCGCCCCACGTCAATCGAATGGTCGCCGGGCCGCAGAAGGAGCGTCATCAGGAACTGCTGGCCTTGGCCGATGCGGGAATTGTCAAATGGGTGCACGTTTCCCAAGTTATCCACAGTGCGGATCGACACCTCACCAGCGTGGTTCTCGCAGAGAATCTGATCATCCCCTTACAATGTGTCATCAGCGCACATGTCAGCGGCGCCCGTGACAGTTCGTCGCTGCCAAAAGTTATCCGCTTATTAAAGGATATCGGAGTTATCAACAGCCTGACTGAAGACGGAGAGGGCGTGCTCGTAGACAGCGAAGGTAAAGCACAACCCAACTTGTGGATAACCGGCCCTCTCGTCGAAGGTTCGACTTATTACAACCACTACGTCCCGTCTTCGGGCAGCTATTCCCGCGCCTTCGTCGATGCCGACCGGATCGCCCGCGAGATGCTAGGGTTGAATGTTGAGGTTAAATTGACGGTTTAGAGGCTATTTTCAGCGCTCTCCCGCATTCGCGAATGAGAGACGCCTAGAAAGGTTTGGTAGCGATGACTTCTAGAGCATGCTGCTGCTTCAGCATCCACGAGGCGGATGCTCTGCACCGTGCCTCCACCAGTCCGATGATGATGCAGAAGTCGGCTTGGAGATCTCGACTGAAAATAGGTTCGTGGTGGGCAATGCGGTTTCTGAGCAGTCGCACTTTGTTTAGGTTTTCAAATAATTTCTTGCGGTTTTCTGCGGTTGTATTGGCGGGCTCCAGGTTGGGAAAGACTTGGATAAGGCACGAGTTCCAGATTCGATCGTCATGCCTGCTGGTAAACATTTTCTCCCAGAACACGAATTTCAGTTCGGCGACAATCTGGTCTGCAGTGCTGCGCTTCGACTTAAGGCGCTGCAGGTCTGTTAGCGGGTTATAGCCGGGTCCTGCGCACCGAGGAAGGCTGCGCTCGAAGCCAGAAATCCATGGCCAGGAGGGGCCGTGAATTAGTGCTATTGCATCAGCAACGGCGTTGCGAACAACGACTTCACATATATGCAGGGGTGTAAGTAGTGCACCCGATACGCGAGCGTTCCAAGCGTAAAGCGCCAAAGCCTCTTCAGCACCGAACCCGGCCGCGGTCGCCGCACTTCGATATGTTGCCATCCAAACCGATGACAGGGCGGTCGAGACCGTGCAGGTTTTTTGCATTGACTTGAGAAACCTATGTCCATATAGTTTTTTCACTAGCCACGGGATTCGCGGGTGCATGCACCTCCCCCCGAGGACAGACGAAGTAACAAAAACCCCACCTCTCGGTGGGGTTTTTTTTGAGGTCGGCATTGTACTTTCCAGATCCGGGATGCGCGCGGCCTCCTGTTCCGCAGTTACAAAATTACTGACTAATGAACGGCCTGTCGTCACTTCGCCACCTGCGCCCCAGGCAAATACTGGCGTCGAATGCGCTCCAGCTCGCCCGACGTGTTAAGGCTGTCGATCGCGCTGTTGATACGCGGCAACCACGAGGCGTATTGCGGCTGGAGCTTGAACACCAGCGGCGCTTCGCTGAGTCGTGCGCCCTGGACGAACTGACCGGGATCAAGCGCATTGCTTGAGACCAGCTCATCAAAGTTGTCGTCGACCATGGCGATGGCGTCGACGCGTTTGCTCTGGAGCAGCTTGATCAGCGCTTCATCCCTGGAGGTTTCCAGCCGGGTCAGGCGATGCTTCTCGATCGCCGGGTCCAGGGCCCAGTAGTTGTAGCCCCGGACCATGCCAATCGTAAGGTGCGCCAGTTGCGCGATGGTCTGGCCCCGCGCAGGGTGGTCCGCCAGAAAGTACAGGTGCTCTTTGACCGTGGAATAGGGTTTGGAGAACACGTATCGACGCTGCTCTTCGGAGCTGTTCCAGATCAGCGCGTCAGCAAAGTTGATATCGATCTCGCCCTTGCGCAGCATCGCCTGCAGGCGGTTGACCGGGTAGATGACGAAGGTAACGTCAAGGTTTGCCAGTTTCATCACGCGTCGCGCGATGTCGACGGAGATCCCTTCCAGGTGACCGTCCTTGTCTTCGTAGGCATAGGGCTTCGACTGAGCTCCGCCTGCGACGTACGGCTCCCCGACAACTGGCAGCATGAACAGCCCGAGCAAGCAGCCAACGATGAATCTTCCTCGAAGCCCCATACGTTCCCCCGGCAGCCTATCTGCCCTAGGCCGTAAGGTAGCAGCAACACATGTCCAGTAAATGTCGTATTGCCACTATTTGCATCTGCAGCGCATAAAAAACCCGCGCTGACAGGGGCAGGCGGGTTTCATAAGTAAAGACGTAAGGACGTCAGGCGTCGGGACTCAAGCGAATTATTTTTGGAAACTCCGTGAGTGTGAGCCGGGCGGAGCAGCGCTGGGCATCGCACACCCACTGCTGCGCAGAGTCGGTCATGCCTTTGTCCGGCGTTTGCGTATCGAGTATGCGCACCGGTCTGTTTTTCATGGCCGTAGCGCTAATGCTGACTTCGTGCTCGCGACCGCTTACCCACGCCACCAGAATCCGCTCGCGGCCATTGCTCAGGGCCAGTTGGAAGACTCCGTCGGACTGGAGGCTGTTGGCCGGCTCGTAGGTGAAGTCAGGCAGGTAAGGGCTGATGGCCTTGAGCACCGAATAAGCCGGTTTCGCGCGCAGATCGTCATCAAGCAGGCCGAAGTTGTGCTCCTGGTCGGTGTGGTTGGTGCCATCGTTGATCAGGTCATACCACCACATGCCTTTGACGTTCGGCAGCGTGCGGATAAGGAAGTACGCGCGCGCCAGGTATGCAGACTGGCGCTCGGCGCTAACACCGCAATTGCCATTGTGGCTTGGCCAGCTCATCTCGGTCAGATACAGAGGCACCGGCCTCCCAACCTTGGCGCTGATTCGACGGTCCAGATCACGCATCCAGCCGATCCAGCTTTCCGGCGTATTGCGGTAGCTGCCTTCGCAGTGCACATAGGGGTGCAGCGAGAGGCCATCGGCGTACTTCATCACCCCTGCAGCCAGGATGCGGTCGACGAATCCACTCTTGATCCCCAGGGTCGTCACGGCGCCGGCGAGCACGAGTGCCTGGGGATTGTTCTTGCGAATGATCGGTGCCGCGTCACGGACCAGCGTGACGTAGTCGTTACTCAGACGCGGATCGGCCGCGCCGTCCAGATCCCACTCGTTCCAGACTTCATAAAACCTGACCGGATTACCCAACTGGCGAGTGAGGTAGTCGACGTATTTCAGGTACGGAATCTTGACCTCAGCCTTGCGCGGCTTCGCGCCGCCCTGATATGAGCTGCCGTAGCCGAGAATGACCATTGGGGCGAGGTTCAGTCCCTTGGCAGTGCTCAGCCAGGCGCGCCACGGCGCAATGATCTGCATCTGGCCTCGCACAGGTTCGGCCGTAGACCAGAAGGCGTCATCGCGAATGGACGTGACGCCCGCCACGCTTGCCATTTGAAGGCTGCGCAGCGGTTGCCCGGTGTTGTTCATCGAATGGGTGGCAACGCCGACGATAAAAGGCTCGGACGCGGCGACATTGGCAGCGCAGAGAGCGGCCATGAGTGCCAGCCCGCTCAGGCCAATGGTGCGAAAGCTCATAGGATTGCCCTCGGTCAACTCAGGCCCGGCAGGCCGTTCCACGTGGGCAACTCATGGGGCTTTGGGGCCCGCTGTCTGCCCCGCGCTTTCATGGCCAGCGCGTGCCCGATGGCCATGCCCAGGAACATGTTGGCTAGGGTCACTTCCAGCGTATCGGTCGTCCAGCTGACAATGCAGATGCAAAAACTGGTCACCAGCAACGCCTTGCCGTAACGGGTGACGCTGTCCGCCAGGATGAAAAACAACGGGATGTGCAGCGCGTAGAGAAACAGTCCGGCCAAGCCAAACGTCGCCCACAGGTAAACCACGGTGCTGTCGGAAACCATGAAGATGCTGGCCGCGGGAACCGGGAAGGCGGCCACGGCACTGCCAACCAGCCCGAAGCCCACACCGGTGAGCGTTCGATCCTCCTCCATCAGCGTCCGAATGACGTTGGGCCAGGTGTTGATCAGCCGGTCATAGATGGATGCGAGCGAGCTGCTGGACGAGATTTTGTTGGCATCGAAGTCGGTCATCATCGCCACGAAGGGCAGCGACATACCGAGGACGACCGCGACAACGATGGTCGCCCGTGCCGTCCAGCGGAACCGCATCATCACCAGCAGACCGGCACCGCCGATGAACGCCAATGCTGGTGCCTTGCTGGTGGTCAATATCACGCCGGCGAGACCGATCACGCAGACCACCAACCCCAGCAACTTCGAGCGCAGGGTCGCCATCAGGTACAGGCTGAAAATCGAGATGATGCTGGCCACTGCGCTGGACATCCGCGCGAAGCCTGCCGGGCGGTCTATGTCTTCGGAGGTCCACGCGGTGTTGGCGCTCAACTCGGTGCCGCCGACGGTGTAGCTGTAGCCCTTCCACGGCAGACTGACAGACCGGTCGAGGGCAATGCCGACCAGCGAAGCCAGCAGGCAGAAGGCAATCACCCACATGAACAGGCGCTTGTGGCGAATGATCTGGTCACCGCAGGCGATCCCGAAGAGCAGCGGGCTGATCCCGTAGAGCGCGAATGCAAAATTCCCGGCCTGGGCGCCGTTCAGTGCTCCCCATGCCGCCGACAGGAACAGCACCAGCAGGCTCAACCAGACCCCCGGCCCGGCTTTGAAGCTGCGCAGCTCCAGTGCGAAGAACAGCAGGCAAGCGACCTTCGGGGCGTAGAGCAGTACGGAAATCCCAGCCTGATCCAGATAGAAACGCAGAGCCCCGTTGAAGGTCTCGACGACCATCAGGCTGATCGCAACCAGCACGATCGCCATGGATTTCTCGAATGAAAGCAAAGAAGGTTTTTCTACGTAAACGGGGGAAGTCGACATCATGTGCAGCCCCTCGGGAGCATTTGTACGTGTGATAAACGTCAGCGTGCGAGCAGCCGCCGAGCGGCAATGGCGGTCGATGGCGTGCAATCGCGATGATTTGGTTGGTCGCAGCGGGGGAGGAGGAGGGCGTTTCGGTCCCCTCGCGAGCGGCGCGGCAGGGATATATCAGCCGCAGATCGGGGGGCTGTCAATCAAATAGTCAAATTTACGGATATATTTAGTCATGGCTAAATATCGTAAATCGTAACTCATTGATTCTAATGACGGATAGAAAATTGACGCTATAAAAAGGAGGGGAAATACAGACCTGTCGGTGGCTTTCTATGACTCATTTCCGTTACAGGTTCCGAGTGCTGGCCGCTCTCTTGAGATGTGTGTACTCGAGTGGCGACAGGACTCATTGTGAGCGTTGGCTTGCTCGCGAAGATGGCAGCACAACCGTTGAATATTCAGCGGCTGATACGCCATTTCACGAGCAAGCTTGAATCCCGCGATACGGTCAGCTGATCAGACTCAGGTGTAGCGACGCTTGTCCGGTGCGGGCGGGAAGTACTGGTACAGCCAGGTCTCACTCAGCGTGCGGTCACCGGTTTTGATGAACATGCGCATTTCCACCGGCTCCACGGAGTCGCTGGTCGGGTACCAATCGAACGTCACGCGGAACCCTTTGATGTCCGGCAGCACCAGCACATTGAAGTCCTGGATTTTGCCGTGGGACACGGTGACCATCGGCTCGATGCCCGAACCTTCCGGCAATCGGTCCAGCCCGCCGCCGTTGAAGTCCACGGCAAAACGCCGCGCCCAGACTTCCGGGTAGTGCTCGCCCGGAGCCCAGCCCTCGATGAAACCGCCCATGCCTGAACGCGTCGCGTGCACTTGAGCCAGTGGCGTGCTGACCGGAGGCAGCGGGCTCCAGTAGAGCTTGTAGCCATAATTCATCGACATGCCGGCCTTGACCGGCACTTTCGGGTTCCAGAAAGCGACGATGTTATCCAGGGTTTCTCCCGTGGTCGGCAGCTCCAGCAAATCGATTGAGCCCTCGCCCCATGCCGTCGTCGGCTCGACCCACAGGCTCGGCCTGCGGTGGTACCAGTCCACGGTGTCCTGGTAGGTCTTGAAGTCGTGGTCGGTCTGCACGAGACCGAAGCCTTTCGGGTCTTTGTCGGCAAACGCGTTGAACTGGATCTTGGCCGGGTTGTTGAGCGGGCGGCAGATCCATTCGCCATTGCCACGCCACATGGCCAACCGGTCAGAGTCGTGGATTTCCGGGTGAAGGGTGTCGCACATGCGGCGTTCATGGGTGCCGCAGCTGAACATGCTGGTCATGGTCGCAATGCCCAACTGCTCGATGTCGGCCCGCGCGTTGATGTGCGCGTCGATGTCCATCACCACGCGGTCAGCCTGGCAATCGATGTCGAAGCGATACGCGCCCGTCGCACTGGGGGAGTCCAGCAGCGCGTAGACCACAAAGCGTGTGGCGTCTTTGGTCGGCTTCTCGAACCAGAACTGCGTGAAGTCGGGGAATTCCTCAGGGCTATGGGCGTAGGTGTCGATCGCCAGACCCCGGGCGGAAAGACCGTATTGCTTGTTGCTGTCGATGGCGCGGAAGTAGCTGGCGCCCAGAAAAGACAGCACGTCGTTGATGGCGATCTCGGGAGCCTTGAACAGCTTGAACCCGGCGAAGCCCAGGTCGCCTTTGAGCTGGCTCTTGTCGATGCGGCTGGCTTCGTAGTTGAACAGCTCAGGGCGGAAATGTACCTCACGCGCCTGCTGGGTCGCCGGGTCGACGCTGTACATGCGAACCGGCGTCTTGAACCCTGCGCCGACGTGGAAGAAATGCACGTCCAGTTGGCCTTTCACGTCGTTCCACAGGGAGTGACCGGCGTCATACTTGATCGCGTTGAACTGCTGAGGCGTCATGTTCGCCAAGGTTGGCGGCAGGTTCTGCTTGGTGCTGACGTAAGGCTTGCCGGCCATCTGTTTGGCGCTGTCCTGCAAGGTCTTGAAGTCAAAGTGTTCGATGTCGCCATCGGCCGCCGCAGCCAGCGCGCGTGCCGCATAAAGACCTGACGCGGGCAGCGCGCTATAGGCTGCCAGCGCCATGGACGCTTTCAAGAGATTTCTGCGATTCATATGGTGAAGCCTCTGAAGATGCTGTGCCTTCCTGCACAAAATAGTGCGCTTTCCCAATCCTTGCCGAACGCAAATTACCAACAAACAGATAACAATCTCGGCATCTTGTTCGCACAAAGGGGAAAAAAACGTTTCAAGGCACGTTTGATCTGGCGTCCACGTGTTGCTTGTCCGAGTGAGCCTGTAGCTGTCTGCTGCCTGTCCGCACCCGCATTGAGGGCTGCGCAAACGAATAATCAGACGAAAATTTCACGATTTCTGTTATATCGTAACGCCCTGTTTCAGCGTGGTTGGAAGCAGTGTGACGCGACGGCAGTTGGCGAGCGGGAAGGGTGATGATTACAGCGTTAAACGGGCTTTGGAGTTGCAATGCGGGTTGATCTGGATGATGAGGGCGTTGCACCGGTGAGCCTGCCGCGATTTCAGCAGGCGGCTGTTCAATCGCGGCGTCTTTCACGGCTGACGTATCTGACAGGAGCGATGGGCGTCGTCGGCCTGGTGGTGTCGCTTTTCGTTGACCTCTTTTCTCCCAACTCGCTGTGGACGGCGGTGCTGACCAACAGTGCCGCGAGCCTGCTCTTGCTGGCGGCGGCATTGCAGTCGGCTCACGTGGTCAGCCAGTGGCGCGCGGGCATCATCGCACCCGCTTCCGCTGCAGCTGCCTCTGATGATGAAGCGCTGCTTCACGTCGAGGAGCAGGGCTGGTACGACCGCGTCCTTGGCCGCATCAGCGGCGCTGGCACCTCAATGGTGGGGCAGGTCGGATTGCCAGTGTTCTGGCTGGCAGGCTGGACGTTGCTGTCGCTGGTCAGCATTGGCCTGATCTGGAACCTTGCTTTGGCAGGCAGCAATGTCGGCCTTGTCGGCAACATGGTCGGCGGCCTGCTGCTGTTGATCGGGTTTGCGCTGTTGGTGCTGGAGCGGCAATTCGGCAATGAGTCCGAGGCCAGTTGGCCTGAAGCCGAGCAGTTGGCGCAGATCACCAAGGTCGCCATCGCTACGCTACTGGTCACGGCGTTCTGCCTGTTTTTCTCCTCAGTTGATCGCGTATGGCCCGCCCGCCTCGCGGTATTGATTGGGCTGTTGCCTGGGCTGGTCGCCGTCGAGTTACTCGTCCGCGCGCTCCTGTCTGTCTTCAGCCCCCGTAACGAACGCCTCGAACCGCGCCTGATTGCCAACAGCTTCGTTGCCGGCCTGTTGCGCTGGCCGCCGCGTCCGCTGCTGGCGCTGCAAAACGAGCTGCATAACCGCTTCGGCATCGACCTGCGCCAGATCTGGGCGTTTACCTACATGCGCCGTGCCTTTCTGCCGGTGCTGGCAGTCATCGTCGGCCTCGGCTGGTTGCTGAGTGGTGTTCACGAAATCCCCATGCAGGGCCGTGGCATTTACGAGCGCTTCGGCAAGCCGGTTGAAGTCCTGGAGCCGGGTCTGCATGCCGGTTTGCCCTGGCCTTTCGGAACGGTGCTGGCGGTGGAAAATGGTGTGGTCCACGAGCTGGCGACCAGCGTCGCGGAGGGGGCGGGCGCCGAGCAGACCCTTGACCCTGCCGAAGGGCCGCCGCCTGCCATTGCCAACCGGTTATGGGACGCCACACACATCAATGACAAGTCGCAAGTGATCGCCAGCGGCTCCGGTGCCAAGCAGAGCTTCCAGATCGTCAACATGGACGTGCGCTTTGTGTATCGTATCGGGTTGACGGACGAAGCCGCACTGGCCGCGACGTACAACAGCGCCGACATCCCCAGTCTTATTCGCAGCACCGCCAGCCGCGTGCTGGTGCACGATTTCGCCTCGCGCACCCTCGACGAATTGCTCGGTGAGCAGCGCAATGATCTGGCGGCTGACATCGGCGACGCCGTACAGCGCGACCTGAAAAAACTCGACAGCGGTGTGGAAATTCTTGCGACCGTGGTTGAGTCGATTCATCCACCGGCAGGCGCGGCAAACGCCTACCACGCGGTCCAGGCCGCGCAGATCAGCGCCCAGGCACTGATCGCCCGGGAGCGTGGCGCGGCGGCAGATCAGGCCAACGTGGCTCAACTGCACGCCAGCATGGCCCACGATCAGGCGGCGGCCACCTCGCGGGAAGTCATGGCCACGGCGCAAGGCGCGGATTTGCGTTTCAGCGCCGAGCAACAGGGCTACGCCAAAGCGGGCCGGGCGTTTCTGCTGGAGCAGTATTTCAGTCAGCTGACTCAGGGGCTGACCCACGCCAAGTTGCTGGTGCTGGATCATCGGCTCGGCGGCACCAGCGCGCCGACCATCGATCTGCGTTCTTTTACCCTCCCGGTCGACCCTGCAGCGTCGACTCAATCAGCTGACCAGCCCTCGGCTGAATAAGGAGTCTTCCTTTGAGTTTGTTTCATTCCCACGATCATCACGACCATTCCGGTCACGACCACAGCGGTCACGGTCATGGCGGCCACCATCACGGCCATCACCATGGCGAAGCCTCCGGCCCGGCCGTGTTTCCGTGGCGCCGTGCGGCGTTGGCTGCGGTGCTGATTGCTTTCGCGATCGCGGCGGCGAGCCTGGTCCAGGTGCGCTCCGGCGAGGCGACGGTCATCACGCGCTTCGGAAACCCCGCCCGCGTACTGCTCGATCCGGGCCTGAGCTGGCGCTGGCCGGCGCCGTTCGAAGCAGCGATCCCCGTGGACCTGCGTTTGCGCACCACCTCAAGCGGTTTGCAGGACGTCGGTACCCGTGACGGCCTGCGCATCATCGTTCAGGCGTACGTGGCCTGGCAGGTGCAGGGCGATCCGGACAACGTGAAGCGCTTCATGCGCGCCGTGCAAAACCAGCCGGACGAAGCGGCCAGACAGATCCGCACCTTCGTCGGCTCTGCACTGGAAACCACCGCAGCGAGCTTCGATCTGTCGAGCCTGATCAACACCGACGCCAAGCAGGTGCGCATTGCCGATTTCGAAAACCAGCTGCGTCAGCAGATCGATAAGCAACTGCTGACCACCTATGGCGTACGCGTTCTGCAAGTAGGTGTCGAACGTCTTACGTTGCCGTCGGTGACTCTCAACGCGACAGTCGACCGCATGCGCGCCGAGCGCGAAACCATCGCTACAGAGCGCACCGCCATTGGCAAACGCGAGGCGGCGCAGATCCGTTCTGCCGCCGAACGCGACGCGCGGATTGTCGAGGCCGACGCTACCGTGAAAGCTGCCGACATCGAGGCGCAATCCCGCGTTGAAGCGGCGCAGATTTACGGCCGCGCCTACGCCGGTTCGCCGCAGCTGTACAACTTGCTGCGCTCGCTGGACACCCTCGGCACCGTGGTGGGGCCGAGCACCAAACTGATTCTGCGTACCGATGCCGCGCCGTTCCGAGTGCTTGTAGACGGCCCGCCGACCCTGGATGGCAAGGCTGGAACGCAGCCATGACTGAGCAAGACGCGGCGCACATCGAGCGGCCGGTGGTGAACAGTCCCTGGCTGCAGGCCAGCCGGCTGGCGTTTCTGGGGCTGTATGTCGTGACCCTGCTGGCTGCGCTCGGTTGGGCTGTCTCCAATGTGCGGGAAATCGACCCACAGAACCGCGCCGTGGTGTTTCGCTTCGGCGAGCTGGACCGCGTACAGAACGCAGGCTTGTTGCTGGCCTGGCCGCAACCGTTCGAGCAAGTGGTGCTTTTGCCGTCCGCTGACCGCGTGATCGAGCGGCATGTCGAAACGCTGTTGCGTTCCCCCACTGCGTTGGCAGCCGACAAGATCACCAGTTTTGCGACGCCGATGAGCGACGCACTGGCAGGCTCGGGCTATTTGCTGACGGGGGACGCCGGTGTCGTACAACTCGATGTGACGGCGTACTACAAAGTGACGGAGCCGCGAGCGTTCGTGCTGCAAGGCGAGCACGTGCTGCCGGCGCTGGATCGTCTGGTCAATCGCAGCGCCGTCAGCCTCACAGCGGCGCGGGATCTGGACACTATTCTGGTGGCGCGTCCCGAGCTGGTGGGTTCCGACAGCCAGTCTGCCGAGCGTCGCGAACGTCTGCGCGGCGATCTGGTGCAGGGTATCAACACGCAGCTTGGCGAGCTGACGGCCACTGGCGTCGGTCTGGGCGTCGAAGTCGTGCGTGTCGACGTGCAGTCCAGTCTGCCGGCCGCGGCAGTGAATGCGTTCAACGCGGTGCTGACTGCCAGTCAGCAAGCCGATCAGGCTGTGGCGAACGCGCGCACTGACGCAGAGAAACTCAACCAGACCGCTAATCAGCAGGCCGACCGCACGCTGCAGGTCGCCCATGCCCAGGCGTCCGAACGACTGGCCAAGGCGCAGACCGACACCGCCGCAGTGACCGGCCTGGCGATGTCGATGCAGAACAAGAGCGATCCCGGATTGCTATTGCGGATCTACCGCGAGCGGGTGCCTGCCATCCTGAAACAGGCGGGCTCAGTGACCACGGTCGACCCCCGCGACGATTCCCGCCTGATCATTCAGGGAGCTGACAAATGAGTGGCGAAGCCGTACATAACCATTCCCACGACCCTTCTCACAAGCATGCCGAGCCCGCTGCGCCCGGCAGTATGCTCACCAGCCGCGAGCAGCGCAGCGCGGCCCGCCAGTTGACGCTGGCGATGCTTGCCCTGGGCCTGCTTGCTCTGGGGCTGGTCTGGCGATTCTTCTCGCCCGAGCAAGTCGGCGTCAGCCAGCTGCTGTTGGGCGCCGCCTCGCTGTTGGTGGCCATCCCGGTGGTCAGCGCCGGCTGGCACAGCCTGCGTTATCCCAGCCTGCACGGCATTACCGATCAACTGATCGCACTGGCCATGCTGGGCGCGTGGGCGACGGGCGATCTGATGACCGCCGCGTTGCTGCCCATCATCATGATCTTCGGCCACGTGCTGGAGGAGCGCAGCGTGATTGGCTCCCAGGAAGCCATTCAGGCACTGGGCCGTCTGACCCGCAGCCATGCCCGGCTGATCGATAAGGATGGCGCGATCCGCGAAGTCGACAACGGCACGCTGGTGGCCGGTGATCGCGTCGAAGTGCGCGCCGGTGACCGCGTACCGGCTGACGGTTTGGTGATTTCAGGCCAGGCCAGCCTCGATACCGCACCCATTACCGGCGAGTCCGTCCCGCTTGAAGCGCGTGCAGGGATGGAAGTCTTCGGCGGCGCGATCAACCTCGATGGCCTGCTGCGTATCGAAGTGACGCGCATCGGCAACGAGTCGACCCTGGGCAAGGTCATCGCGCTCATGCAAAGCGCCGAACGCTCCAAACCGCCCATCACTCGCCTGTTGGAAAAGTACGCCGGCAGCTACATGGTTCTCGTGCTGCTGATCGCGGCCGTGACCTGGTTCATCACCAATAACGCGCAGGCCATGTTGGCGGTGTTGGTCGCTGCCTGCCCTTGCGCGTTGGTGCTGTCAGCGCCCGCGACAGCCATTGCCGGTATTGCGGTCGCCGCGCGCCACGGCATTCTGATCCGCAGTTCGGCTTTTCTTGAAGAACTGGCCGATCTGACTTCCTTGGTCGTCGACAAGACCGGCACGCTGACCTACGGCAGTCTGCGTCTGCAATCGGTGCAGGCCGAGGAGGGCGCTGGCGACAACATCATCGAGCTGGCAGCAAGCCTGGGTTCTGCGAGTAGCCACCCGGTCAGTCGCGCGCTGGCCAGTTTGGTCGACAAGGATCATCTGCTCCCTCTTGGCGACATTCGTGAGCGCCAGGGGCTGGGCGTCGTCGCGCAGACCGCACGGGGTGAAGCCGCGTTGGGGCGGCCTGAGCTGTTCGCGCAGCTGGGCATCGTTACCTCGCCGGTTCCTGACCACGATGGCCCGATTGCCGGGCTCGCGGTGGATGGCCATTTTCTGGCCTGGCTGCTGCTGGCCGACAGCCTCAAGCCCGAGGCCCGTCAGGCGCTGAGTGAGCTGCGCGAGCTGGGCCTGGGTCGGCAGTTACTGCTGACCGGGGATCGCCAGAGTGTCGCCGACAGCTTGGGTCACGAGGTCGGCATCAGCGATATCCACGCCCAGGCGCTGCCCGAGGACAAGCTCAATCGGGTCATGAGCGAAATCAAAAAAGGCTTTCGTCCGATGGTCGTCGGCGATGGCATCAACGACTCCCTGGCGCTGAAGGCCGGCGTTGTCGGCGTTGCGATGGGGGCGGGCGGGGCGGACATCGCGTTGGCCTCCGCCGACATCGTGTTGATCGGCAGTGACCTGCGCCGGCTGGGCACCTGCGTGAGGCTGAGCCGTCAGTGCCGCCATACCTTGCAAGTGAACGTGATCATCGGACTTGGCTGGACGCTGGCCATTGTCGCCATGGCGGCGTTCGGCGTGCTGGGCGCGGCAGGCGCGATGATCGCGGCGATCCTGCATAACCTCAGCACGCTGCTGGTGCTTGGCAACGCCGGTCGACTGCTACGTTTTCACGAGCCCATCGCGAAGTTTCACAATCCCTCCTAAGCCACATTCCCCGGCGCCTTCACCGAAAGCGCCGGGTTACGGGGATCCACTAAGCATTAAAATCCGCTTGAGCTTTGAAGAACTCTGTTACAAATTAACTTGAGTCTTTTCGGGGTGCTCCATCTGCAGGCGTCACATTGGCTCGAATTCTGGGGCACAAAGTCCTACCCGTTGTAGATTCGTCGTCGTTCATAAAAGCCGATCGCCTGACGGCTCCTGATCCGGGAGTCGGTTATGGACTACCCTTTCCGTGTAGCTGGATCAGGGGGATTTCATATGCTCGCGCAACTTCCACCGGCGTTGCAGAACCTTCATCTGCCACTGCGTCTCAAGCTCTGGGACGGCAACGAGCTCGACCTGGGGAGTGATCCCCGCGTCACGATCGTGGTGAACGACCCGTCGCTTGTTTCCGATTTCACGCACCCGAGTCTGGACCTTCTGGGCCGCGCCTTTGTTGAGGGCCGGCTCGAACTGGAAGGATCAATCAGCGAAGTGATCCGGGTGTGCGACGAGTTGACCAAAGCGCTGGTGGACGAGGACGACGACAATCTCCCTGTGCGCACCGAGCACGATAAGGCCACCGACGCCGCGTCGATCTCCTACCACTACGACCTCTCCAACGACTTCTATCGCTTGTGGCTGGACCGGGAGATGGTCTACTCCTGCGCGTACTTCAAGACCGGCAACGAGACCCTCGACCAGGCGCAACAAGACAAATTTCACCACCTGTGCCGCAAGCTGCGCCTCAAGCCGGGGGAGTACCTGCTCGACGTCGGCTGTGGCTGGGGAGGGCTTTCCCGCTTTGCCGCAAGTGAATACGGCGTCAAAGTGTTCGGCATCACGTTAAGCCGTGAGCAACTGGCGCTGGCCCGGGAGCGGGTGCGCGCGGACGGTCTGCAGGGGCGTGTCGAGCTGCAGCTGCTCGACTACCGGGATCTGCCCAGGGACGGTCGGTTCGACAAGGTCGTCAGCGTCGGCATGTTCGAGCATGTCGGCCACGCCAACCTTGAGCTGTACGCAAAGTGTTTATTCGATGCGGTGAAGGAGGGCGGTCTGGTGATGAACCACGGCATCACGTCCAGGCACACCGACGGACGTCCTGTGGGGCGCGGTGCAGGGGAATTTATCGATCGCTACGTGTTTCCCAACGGTGAACTGCCGCACCTGTCGATGATCACCGGGTTCATCAGCGAGGCGGGTCTGGAAGTGGTCGACGTGGAAAGCCTGCGCCTGCACTACGCCAGGACACTCGAACACTGGAGTTCCCGGCTGGAAGAGAAGCTCGATCTCGCCGCGGCCATGGTGCCGGAGCAGGCGCTGAGGATCTTTCGGTTGTATCTGGCTGGCTGCGCGTATGCGTTTTCCAGGGGCTGGATCAACCTCCACCAGATCCTCGCGGTAAAGTCTTATCCGGACGGTAGTCATAATCTGCCGTTGACCAGAGACGATATCTACGCGTAATTGCTTCAACTGGTGGGAGCGAGCTTGCTCGCGAAGATGTCGGTACATCCCCCGAATCATCGGCGTTTGAACTACCGTCTTCGTGAGCAAGCTCACTCCCACACTTGGCGTACTGCTCAATCACATCTACAGAATCGGCGAAATCAATCTTGCGACCCGCATTCCCAATTGCTGCAGGTGATGGGTTTCTTTGCTCTCTTCACTGGAGATTTCGTGGGAGAGGGCGAAGTCGTCGATCAACATGGTTTCGACCTCGCGTGCGAAATCCTCATCAACGGTCAAGAGCATGAGTTCGAAGTTGAGCCGGAACGAACGGTTGTCCAGGTTGGCGCTGCCAATCGCCGAGATCGCGTTGTCCACCAGCACCACCTTCTGGTGCAGGAAGCCGGGCTTGTAGCGAAAGATGCGAACGCCTGCGCGGACGGCTTCAAACGCAAACAAGCTGGAGGCGGCATAGACCGTGTAGTGATCAGGACGCGAGGGCAGCAGCAGGCGCACATCCACGCCGCGCAGGACCGCCAATCTCAGCGCCGCCGACACGGCTTCATCGGGAATGAAATAGGGTGTGGTGATCCACACCCGTTCGGTCGCCGCATGAATGGCTTCGACGAAGAACAGTGAGCAGGTTTCCTGCGCATCGGCCGGGCCGCTGGCGAGTAACTGGCACAGTACGCCGTCTTCCGGGTAGCTGTCCGGCAGGATCAGCGGCGGGATTTCGCGAGTCGCCCAGAACCAGTCCTCGGCGAACGATTCCTGCAAGCACGCCACGACAGGTCCGACAACGCTAACGTGGGTATCGCGCCACGGCGCCAGCGGCGGCTTGAGGCCCAGATACTCATCGCCCACGTTGTGGCCGCCAACGAAGCCTTTCATGCCATCAACCACGACGATCTTGCGATGATTGCGGAAGTTGATCTGGAAGCGTGTCAGCCAACCGCCCCGTGTGGCAAAGGCCTTGATCTGAACACCACCGGCACGCAGTTTGTCGATGTAGCGCGCCGGTAAGGCATGGCTGCCGATGCGGTCGTAGAGCACATGAATCGCTACGCCTTCGGCGGCTTTTTCCAGCAACAGCCCTTGCAGTCGGCGACCGAGATCATCGTCATGGATGATGAAAAACTGCACGAACACCACTTCCCGGGCGCTTTTGATTGCTTCGAATATCGCGCCAAACGTTTCATCGCCGTTGATCAGCAGCTTTACTTCGTTGTTCGCCAGGCACGGCATGCGTCCCAGCTTTGGCATTGCGCGCAGGGATCGATAAGCGTCCGAGCGACGCGCTGCCACCGCCTCTTCAATCCATGGCTTCCAGTTGAAGTCGGCGATCGCCGTGCGCATCTCGGTGTTCGCCTGACGCCGCGCTTTGATGTAGGCGTCGAACGTACTTCTACCGAAGACCAGATACGGGAGGAGTGCGATATAGGGGATGAAGATGAGGGGCATCGCCCAGGCAATCGAGCCCTGAGCCGTACGCACAGTGAGTAAGGCGTGGATTGCTGCGACAATGCCCAGCAGGTGAGTGAAACCGAGCAAATAGCCAAAGAAATACGGGCTGTGGTAATCCATGCGCAACCTTGTGCTAGAAGCTTATTGGTGTCTAACAGACCACACCGCACCGGGATTGTCGCTATTTTATTGCGGGTGCAACTGGCCACCCGATCTGCCGTCTAACCCTCATCGTTCAGTGGCTTGCAAGCAGGCCGCATCCAGATGCCCAAGAGTAAAAAAGGAAAACCGATTCATGAAAAAGCGCGTACTGGCGTTGATGGTTTGTCTGGCTGCGCCCTTCGCCCAGGCACAGGTGTTGCAGCCGGGACTGTGGGAGCTGAGTTCAAGCAACATGCAGGTGGACGGCCAGCAGATGCCGGACTTGCAGGTGATGCTGTCCCAACTGCAAATGATGGCGCCGCAGCAGCGCGCAGCCATGGAGCAAATGCTTGAAAAACAAGGTGTTACTCTTGGCGGGAAGGGCGTACGTATTTGCCTGACCCAAGAGCAGGTCAAGAATGAGCAGATCCCGCTGACCGATCCGAAGTCGGGCTGTACCCAGCAGATCACCGAACGTACCGGCGCCACCTGGAAATTCAAGTTCAGTTGCCCTCGCGCTCAGGGTACTGGCACTGCACAGTTCCTGAGTGACCGTGAATTCAACACCCACGTCATTGGCTCGTTCAACGCGACAGGCCAGCAGCAGAACGGCAGCATGGACACGCGCGCTGTTTGGCTGGGTCAGCAGTGTGGCACCGTAAAACCGAGAACCTGATTCTTCCTGCTTATCAAGCGCCCTGAGTAATCAGGGCGTTTTCATTTGTGCGAACATTACATCGTGTTCCACGTGGAACATGTTCTTGTTTCACATGAGCTTTTCAACCTTAGGCGTTGAACAGACTGATTAAAACCCTGGCCATTCTTATAAAAAGCTTCATCTTCGCCAGATATCCCGACTGTTATATTGTAACTATGACCCTCTATCTCTGAGCCGGGATGCTCTTCGCCATCGGACCGTGCCATGCACCGACGTCAAATGCTGCTCAACATGCTTTTGGCCAGCGCCGCCTTTGCGCTTCCATTTTCAGTCCATGCGACGCAGATCCGGAGTGCTCGCTTGTGGCGTTCCGATAGCAAGCTACGTCTCGTGTTCGACCTGAGTGGCCCGGTGCAGTACAAGACTTTCACTCTTAGCGCGCCCGAGCGGATCATCATCGACGTCAGCGGCGCCCGGCTTGAGGGCAACTTCAGTCAGCTGGCGCTGGAAAACACGCCGATCAAGTCGATTCGCTCCGGCCACTTCGGTCAGAGCGATACGCGCATCGTCCTCGATCTGACATCCCCCGTGCAGATCAACAGTTTCCTGCTGGGTCCCGAGGGCGCTCAGGGCAACCGGCTGGTTCTGGATCTGGGGCATGACGTGCTTTCCCGTCCGCCGGTGCAGTTGGCCGCAGCCGCACCGCTGGCGAAAGAGCCAGCCGCGCAGTCCACGGGAAGAGACCGTTCCAAGCGCGACATCATGGTGGTCGTCGACGCAGGCCATGGTGGTAAAGACCCTGGCGCCGTTGGCTCGAAGGGTGAGCGCGAGAAAGACGTCGTGCTGTCCATTGCGCAGTTGCTCGCCAAGCGTTTGAAGCGCGAAAAGGGCTTTGATGTGCGCCTGGTTCGCAACGACGACTTCTTCGTGCCGCTTCGCAAGCGCGTGGACGTTGCACGCAAATACAACGCTGACATGTTCATTTCGGTCCACGCCGACGCCGCCCCTCGCTTGACGGCCTCTGGCGCGTCCGTGTTCGCTTTGTCGGAGAACGGCGCGACATCTGCAACAGCACGGTTTATGGCCCAGCGCGAAAACGGCGCCGACCTGATCGGCGCGAACAGTCTGTTGAACCTGAAAGACAAGGACCCAATGCTGGCCGGCGTGATTCTCGATATGTCGATGAACGCCACGATCGCTGCCAGCCTGGATTTGGGTCACACCGTACTGGGCAGCCTGGAAGGGATCACGACGCTGCATCAGAAACGCGTGGAGCAGGCCGGTTTCGCGGTGCTGAAGTCACCGGACGTACCGTCGATTCTGGTCGAGACCGGCTTCATCTCCAACAGCCGCGACAGTCAGCGTCTCGTCACCGCGCGCCATCAGCAGGCCGTGGCCGATGGTTTGTTTGATGGCATGAAGCGCTACTTCGAGCGCAATCCGCCGGCCGGCTCGTACGTGGCCTGGCGCCAGGAGCAAAAGGCGAATGAGGCGCTGGCCTGAGGATTGAGGTGCCGAACGGCGGAGAGAGCAGACTGGCTCTCTCCGGAAACGGGCCAGCTTTGCCGCTCACCGACAACCCATCACTCGATCACAGGTGATTTTGGTCCGGCTCCCGCTCGAACTCGACACCCGACTGATCGTCGTCCAGCCCACTTTCCGGGTATACCCCACCCAGGTTTCGCCATCCGATGCCAGGCCGGTGAAGAAGGTCAGTGAGCCGTAACGGCTATTGGTCTGCGCCCAGCGTCGCTTGCCAACGCTTTCAAAGCCGCGCACGAAGATCGTTTTCCCTGCTACCGCCACGCTGTACGTGTTGTCGTCGGCATCAATGCAGGCCAACAGCGTTGCAGTGCGCGTGCACAACGCCTTGTTCAGCCTGGGCGAGGGCGGCAGGGCAAACGCCTGTGTGCTCAGCAACAGCGAACAGCCTGCCAACAACCAAAACAACCGAGTCATGAAGCTGCCTTAAAAAAAGATTAGCGCCTGCGTATCGTTATACTATAACGTAAAAAGCGATCGCATCCGCACTCTGGTGAAACCTTCATGAACCGTCTTCCCGTTACCGTTCTTTCCGGCTTCCTTGGCGCAGGAAAAAGCACGCTGTTGAACCACATCCTGCGCAATCGCGACAATCTGCGCGTCGCCGTGATCGTCAACGACATGAGCGAGATCAACATCGACGGCAGTGAAGTACAGCGGGACGTCAGCCTCAATCGCGCGGAAGAAAAACTGGTGGAGATGAGCAACGGCTGCATCTGCTGCACCCTGCGCGAAGACTTGCTGGAAGAGGTCAGTCGGCTGGCCCATGAAGGCCGTTTCGACTACCTGCTGATTGAGTCCACGGGTATTTCCGAGCCGCTTCCCGTGGCTGAGACATTTACCTTTCGCGATGAACAGGGCCGGAGTCTGGCCGATGTCGCCCGTCTCGACACGATGGTGACGGTAGTCGATGGCCTGAACTTTCTGCAGGATTTCAACGCTGCGGAGAGCCTGGCCTCACGCGGAGAGACCTTGGGCGAGGATGACGAGCGCGCGATCACTGATCTGCTGATTGAGCAGGTTGAGTTCGCCGACGTGATACTGATCAGCAAGATCGACCTCATCAGTTCAGCCGATCGCCGGGAGCTGATGGCAATTTTGCGTCGCCTCAACAGTCAGGCGGAAATTCTGCCCATGGTCATGGGCGCCGTGCCCCTCAGCAAGATTCTCGACACGAACCGTTTCGACTTCGAACGAGCGGCGCAGGCACCGGGCTGGCTCAAGGAGTTGCGTGGCGAGCACGCGCCGGAGACCGAAGAATATGGCATCGCGTCCACGGCTTATCGGGCGCGTCGGCCTTTTCATCCCCAACGCTTTTTCGACTTCCTGAATGCGCCGTGGGAAAACGGACGACTGCTGCGCTCGAAGGGCTTTTTCTGGCTCGCCAGCAAGCATGAGGACGCCGGCAGTTGGTCCCAGGCCGGCGGCTTGATGCGTCATGGTTTCGCCGGTCGTTGGTGGCGCTTCGTGCCTAAGGCGCAGTGGCCGCAGGACGACGAAAGCACGCAGGTGATCATGCGCAGTTGGGAAGCGGAGACCGGCGATTGCCGTCAGGAACTGGTGTTCATTGGTCAGAACATCGACTTCGGGCGGCTGGCTGCCGAGTTGGATGAATGTCTGCTGACTGACGCCGAGATGGCGGCCGGCGTTGCAGACTGGCGCTCAATGCCTGATCCGTTTGGCGACTGGTACGGCGACGCGGCCTAAAACCCGTCCGACTTACTGGGTTTTCCAGATGCCTTTGCTCTGCTGCTCGCAGAACGGTTTGAGGAACGCAGCGTCGCTGGCCACGCCGTAATAGTGAATGTTCTGCCGATAAGGCATATTGGCCACCTGCGCGTTGCTGCACTGGCCAAATGACCCGGTAGGGCACTGTTCCGCGTACGTAACCTCCGTTTTCTGGTCCTTGAGCTGGGGTTTGCAAAAACCGTCGTGGAACAGGTCTGGCGGGATGTTCAGATTCTCCTGACAGACTTTGACGTCCACTCGCTCGCCCTGGCTGTGCACGACGCACGTCTCGGCCCAGACCTGCGCCGACGTCATCGCCAACAGCGCCCACGCCAGCCCCATGGGCAGCCACCTTGCTCGCATCAATTACCTCCGTCAGCGCTCATTTCAGGAGCGATCTCAAGAATGGCCGACATGCTGCAGAACATCCCCACTCATGTCATTGCAGGCCCATTAGGTGCCGGCAAGACGAGCCTGATCAGGCATCTAATGAAGCAGAAACCTGCGCACGAGCGCTGGGCTGTGCTGATCAATGAGTTCGGCCAGATCGGCCTGGACGCTGCGCTGCTGACGACCGGCGACGATGGTATCGCACTTGGCGAAGTGGCTGGAGGTTGCCTGTGCTGCGTCAATGGCGCGCCTTTTCAGATTGGCCTCGGCCGGTTGTTGCGCAAGGCCAGACCGGACCGCTTGCTCATCGAGCCCTCCGGGCTGGGGCATCCGGTTCAGTTGATCCAGCAATTACACGAGGCACCCTGGTTCGGCGTGCTGTCGATTCAGCCCAGTGTCATGGTGCTCGACGCCCAGGCGCTCGCTCAGGGCAAAGCGCTGCCTGACACCCAGCGGGACGCCCTTGCGCAGACGGGCCTGCTGGTACTGAACAAGTCTGAAGGGCTGGACGCTTCGACGCGGAAGGCGATTGCCGCTGCGCTGCCTGATCGTCTGCTGCGCTGGACTGACCACGGCGTATTGTCTCTGGATGCGTTACCCGGCATCGACGTCAGCGCTCACGCTGGCTCCGACAACCCAGCCATCCCCCGGTCATTGGCGCAACTCCCTGCAGCGTGGGCAGACCCGATGGCGCCGTTCTGCGTGAGCCAGCAACAGGCAGAAGGCTGGAGCATCGGCTGGCGCTGGCACCCAGAGCGGGTTTTCGATGCGACAAAGGTGCAAGCATGGCTGCAGGCCTTTGACTGGCGGCGCGCCAAGCTGGTTATCCACAGCGAAAAGGGGTGGGTTTCAGGCAACGCGCTGAATGGCAGCTCGCTGGAATGGGCGTCGAGTGAATGGCGCAGGGACTCGCGCCTTGAGCTGATCTTCGAAGGGCCTCAGGACGAGGCCGCTTTGCAGGCAGAGTTGGCGGCCTGTCTGCTCTAGAGTCAGTTATCCACAGAGGATCACTGCTTCCACTTGTTGTGTTCCTGACGCCACTGACTCAGCTGAATGATCTCGGCGGTGGGCTTCGGGTCTTTGATCTCGAACGGGTAGGGCGCCAGCTCGATCTGCGCCGCATGGGCACCGAACATGGTGATCGTGCCGGGATGCCGGTGCTCACCGGTGACTGTGAATTCGAAGTTATACACACGCGCCAGGCGCTTGCGGCCTTCATTGTCGCGTTTGAAGGCGAGTCGCTTCAGCGCCACGTTGCCGTCGAGCAATTCAAGCTCAAGCTTGGCGCAGTGCTGTTTGACGCGTTCGAGCGCCCGCTCACGCAGGCCATGGGCGTGCCACAGCCAGGCGCCGGCAGTCGCCAGCAGCATGAGGACGAAAATGTTGCCCAGGGTCAGCATGGAAAAGGCACTCCAACAGAAGGCTTGCAGCTTAACTGCGTCGGGTGACAGACAGCCATAGCCCGAAAGCTTAATTTCGCTTCACTTCGTCCGGCATCGCCACTACTGTGCCTTCCCGGTCTCAGGAACCTGTCATGAAACGTACGCCCCATCTACTCGCCATCCAGTCCCATGTCGTGTTTGGTCACGCCGGCAACAGCGCAGCTGTGTTCCCTATGCAGCGTATCGGCATCAATGTCTGGCCGTTGAATACCGTTCAGTTCTCCAACCACACTCAGTATGGACACTGGGCGGGGGAAGTCCTGGCGCCGCAGCAGATTCCAGCGTTGGTCGAGGGGATTGCCGCGATAGGCGAGTTGGGGAATTGCGACGCGGTGCTGTCGGGTTATCTGGGGAGCGCAGCGCAGGGGCGGGCGATTCTGAGCGCCGTTGCGCAGATCAAACGCGCCAATCCACGCGCGCTGTATGTGTGTGATCCGGTGATGGGGCACCCGGAAAAGGGCTGCATCGTGCCGCAGGAGGTCAGCGATTTCCTTCTCGACGAAGCCGCTGCGGTGGCCGACTTTCTTTGCCCCAATCAGCTGGAGCTGGACAGCTTCTCCGGCCGCAAACCCGAATCGCTGCCTGACTGCGTGGCCATGGCGCGCACATTGCTGGCCCGAGGCCCCAAGGCGGTGGTCGTCAAGCACCTGGCCTATCCGGGAAAACCTGCGGACAGCTTTGAAATGCTGCTGGTGACCGAACACGAAACCTGGCACCTGCGCCGACCGCTCCTGGCATTCCCTCGACAGCCCGTTGGTGTCGGCGACCTGACGTCCGGGCTTTTCCTGTCGCGGATTTTGCTGGGTGACGACCTGCGCCGCGCGTTCGAATTCGCGGCGTCAGCGGTGCATGAAGTGCTGCTGGAGACTCAGGCCTGCGGCAGCTATGAGCTGGAACTGGTGCGCGCGCAGGACCGAATCGCCCATCCGCGCGTCAGGTTCGAAGCCGTCCGGTTGTAGAGCGAATTCCGGCGCTGGCTTAAACCGGCTCATCCTTGATTTCACGATAACGCTTCTCCAGTTCCTGACGGATCTGGCGGCGTTGTTGTGCCTGCACGTAACGGCGCTTGTCTTCGCTGTTGGCTGGAGTGAGCGGCGGCACGCCGGCAGGTTTGCGTTGGTCGTCCACCGCCACCATGGTGAAGAAGCAGCTGTTGGTGTGACGAACCGAGCGTTCGCGGATGTTCTCAGTCACTACCTTGATGCCCACTTCCATGGACGTATTGCCGGTGTAGTTGACCGATGCCAGGAACGTGACCAGTTCGCCGACGTGAATCGGCTCACGGAAAATCACCTGATCCACCGACAGCGTCACGACATAGCGTCCTGCGTAACGGCTCGCGCATGCGTAGGCCACTTCGTCGAGGTACTTCAGCAGCGTCCCGCCGTGGACGTTGCCGGAGAAGTTGGCCATGTCCGGGGTCATCAATACAGTCATCGACAGCTGGGCGTTTCCGGGTTCCATAGCGTGCTCACGGTCTAAAAGGGTCAGAAGGCACCTTGCTCAGGTGCTCGAATGCAGATTGGCTACAAAACCATCGATACCGGGACGCCAACGGCCGCTCCGCCGTCACGCCCTGCATCCATCTGTTTCCATATATTGCACTGGCTTTTCGCGCTTTTGTGCGGTGTTAACCTGCGGAAGCCCTTGGATGGGGTAAATCCTGCGTCTCGGTCAGAATATTCAGGCTTCGTTGGCGAGTTTTCGTACAGCAGTCGTCTCTCATTCAGGCGGATACGCGCATTTCACCGATTGCCAGCAGGAGCAGCGCCCATGCATGCCATCAGTTTCATTCAAGACCTGGCTGTGATCATGCTCGTCGCTGGCGTCGTAACGGTGGTGTTCCACAGGCTCAAGCAACCCGTGGTGCTGGGCTATATCGTTGCCGGCTTTATCATCGGCCCGCACACCCCGCCTTTTGGCCTCATCCACGACGAAGACACCATCAAGACCCTCGCCGAACTCGGCGTGATCTTCCTGATGTTCTGCCTCGGCCTGGAATTCAGCCTGCGCAAACTGTTCAAGGTAGGCGCGACCGCGTTCATTGCCGCGTTTCTCGAAATCATGCTGATGATCTGGATCGGTTACGAAATCGGCCAGTTCTTCGCCTGGAACACCATGGACTCGCTGTTCCTGGGTGCCATTCTGGCGATCTCGTCTACTACCATTATCGTCAAAGCGCTCAACGACCTGAAAATGAAAAACCAGCGCTTTGCCCAGCTGATCTTTGGCGTGCTTATCGTTGAAGACATCCTCGGCATTGGCATCATCGCGCTGCTATCGGGCATCGCCGTGAGCGGCACGGTCAGTTCCGGCGAGGTGTTTTCCACGGTCGGCAAGCTGTCGCTGTTCATGATCGTCGCGCTGGTCATCGGCATTCTGGTCGTGCCGCGGTTGCTGGCTTATGTGGCGAAGTTCGAAAGCAATGAAATGCTGCTGATCACCGTGCTGGGCCTGTGTTTCGGCTTTTGCCTGCTGGTGGTCAAACTTGAATACAGCATGGTGCTGGGGGCGTTTCTCATTGGTGCGATCATGGCCGAATCCCGGCAACTGGCGAAGATCGAACACTTGGTCGAGCCCATCCGGGACATGTTCAGCGCGATCTTTTTCGTCGCGATCGGCTTGATGATCGATCCGAACATTCTGCTCGATTACGCCTGGCCCATCGCGGTGATCACCGTCGCCGTGGTACTGGGCAAGATGATTTCCTGCGGGTTGGGCGCTTTTATCGCCGGCAACGACGGCAAGACCTCGCTGCGTGTGGGGATGGGGCTGTCACAGATTGGCGAATTTTCCTTCATCATCGCAGCGCTGGGGATGACGCTGCAGGTCACCAGCGATTTTCTCTACCCGGTCGCGGTGGCGGTCTCCGCCATCACTACGCTGTTGACGCCTTACCTCATCCGCGCAGCAGATCCGCTGTCGCACACCTTGGGCGCCATTGTTCCGGCACGTATGGCGCGGGTGTTTGGCCTATACGGAGAGTGGCTGCGCAGCATTCAGCCGCAAGGGGAAGGCGCAGTGCTGGCGGCGATGATCCGCAAGATTCTGCTGCAGGTCGGCATCAACCTGGCGCTGGTCATCGCTATCTTCCTCACCGGGGCATTCTTCGCGGAGCGGATTGGCGTGTATTTCAGCGACTGGGTCAGTGATGTCGGACAGCAGAAAGCCTGGATCTGGGGCGCTTCATTGCTACTGTCGCTGCCGTTCCTGATCGCTGCTTATCGCAAGCTCAAGGCGCTGTCGATGTTGCTGGCGGAGATGAGCGTGAAGCCGGAGATGGCGGGAAGGCACACAGCGCGCGTCCGTCGGGTGATCGCTGAAGTGATACCGCTGCTGTCATTGGTGGTGATTTTTCTGCTCATCGCATTGCTGTCATCCAGCATGCTGCCGACGCGCGAATGGCTGATGCTGATCGTCGTGGTGGCGGCCGTGGTAGCAGCCGTGTTGTGGCGGTGGTTCATCCGGGTGCACACGCGCATGCAGATTGCGCTGCTCGAAACCCTCGGCAATCACGCTGAGCCATGAGGCATGAGCCTGAGTCGGCCTTGAGACGCGTGCTCAAGGCTGATTCAGAAGAGGAGTTGTGATTCTCAGCTTTCCAGCCAGACGTCCCGCGCCCAGTGCCAGACGGATTCCCAGTTTTCCTCGGTGACGAGTTCTTCTTCGCCAGACCACAGCACCACAGTACCGTCTTCCTCGACGCAGTAGTAATCCTCGCCGTCCTGACAGATCGGGATCAGCTCGCGCGGCACGCCGATGTCCCAGGCGGTCGCCGCCACTTCCGGCAGATACGTATGCGAGCCCGGATCAGTGACGGTGACGGGCTCAAGGCTGCCGTAAACCACGTCGCTTACGGTGAGCAAGAACTCCTTGAAGACGAACGGGATATTGATGAACAGCTGCTCCTCAACTTCGACCAACTGATCTTCATCAGGCAGCTCAAGCGGGACAGGGACCGGTTCATTGGCTTCACGGAGTTGTTCGATGACTTCTTCCACGACGTGGATCCTCTAACGATTTGCGCGGGTTATACAGTAGCTCAAAGGCATCGCCAAATTAACTTGGCTTCTCTAAAAACAGAACCCCGGAACAAGTCCGGGGTTCATTTGCAGCAGCTCAGCGGTATTAGCCGTTCTGGCGGATACCTGCCACCAGCCAAGGCTGGTTGTCACCCTGGGCGCGTTCCATGTTCCAGCTTTCACTGAACACTTCGCCCTGATCGAAGCGCGACGTCTTCGACACACCGTTGAACGTCAGCGTAGCGATGGTCTTGTCGGCGCGATCATCCAGACCATCAAGTTGCACGTTGAGGTTGTCGATGAAGGTGGACTGGAAGCCGTCGCCCAGATCGGCGCGTTCTTTCTTCAGGAACTGCAGCATCTGCGGGGTCACGAACTCGGAGATCTTGTCCATCTCGTTCGCGTCCCAGTGCTGTTGCAGCGACTGGAAGTGACTGCGGGCAGCTTCAATAAAACGCTCTTCGTTGAACCAGGCCGGCGCGTTGATTACCGGACGGGCAGCCGCTGCAGGAGCGGAACCGCCGAAGATCGAATTCTGTGCCGGTTGCGGCTGTTCGAAGGTTTCACGCTGATAAGGAGCACCAGCGGGGGCCATCTGTGGCTGCTGTTTGCGTCGACGCGCCGCGATGAAGCGGAAGATCACGAAGGCGATGATCGCCATGATCAGGATGTCGAAGAACTGCATGCCTTCGAAGCCACCGCCCATGAACATGGAGGCCAGCAGGCCACCCGCGGCGAGACCGGCCAATGGGCCCAGCCATTTGGAAGCACCGCCCGCAGCAGGCGCAGGACGGCCGGCGGCGTTAGGTGCTGCGGCAGGAGTGGAAGGAGCTGTTTGACGCGCCTGGTGACTTGGCGCCGAGCCCATGCTCTTGCCACCACCGAAACGCGCAGCGTTGACATCGAGGCTCATGGTGAGCCCGATAATCATTGCCAGAGCGATGCTAAGAAAACGTTGCATAAGGGAATTCCCGTTTGTGGATTGCACGCGCGCCATGTTGCACAGGACAAATGGGGATGACCAGCGGCCATATGTTTCCGGCTTTTGCGTGAATCTTCACCTGCCTGCTCTACTTGGGTTGTAAGCAGGTGAAGAAAGTTCTGTAGGAAAGATGGGGGGTGGATGTGGGAATACAAGGGATGCATCAACGCATCGTCAGTTGCCGATCAAACCGGCTCGAGCTTCGCGTACCCCAGCATCAGCCACTTGCTGCCTTCCGAGAAATTCACCTGGACCCGCGCCTGAGCGCCTGAACCCTCGAAGTTGAGGATCACGCCTTCACCAAACACTGCGTGCTGCACGTGCTGCCCCAGGGAGAACTGACTCTGCGGAATGGCTTCGCCATCGAACAAGCGACTCGGGGCCATGGTTTTGGAACCGCCGAACGGCCTCGTCACGCTGTTGGACAACCGCACTTCCTGAATCAGATTGGCCGGCACCTCCCGTACGAAGCGCGAGACCTTGTTGTAGGTTTCGCTTCCGTACAGGCGTCGGGTTTCTGCGTAGGTCATCACCAGATGCTGCATGGCACGGGTGATACCCACGTAAGCCAGACGACGCTCTTCTTCCAGGCGCCCCGGCTCTTCCAGGCTCATCTTGTGCGGGAACAGGCCTTCTTCCATGCCCACCAGGAACACGTACGGGAACTCCAGACCTTTGGCGCTGTGCAGCGTCATCAGCTGAATGCTGTCTTCGTGCTCGTCCGCCTGGGTATCGCCTGCCTCCAGAGAGGCGTGGCCGAGGAAGGCCGCCAGCGGTGTCAGGTCTTCCTCTTCGTCGCTGTTCTCGAAGGCGCGCGCGGCGCTGACCAGTTCCTCAAGGTTTTCCACCCGGGCCTGGCCTTTCTCGCCTTTCTCTTCCTTGTGGTACGTGATCAGGCCGGACTGCTCGATAACCGTTTGGGTCATCAGATGCAGCGGCATGTCCGCGGCCTTGGCGGCGAGGTTTTCGATCAGTTCGATGAATGCGCCCAGCGCGCCCGCTGCACGACCGGCCAGGCCTTTGTTGGCGACCAGCAGGCGCATGGCTTCCCACATCGAAACGTCGGCGTGGCGCGCATGCTCGCGAATCGCTTCGACGGTTTTCTCGCCAATGCCGCGCGGCGGGACGTTGATGACCCGCTCCAGCGCCGAATCATTACCGCGCCCGTCCAGCAAGCGCATATACGCCATGGCGTTCTTGATTTCGGCGCGCTCGAAGAATCGCTGGCCACCGTAGATGCGGTACGGGATGCGCTCGCGGAGCAAGGCTTCTTCAAGGACCCGCGACTGGGCGTTGGAGCGGTAGAGAATGGCGATGTCGCTTCGCGCAAGGCCGGTCTTGATCGCGCTTTCAATGGTCTCGACCACGTAGCGCGCTTCGTCGTGTTCGTTGAACGCGGCATACAGATTGATCAGCTCGCCGTCGCCGACGTCAGTCCACAGCTCTTTACCCAGCCGCCCTGTGTTGTTGACGATCAAGCCGTTGGCGGCCTTGAGGATGCTCGCGGTGGAGCGATAGTTCTGCTCCAGGCGAATGGTCTCGGTATCGGGGAAGTCTTCGGAATACTGATGAATATTCTCGATCTTCGCGCCGCGCCAGCCATAGATGGACTGATCGTCGTCGCCGACCACCATCAGGCTGTCGCCACCCTGGGCAAGCAGGCGCAACCAGGCGTACTGAACGGCGTTGGTGTCCTGGAATTCGTCCACCAGCACGTGACGGAAACGGCGCTGATAGTGAGCAAGCAGGCTCGGGTTATCGCGCCACAGGTCCAGCGCGCGGAGCAGCAGTTCGGAGAAATCGATAACGCCGGCGCGCTGACAGGCCGCCTCATAGGCTTCATAGACCGACTTCATGGTCGTCAGAAAGAGATCGCCCGAGGCCTGAATGTGTTTAGGACGCAGCCCCTCGTCCTTCTGCCCGTTTATGAACCACTGCGCCTGCCGTGCCGGCCAGCGCTGCTCATCCAGATTCAGCTCGCGCATGACGCGCTTGACCAGTCGCTGCTGGTCATCGCTGTCGAGGATCTGGAAGCTCTGGTTCAGACCCGCTTCCTGCCAGTGCGCCCGCAACAGGCGGTGCGCCAGACCGTGGAAGGTACCCACCCACATGCCGGCCGGGTTGATGCCCATCAACTGCTCGATGCGATGGCGCATCTCGGCAGCGGCCTTGTTGGTGAACGTCACCGACAGGATCGAGTGCGGCGAGGCGTTCTCGACCTGGATCAACCAGGCGATACGGTGTACCAGCACACGGGTTTTGCCGGAACCAGCGCCGGCCAGGACCAACTGACGACCCACGGAGGCAGCTACGGCCTGGCGTTGGGCATCGTTGAGGGAGTTAAGCAGAAGGGAGAGGTCATCGCGCATCGGGGCATTCTAGGGTGCCGTGAGGGCATGGGCAAACCCTAACGCTGGCCGGTCGTGATGTTGTCGGTCCTATTTTGCCGTCTGTAGATTTTAATTTATGACTGTTTGGTCTCGACGGTCCCTTGTGTATCCTCCGCGAACGTTCAAGGCCACCAATTATAAGAAATGCCATGACCTTCAGCTCCGAAGCCCCGGCAGACTCCGTGGCGACACGCCGTGTCATCTGCAAGCAATTCGCGACCCAGCTTGCCGCCGAGCGTACCCGCCTTCTTTATCAGGGATCGCTACTGCCGACCCTGTTCATGTTCATCAATGGTTTGCTCTGCGCGTGGCTGCTCTGGAGCCCCGAGCGTTACGTGCTGGTTGGCGTCTGGCTGGGTTGGCTGTCAGCGCTGGTTTGTCTGCGTGTGCTGCAAGTCGCCGCGTTCAGGTCGGCATCACTCGATCGTCGTTCACAGCCGATCTGGAATCGCATATTTCTGGCCGGCGCCTGCGTCAGCGGGTTCACCCTGTCCAGCGCCGCGCTGGTGCTGATGCCGGCGCAAAGCCTCGCTCAGCAGGCCTGGGCGTTCGGCCTCATCGGCGCTGCGACGCTGTCTGCCAGTGTGGCCTATGCCGTGAGCATTCCGGCGTTCCTCACCTTCACGCTGCCGTGCCTGCTGCCGCCCATCCTCTATCTGTTTTGGACTGGCGATCCACAATGCCATGGCTGGGGCTGGCTCGGACTGATTCTGCTGCTGGCGCTGATCGTGGTGGCCGCGCAGGTCAACCGTTTGATCGAGAGGGGCCTGATCCGGCGATTTCAGAACGTGGCGCTCATCGAGCACCTTCAACAGGCCCAGGCCGAAAGTGACGAGCTTAACCGCGAGCTGACGCGCCAGTACGAAGAGCGTACGCGTTATCTGACCCATTACGATGAGCTGACCGGCCTTGCCAATCGGGCGTTGTTCAACGAGCGGCTGCGCGAGGCCAATCAGCGTGCGCGTCACGGTGGGCGCACGCTGGCCATGCTGCATATCAATCTCGATCGCTTCAAATTGCTCAACGACAGCCTGGGTCACGACATCGCTGACCAATTGCTGCGCCTTGTCGCGCGCCGGCTGAATGCCCACGTGGCAGACGCCGATACCGTCGCGCGTTTGTCGGCGGACGAGTTTGCCGTGCTGTTTGACAGCCACGGCAACCTGACCACGATGGCGCGAATCACGACGCGCCTGCTGGCGAAGCTGCGTTCGCCGATATCAGTTTCCGGCCATGAGCTGGTGATCAGCGCTTCGATCGGCATCGCGTTGCTGCCCGGTTCTGCCCGGGACATTGCCGCGCTGGTCAGCCAGGCGAATATGGCCATGCAACACGCCAAACACCTGGGTGGCGACAATTTTCAGTTCTACACCGAAAGCCTTGAGGCGGGTACGCCAGGTCGTTTGCAGCTGGAAATCCAGCTACGTCGCGCGATTGCAGAAGGGCAACTGGAGGTTTTTTATCAGCCTAAGCTGGAGCTTAAAAGCGGGCGTCTCAATTCCGCGGAGGCACTGGTGCGCTGGCGTCATCCCGAGCGCGGTCTGATTTCGCCCGGCGAGTTCATCGGGTTGGCGGAGGAGACCGGCCTGATCGCCAACATAGGGGAGTTTGTGCTGCGCAAAGCCTGCCACCAGGCCTGCGAATGGCAGCGGGAGGGCCTCGCTCCGATCAGGGTTTCAGTCAATCTTTCGGTGCATCAAATGCGTCAAGGCAAGCTGGTCAGCCTTGTGCGGCAAGTGCTCGAAGAGACCGGGCTCGATCCGGAATACCTGGAGCTTGAGCTCACTGAGAGCCAGCTGCTGGAGAGCGTCGAGCACATCATCACCACGTTCCAGCAACTGCGCGCACTTGGGGTGAAATTAGCCATCGACGACTTCGGTACGGGCTATTCATCGTTGAGCTACCTGAAACGTTTTCCGGTGCACTGCGTGAAGATCGACCAAGCCTTTATTCGTGGTTTGAACGAAGGGGCAGAGGACGCGGCGATCACCCGGGCGATCATCGCGATGGCCCACAGTCTTGAACTCAGGGTAGTGGCCGAGGGCGTGGAAGATTGCGAGCAACTGGAGTTTCTCAGGGCTCATGGTTGCGACGAGGTGCAAGGCTACTTGATCAGTCGGCCGGTAGAGGCCAGCGTCATGGGCGGCATCCTGCGCAGTTGTCTGGCCGAAGCCTGGAGCCCTGTGCGAAAAGCCCTACACTACAAAGCGACCTGAGCCTCAACACCGATCGGTTGACCGCGGGAAGATCGTTTAACTGTGCGGTTTGCAGGTCATGTAGTATAACTACAAGAAAGCTACAGCCCGGCCCTTCCTTCACTTGAGTCCTGTCCTTTGAATCTGTTGCAGCACATCGCCCAGTCACGCCATCTCTTGCGCAAGTCGGAGCTGAAAGTAGCCGATCACGTGCTGCTCGATCCGGCGGCCGTGATGCACAGCTCCATGGCCGATCTGGCGCATGCGGTCGGTATCAGTGAGCCGACCATCGTGCGTTTCTGCCGCGCCATTGGCTGCACCGGTTTTCAGGATCTGAAACTCAAATTGGCGCAAAGCCTCGCCGCCGGCGCGAGCTTCGGGCAGTTTGCCATCCACGAAGACGATTCCGTCGCCGATTACAGCCTGAAGATTTTCGACACCACGCTGCACACGCTGATAGAAGTGCGCGAAAAGCTCGATCCCCATGCTTTGCAGGCGGCGGTGACGGTCATGGCGGCCGCGCATCGGGTTGAGTTCTACGGTTTCGGCGCCTCCGGTGCAGTCGCGGCTGACGCCCAGCACAAGTTCTTCCGACTACTGCTGACGGCGGCGTCTTACTCTGATCCGCACATGCAGGCGATGTCGGCTGTAACGCTCAAGCCCACCGACGTCGCGGTGTGTATCTCGCAGTCAGGTCGCTCAAAGGATCTGCTGATCACCGCCAATCTGGTGCGCGAGAGCGGCGCCAACCTGATTACGCTGTGCCCGAGCCAGACGCCATTGGCCGAGTTGTCCACGGTCAACCTCGCCATCGACGTGCACGAGGACACCGAGATCTACACGCCGTTGACCTCACGCATCGCGCACCTGGTGGTCATTGATGTCCTGGCGATGGGCGTCGCGATGGCGCGCGGCCCGAGCCTGGTCAATCACCTGAAGAGCGTGAAGCGCAGCTTGCGCAGCCTGCGGTTGTCGCCGAAGTCGATCAAATCGTCCGAAGATTGAGCTGAACCTGCGCAGTGCTGAAACCTTCACCAACCTGTAACGCTTCCGACGTCTGATCGTCACCGCGCCCCGCCACTCTGTACTCCCGCACACGAATGGGAGACAGGATATGCCTCGGCACTACGATGACTCGCAGCAGCACAGCACCTCCAGCACCAAAACCCGCCGTCAGCAGGAAGACCAGCGCCGCATGGCGTTCCGGCGTGCAATCGAAAGCCATTCAGAAGAGCGCCGCCTGAACCAGGAACTCTCGAACTACCTGGATGGCGCCACCGCGCACTTCTGGCAGAGCGCTAGCGCTTCGGAAGGTGGCCATCAAAGCGCGCGACCAGCTCGCTGATCTGTGTGCGCTCCGTCCGGATGAATGACAGGAACGCGTGAGCCACCGGCGACAGACGTTTGTCCCGTGCCTGTACGACGCACCAGCTTCGGTACAGCGGCAATTCGGCCACTGGCAGCTCAATCAGCGTGCCAGTGGCAAGCTCCAGGCTCAGCGCATGACGCGTCAGCAGTGCGACGCCAAGCCCCGCCACCACGCATTCACGCTGCGCTTCAGCCGAGGACACCTCCAGCGTGTGCTCGAAGTGAACGCGCTTCTCCTTGAAATACTCCTCACACGCCTTGCGCGTCCCCGAGCCCTGTTCGCGGACCACCAGTGTTGCCGACTCCAGATCCTTCAACGTCGGATTGGGCAACAGCGTCAACGGATGATCCGGCTGCGCGACGGCGACGATCGGGTTATTTAGAAAGGGCAAGAACTCCAGGCCCATGTCCTGCGGGACCATCGACATCACCACCAGGTCATCGCGGTTATCCGAGAGTCGCCGAATCACCTGCGCCCGGTTGACGACCGTCAGGTTGAGCATGACTTCCGGATATTTACGCTTGAAGGCCGCGAACAGGTGTGGGACGAAATACTTGGCACTGGATTCGATCGCCAGTTTGAGCTGCCCCTGCAGCGAGCCCTGCATGTCGGACAGTTGCATGTCGAGGTTCTCCAGCCGACCGAAGATGTCGCGACTGGCGAGCTGCAGCGCCTCGGCGGCTTCCGTGAGATAAAGCTTCTTGCCCACGTATTCGAATAAAGGCTGCCCGACCAGCTCTTCCAGCTGACGAATCTGCAGGCTGACGGCAGGCTGGGTCAGCGACATTTCTTCAGCCGCCCGACTGTAAGAGCGCAAGTCACAGACCTCATTGAAGATCCGCAATTGACGCAATGTCATTCGCATCAATGACTTACGCATTTTTATATCCCTGGCTGTCTAGCTGATATTGGCAACTATAAGGTTTTGCTTATGGTTCACCCAATATTTACTCATTTTTGTTAATTGCTGATTCGTCATAGGGTGCCCTCACCTGCGAGCAACATGCAGTTACGGAATGTCGCGCGGTATTGGCCAGCTATCTGGTCCGTCTGCTAATCGGTCGAGGAAATACCAGTGATAAAAAAAATCCTGATCGCCAACCGTGGGGAAATCGCTGTCCGAATCGTGCGCGCATGCGCCGAAATGGGCATCCGCTCGGTGGCGATCTATTCCGACGCGGACCGTCACGCGCTCCACGTGAAGCGTGCCGACGAGGCCTACGGTATTGGCTCGGAGCCCCTCGAAGGCTATTTGAACCCGCGGAAGCTGGTGAATCTTGCCGTTGAAACCGGCTGCGACGCGTTGCACCCCGGCTATGGGTTTTTGTCGGAAAACGCAGAGTTGGCTGATATCTGCGCAGAACGAGGTATCAAGTTCATCGGTCCGTCCGCTGAAGTGATCCGCCGCATGGGCGACAAGACCGAAGCTCGCCGCAGCATGATCAAGGCCGGCGTGCCGGTGACGCCCGGGACGGAAGGCAACGTGGCCGACATTGCCGAAGCACTGGTTGAAGGCGATCGCATCGGTTACCCCGTCATGCTCAAGGCCACTTCTGGCGGCGGCGGTCGCGGCATTCGTCGCTGCAACAGCCGGGAAGAGCTGGAGCAGGCCTTTCCTCGGGTCATTTCCGAGGCGACCAAGGCATTCGGCAAGGCCGAAGTCTTTCTCGAAAAGTGCATCGTCAATCCCAAGCACATCGAAGCGCAGATCCTCGGCGACAGCTTTGGCAATGTCGTGCACTTGTTTGAGCGCGATTGCTCGATCCAGCGCCGCAACCAGAAGCTCATCGAAATCGCCCCGAGTCCGCAACTAACCCCGGAGCAGCGCGCCTACATCGGCGACCTGTCCGTGCGTGCTGCCAAGGCCGTGGGCTACGAGAACGCCGGCACCGTGGAGTTCTTGCTGGCCGAGGGCGAGGTGTATTTCATGGAGATGAACACCCGCGTACAGGTCGAGCACACGATCACCGAGGAAATCACCGGGATCGACATCGTTCGCGAACAGATCCGCATTGCGTCGGGGCTGCCACTGTCGGTCAAGCAGGAAGACATCATCCATCGCGGTTTCGCGTTGCAGTTCCGCATCAACGCGGAAGACCCGAAAAACAACTTCCTGCCGAGCTTCGGCAAGATCACCCGTTATTACGCGCCTGGCGGTCCCGGCGTGCGCACCGATACGGCGATCTACACCGGCTACACCATTCCGCCGTATTACGACTCCATGTGCCTGAAGCTGATCGTCTGGGCGCTGACCTGGGAAGAGGCAATGGACCGCGGTCTGCGTGCGCTGGATGACATGCGTCTGCAGGGGGTAAAGACCACGGCCGCGTATTACCAGGAGATCCTGCGCAACCCGGAATTCCGCAGCGGTCAGTTCAATACCAGCTTCGTTGAGAGCCATCCCGAGCTGACCAATTATTCGATCAAGCGCAAACCCGAAGAGCTGGCCCTGGCCATCGCCGCCGCCATCGCTGCACACGCTGGCCTATGAACACGTTAGCTGCAAGCTACAAGCGGCAAGCTGTAAGCAAGAGCGCGATCGGCCTTTGCTTGAGGCTTGCAGCTTGGCGCTTGCAGCTCTGAGGAGATAAAAATGACCAAGAAGATCCATGTCACCGACACCATTTTGCGCGACGCCCACCAGTCCCTGCTGGCGACCCGCATGCGCACCGAGGACATGCTGCCGATCTGCGACAGGCTCGACAAAGTCGGCTATTGGTCGCTGGAAGTGTGGGGCGGTGCGACCTTCGACGCGTGCGTGCGCTTCCTGAAGGAAGATCCGTGGGAGCGCCTGCGCCAATTGCGCGCGGCGCTGCCCAACACGCGTCTGCAAATGCTGCTTCGCGGTCAGAACCTGCTGGGGTATCGCCACTACAGCGATGACGTGGTCAAAGCCTTCGTCGCCAAGGCGGCGGATAACGGTATCGACGTGTTCCGCATTTTCGATGCCATGAACGACGTGCGCAACCTGCGCGTAGCGGTCGAAGCGGTAAAGGCTTCCGGTAAACATGCCCAAGGCACGATTGCGTATACCACCAGCCCGGTGCACACCATTGGCGCGTTTGTCGCGCAGGCCAAAGAGATGGAAGCGATGGGCTGCGATTCTGTCGCGATCAAGGACATGGCCGGCCTGCTGACCCCTTATGCCACGGGCGAGCTGGTCAAGGCGCTGAAAGCCGAGCAATCGCTGCCGGTGTTCATTCACTCCCACGACACCGCGGGCCTGGCTGCGATGTGCCAGCTGAAGGCTATCGAAAATGGTGCCGACCATATCGATACCGCGATCTCCAGCTTTGCCTGGGGCACCAGCCACCCGGGTACCGAGTCGATGGTTGCGGCACTTAAAGGCAGTGAATTCGACACCGGCCTGGACCTGGAACTGCTGCAGGAAATCGGCCTGTATTTCTACGCCGTGCGTAAGAAGTATCACCAGTTCGAAAGCGAATTCACGGCGGTCGATACCCGCGTGCAGGTTAACCAAGTGCCGGGCGGCATGATCTCCAACCTCGCCAACCAGCTCAAAGAGCAGGGCGCGTTGAACCGCATGGGCGAAGTGCTGGCCGAGATTCCGCGGGTGCGCAAAGACTTGGGCTATCCGCCGTTGGTGACCCCGACTTCCCAGATCGTCGGCACCCAGGCATTTTTCAACGTGCTGGCCGGCGAGCGTTACAAAACCATCACCAACGAAGTGAAGCTCTACCTGGCTGGCGGTTACGGCAAAGCGCCGGGGCAGGTGGACGAGACACTGCGCCGTCAGGCCATCGGCAATGAAGAGCTGATCGATGTGCGTCCGGCCGACCTGCTGAAGCCTGAAATGACCAAGCTGCGCGGCGAAATCGGCGCGTTGGCCACCACCGAAGAGGACGTGCTCACGTACGCGATGTTCCCGGACATCGGCCGCAAGTTTCTCGAAGAGCGTGCGGCGGGCACTCTGGCGCCAGAGCCTCTGCTGCCGATTCCAGAGCCGGGCGCAGTGGCGAAAGCAGGCGGCGAAGGCGTCCCGACCGAATTCGTGATCGATGTTCACGGCGAAAGCTACCGCGTCGATATCACCGGCGTAGGCGTCAAGGCCGAGGGCAAGCGCCACTTCTATCTGTCCATCGACGGCATGCCGGAAGAAGTGGTGTTCGAGCCGCTTAACGAGTTCGTCGGCAGCGGCATCGGCAAGCGTGCGCAGGCCAGCAAGCCGGGCCATGTCAGCACTTCGATGCCGGGCAATATCGTCGACGTGTTGGTGAAGGAGGGCGATGCCGTCCGCGCCGGTCAGGCAGTGCTGATCACCGAAGCGATGAAGATGGAGACCGAAGTCCAGGCTGCAATCGCTGGCAAGGTTGTGGCCATCCATGTCGCGAAAGGCGATCGCGTAAACCCGGGCGAGATATTGGTCGAAATCGAGGGCTGACACAGCTGCGGCACAGTTAACGGCCTGCCGCGCACAGACGCGGCAGGCTTGACGGTTACCTCTGGGGGAGCTCTCGTGGCTCCTCTTTTTTTTGTCCTGAACCCAAGCTGGGTGAATGGGCGCTCAGCGATTCTTGTAGTGCTTCTGGAAGACATGCAGGACGTCTTTGAACGACGCTTTACCCGTGCCGACAAGCACCATTTTATCTTCCTGCAAATAGCTGAATTTCACGTAAAGCACATTGCCTTTGGCCTTCTGCGCAGCATCCACGCCGTTGATGGCTTTTTTGAGGCTGGCCAACTGATCGGGAGCCGCAAGAATTCCCGACCAGTCGGGTGCTGGAATCAGCCCACCCAGGAAACCAGCGACACTGCTCAGCAACTCATTGGCAGGAAATACCCCTGAGAATCGCTCGTTCGGTTTGTAAGTGGTGATGCCCATGTAGAGATGCGGAAGGCTCTTGATCTGCGATTCAATGCCGCGCAGTTGATGGTCAAGCAAGAACTCGGTGACCTGGACCGCTGTACCGACGATCACCAGAGACTGCACGCCGACGCCTGTTTCGCTGAACAGATAATGATTGTTGGATCCGGCCACTGCCTTTTTTAGCGAACCACGATCAATGATCACGCTGCCATATTTGCCGTTGTGGAGAATGGGAGCGGGCACTCGCCACGGATTTTCGGGGGCCGCTTTTGTTTGAGTCAGATTTTGCATGTGAGTCTTCCTTGAATGAGATAGGGCGTCCACTTCCTGTGGACGTCCTTCAGGCTAGCCCGGGATTTTCCAGCCGTGATGATCTCGCAGCTTTTTCAGATAATTCCTACTCAACCGTGCGATTAGTTGCGTATCTCCTCCAGCGTTCTGATTTGCTGACCGTCTTTGAAGTTATCCACAGCCAGCCATGCTTCGAACGCTTGCTGTGCAGCCGGCCATTCACTGTCGATGATCGAGTACCAGGCGGTGTCGCGATTCTGCCCCTTGAACACCGAATGCTGGCGGAATGTGCCCTCGAAGCTGAACCCGAAACGCTCGGCCGCGCGCTTGGAGCGGGCGTTGTTGGCGTTGCATTTCCATTCCAGGCGGCGATTGCCCAGCGCAAAGGATTCCTTCGCCAGCAGGTAAACCGCCTCGGTCGCTTTGGGGGTGCGTTGCATCGAGGCGCCGAAGGTGACATGACCAATCTCGATGCGGCCCGCGCTCGGGAAAATGGACATCAAGCCCAGAAAGCCGTCGATGGCGCCGGTCTGTTGGTCGATGACGGTGTAGAACCACGGGTCGGTCGAGCCTTCCAGCCCTGCGAGATAGTCATCGAATGCGCCGCGCTCGGGGAAGGGACCCACGAACAGGTAATCCCACAATTTGGGGTCAGCGGCAGGACCTTCCAGCGCCTCCCACAACCCATCTCCATGGCGTGCGGCGTCGAGTTTTTCCAGACGAATGAAGCGTCCTTGCAGCGTGCGCGTGTCCGGCAGCCTGGCCGGTTGCCATTGTGTGAGGTCCGACATATCGAGAGTTCCTGGTCTTACAACGGTTTGCGAAACTGAATATAGCCCGGCCGCTCAGCGATGCGCTCGTAGAGCTGAATGGCGGTTGCGTTGGTCTCGTGGGTGAGCCAATGGACTTTGTCGGCGCCGTCTTCTTTGGCGGTCGCGTAGACGTACTCGATCAGCTTGCGGCCAACGCCCGTGCCGCGCTGTTCCGGCACCACCAGCAAGTCCTGCAGGTAGCAGGCATTGCTGATGCTCCAATTGGAGCGGTGATAAATGAAATGCACCATGCCCACTGCTTTGCCGTCCTGCCAGGCGAGGGCGGCGTTGGTGGACTCGTTGGTGTCCAGAAACCGCTGCCAGGTGCTCTGTGTGACCGCATCGGCGAGCGTGGTTTTGTAGAAGGTCAGATAGGCGTGCCACAACGGCAGCCAGGCATCGTGATCTTCAGCAGTGACGGGGCGGATGTGGAGGTCAGACACGCGGTGCTCCCTGGCTCATCAATTGAGCGATTTTCCGATCGGATGGGTCTTGGCTGAGTGCCAGGCCCTGGCTGACGCCGGCAATGTCTTCGGCGCTGCGGTTCTGGTTGAGCTTGCGCTTGCCTTCAAGCCGCTCGATGGGAATCGCAAAACCGACGATGCCGTTGAGCATTTTTTCGATGTAATCAGCGGGCGCGTCGCTGACAGCCCAAGGCTCGGCGCGGCTGGCTTCGTGCTTGTTGGTCAGGCCGGTGACAACCTGCAGCAGCCGCTCGGGGTCAGTGAACACATCAGCACGGCCATACACGTGCACCGCCAGATAATTCCACGTGGGCACCACTTTGCCGTGCTCAGCCTTGGCGGCATAAAAAGACGGGCTGATGTAGGCGTCCGCACCCTGGAAAATCAGCAGTGCTTCGGCGCCCGTCTTGAGGGCTTTCCACTGCGGATTGGCTTTGGCCAGATGCCCATACAGCGTCCCTTGCGGACCTTGAGTGGGTTCGAGCAGCAAGGGGATATGACTCGCTTGCAAACCGCTCTCGTCAAAAGTGACCAGGGTCGCCAGGCGGGTGGCTTCTATCTGCCCGTGCAGGCTGGCGAGGTCTTCGTCTTTGAAATAGCTGGGCGTGTACATGAGATTTTCCTTGGCGGCTGAGCCAATCCTAGGCAGCCTAATGGTCCGTTGTAAGAGCCATTAATGATCAATCTCATAGGGCCAATCCGATGCGCGTACCCATGCCAGCACTGACCTTCGATTTCGCCGGCATCGAGCTGAACCGCCGCCATGGTCTTAGCCGCCAGCTCTATCAGACGCTGCGCGAGCGCATCCTCGACGGCCGCGTGTCTGGAGGCACGCGCTTGCCGGCAAGCCGGGATCTGGCGTCGTCCCTCGGCATCTCCCGCAACAGTGTAGTGCGCGCCTATGACCAGCTCTACGCCGAAGGCTTCACTGAAAGCCGTGTAGGCGACGGCACTTATGTCGCACTGTTGAAGGAGAAACCACGGGCGGCAAAAAAACTATCCACAAACCTGTCCACAGGGTTATCACCAGGCTTATCAACAGGTTTATCCACAAAACCGCCGACAATTGCGGCAGAACTGTCGAACAATGTTATCCACAGCAGTGCGATTCAGACGCTGGAGCAGCATCATCTGTGGCCGACAAAAAGCGGTCTGCCGAAGGCGTTTCGAACAGGGGTTCCGGCATTCGATCTGTTCCCCTTCGACACGTGGGGCAAGCTGCACGCGGCTTTCTGGCGTAAGCCGGGCATGCAGCATCTGGGCTATGGCGACCCGGCTGGCGAATGGCGACTGCGAGAGCTCATCGCAGCTTATTTGAGGACGTCCCGCGATCTGCGCTGTGCACCTGAGCAAATTGTGATCACCAATGGCGCGCAGCAGGCAATCACCCTTTGTGCACAGCTGCTGCTTGAGCGGGGCGATGTGGTGGCGATCGAAAATCCGGGGTATCGCGCTGCCGGTCATGCCTTCGGGGTGGCTGGCGCCAGGTTGCAGGGCATGGCGGTTGACGCGCAGGGCATGCGCAGTCCGGCGCGCGATGATTCAGGCTGCAAGTTGGCCTACGTGACGCCCTCCCATCAATACCCGCTGGGCGTGACGATGAGCCTGGCGCGGCGGCTGGAACTGCTCGCATGGGCCGAGCGCAATAAGGGCTGGATCGTCGAAGACGACTACGACGGCGAATACCGATACAGCGGCGCACCGCTGGCGCCGTTGGCAGCGCTGGATCGGAGCGGTCGCGTGCTGTACGTCGGGACCTTCGGCAAGGTGGCATTTCCGGCGCTGCGTCTGGGTTATCTGGTGTTGCCGCGCAACCTGGTAGAACCATTCAGCCGGCGCCGGGCCGTGGACATGCGTCATTCCGAGGTGGGTACACAAATGGTCATGGCCGAGTTCATCGCAGCGGGCCACTTTCAACGGCACATTCGCCGCATGCGCCGGGCTGCCTTGAGTCGACGCGATGCATTGCTGGCTGGCTGGCCCGAGGCGCTTGAGGGCTGCAGCCCGATGATCAAGCCGCTTGCAGGGCTGCATGTCACCGTCGCGGTGGACACTTTAGCGCGTGAAACGGAACTGGTGACCAAAGCGGAAAGTGTCGGCGTCGAGGTCGCGCCGTTGAGTGAGTACTGGCTGCCGGAGTCAGAGACGCCGGTGAATGATCGGGCGGGCCTGGTACTGGGGTTTGCAGCGGTTCCCGAGGCCGATATCGCCTCTGCGCTGACGCGCTTGCGAGGTGCATGGCGGGTTTGATTGTGATCAAACCGATGGGGGCGTTGGCGCGTCATCCAGCAGGCACCGGCGTATACTCGCGCCCATCGCAATCCTTCTCCGAGATACGCCCATGAGTCTTCCTCTCTCTGTGGCGCCGCAGCGCAAGCTCGGCGCGCCGCTGATCGCCTTCCTCTTGTTGGTGGTCGGCGCTCTGTTTCTCCAATCGGCCGTAGGGGGCCGGCAAGTGCTGTTGCTGATCGTGGGCGCTGCGCTGGGCCTCACGCTGTATCACGCCGCCTTCGGCTTCACTTCGGCCTGGCGGGTATTCATCAACGAGCGACGCGGTGCCGGTTTGCGCGCGCAGATGGTGATGCTGGCCGTCGCGGTGGTGCTGTTCTTCCCCGCGCTGGGTGCCGGTACGCTGTTCGGCACGCCGGTCACCGGCCTCGTGGCCCCGGCCGGTGTGTCCGTAGTCTTCGGCGCCTTCATCTTCGGCATCGGCATGCAAATGGGCGGCGGCTGTGCGTCCGGCACGCTGTTCACCGTTGGCGGCGGCAACGCGCGGATGCTCGTCACTTTGCTGTTCTTCATCATTGGCTCGCTGATCGCCACCCATCACGTCGATTGGTGGTTCTCGCTGCCGTCGTTTCCCGCCACTTCCATCGTTAAAACCTTCGGTGTGATTCCGGCGCTGCTGATGAGCCTGGCCCTGTTCGCAGTCATTGCCCTTGTCACCGTGAAGCTGGAAAAGCGTCGGCACGGGGAGCTGGAGGCGGCTGTCAGCAGCGAACATATTGGCTTGCGCCGCTTCCTCCGCGGTCCCTGGCCGCTGGTGTGGGGTGCCGTAGGGTTGGCATTGCTTAACTACGCCACCTTGGCATTGGCGGGTCGCCCTTGGGGCATCACATCGGCCTTCGCACTGTGGGGTGCGAAAGTCGCCGGTGGTCTGGGTGTGGATGTGGGCAGCTGGCCGTTCTGGCAGATGCCGGCGAACGCCAAGGCTTTGGCCGCGCCGGTGTGGGAAGACATCACCACCGTCATGGACATCGGCATTATGTTGGGTGCGGCAGTGGCGGCGGGCCTTGCAGGACGGTTCGCCCCGAGCCTGAAAATTCCGACACGCTCGCTAATCGCTGCAGTGATCGGTGGGCTGTTGCTGGGTTATGGTTCGCGCCTGGCGTACGGCTGCAACATCGGCGCGTACTTCAGCGGCATCGCCTCAGGCAGCTTGCACGGCTGGCTTTGGCTGGTCGCTGCCTTCGCGGGCAACGCCGTGGGCGTGCGCATTCGGCCGTTATTCTTTGAGGGTGAGCGTCGGCCCGCTGTGTTGACCGGATGCTGATCGAGTGATCTAAAGGAAGGAGAGCGCTTGCCCGCGATTTCCGGGCAAGCGCTCTTACGCAGGGTTTAACCGGCGATCTGCTCTTTCGCCAGCTTGGCGATATTCTCCGCCGTAAATCCGTACTTGGCTTGCAGCTTGTCGATGGGGGCCGACGCGCCGAAGGTATTCATCACGATCTTCGCGCCGGTCTGACCGACATACCGATCCCAGCCTACCGGCCCCGCCTGCTCCACCACCACCCGTGCTTTAACGTCCGGCGGCAACACGCCGTCGCGATAGGCCTTGTCCTGGTCCTCGAACAATTCCCAGCTCGGCATCGACACCACTCGCGCCGCAATGCCTTGGGCTTTGAGCGTCTCGAACGCCTCGACGGTCATGCCGACCTCGCTGCCGGTGGCGATGAGGATGACGTCCACTTTGCCTTCCACCGCATCCGCCAGCACATAGGCGCCTTTGGTCAGGCCCTCGGCGCTGGCGTATTTCGAGCGATCAAGGGTCGGCAGCGGCTGACGCGACAGCACCAGGCATGAAGGCCTGCTGGTCTGCGCCAGCGCGATTTTCCAGGCTTGGGCCGTTTCGTTGGCATCGCCCGGCCGAATCGTCAGCACACCCGGGGTAGCCCGCAGCTGAGTCAATTGCTCGATGGGTTGGTGCGTCGGGCCGTCTTCGCCGACGCCAATGGAGTCATGGGTAAAGACGAACACCACCGGCAACTCCATGATCGACGCCAGACGAATCGGCGGCTTCATGTAATCGCTGAACACCAGAAACGTCGAGGTGTATGGACGGATGTAGGACAGTGCCAGGCCGTTCGCAATCGAGCCCATGGCGTGTTCGCGCACGCCGAAGTGTAGGTTTCGACCGCCGTAATTGCCCGCTTCGAAGCTGCCCGCACCCTCAAATGTGAGGTTGGTTTTGGTCGACGGCGAAAGGTCGGCCGAGCCGCCAATGAGCCACGGGATCTGCTCGGCGAAGGCGTTCAACACCTTGCCACCGGAAGCGCGCGAGGCAATGCCTTTGGCGTCCGCCTCAAAATTCATCTGCTTGTCTTGCCAGCCGTCGGGCATTTCACCGGCACGCATGCGCTTGAGCTGATCGGCGAGTTCCGGCTGGTCCTTTTCAAACTGGTTAAAGGTCGCAAGCCAGGCGTCGTAATTGCTGCCGCTACGCTCCAGCAGTGCATCACGCAGGTAATTGCGGGCATCTTCCGGCACCAGGAAGCTGCTGTTCTCATCCCAGCCGTAAGCCTTTTTAGTCAGCTTGATTTCGTCATCGCCCAGCGGTTCGCCGTGGGCGGCAGAGGTGTTGTGTTTGTTGGGCGAACCGAAGCCAATGATGCTGTCTACCACGATCAGGGTCGGTGCATCGCTGGTGTGCTGAAAGGTCTGGAGCGCCTTAGCCAGCGCGTTGGCGTCATTGGCGTCTTTGACGTGCAGGGTTTTCCAGCCGTAGCCCTCGAAACGCTTCTGCACATCGTCGCTGTAAGCCAGCTCGGTATGACCTTCGATGCTGATGGTGTTGTTGTCGTAGATCCAGCACAGGTTCGACAGCTTGAGGTGCCCGGCGATCGACGCCGCCTCGGCCGTCACGCCTTCCATCATGTCGCCATCGCCACACAGCACGTAAACGCTGTAATCGAACAGCGTAGCGCCGGGCTTGTTGAAGTGCTCGCCCAGCCAGCGCTCGCCCATCGCCATGCCAACGCTGTTGGCGCAGCCTTGACCCAGCGGACCGGTGGTGGTCTCCACGCCGGTGGTCATGCGGTATTCAGGGTGGCCCGGGGTTTTGGAGTCCATTTGGCGAAATTGCTTGATGTCCTCAAGGCTCACCGCGGGTTTGCCCGATGGTTTGCCATGCTCGTCGATCTCGACCACACCCGCCAGGTGCAGCAGTGAATAAAGCAGCATCGAAGCATGACCGACCGATAGCACGAAGCGGTCGCGGTTTGGCCAGTCAGGGTGTTGCGGGTGATAGCGCAGGAAATCTTTCCACAGCGTGTAGCCGACAGGTGCCAGCGCCATCGGCGTGCCGGGGTGGCCGGAATTGGCTTTCTGCACGGCATCCATGGCCAGGGTGCGGATGGTATTGATGGTCAGTTGGTCGCGGTCGGTGTGCGGCGTGAACGTGCGCGCGGCGCCGGATCGTTCGGTGGAGGGAGTATTGGCAGATGAGCTCATTAACGTTCTCCTCGTGACGGGTAGCTGAAACATCCAGATAGGTGTTGAGCACGGGGAGGGCGTTATCGTTCCATGAACAGTCTGTCAGCCGGCTAGGAGAAGAACCGATTCAGCTTTCCGAGAGCATTTGGTTACATATAGCCTGTGGTCGTAACGAACGAACTTGCCCGCAGGTATTCGAAGCTGTGGGTCGAGCCTTTGCCGACTGATTCAACGTATTGCGACGGGGGTGGCTTTTGCAGGAATTTATCGTCAAGAAGTACCGGACCATGATCCGGACGTTTACCTACATCGGTTGGTCCTTGTTCTGGCTTCTGATATGGGACGTTGTCGTCACCGCCGACTTCATGCTGTTTCTCGATCGCAAGATCACCCTGCCATCGATGCCCCTGACCCTGTTGGGTTCCGCGCTGGTGGTACTGACCAGTTTCCGCAACACCAGCGCCTACAACCGCTGGTGGGAGGCGCGTACCTTATGGGGCGCACTGGTCAATAACTCTCGCAGCTTCGCCCGGCAGGTGCTGACGTTCATCGATGACGAAGACGGCCTGAACCCGGTCAAGGCCACCCTGTTGCGCCGGCATGTGGCCTATGTTGAATGCCTGTCGGCTCATTTGAAGGGCAGCGATTGCGGCGAGCAGGTCACCGCTATGATTTCCCGGGAAGAGTATGAGCGCCGCACGCGCACCAACAACTTCCCCAATGCGATTCTCAATGAGTCCGCTGCGATCATCGCTCAGGAATACAAAGCCGGCCGTCTGGACAGCATTCGTCTTGAACGGCTCGAAGCGACGCTGGTGGAAATCTCCAACAATCAGGGCGGAATGGAGCGCATCGCCAACACGCCGTTGCCCTATCCATACGTCACGTTCCCGCGCCTGTTCATCACGCTGTTCTGCATCATCGTGCCGATCGGTCTTGTTGACACGCTGGGATGGTTCACGCCGCTGGCGTCCACCGTAGTCGGCTTCATGCTGCTGGCAATCGAGAAAATCGGCACAGACCTGCAAAGCCCCTTCAAAGTCTCCGAGCACGAGATTCAGATGAAAGCGCTGTGCGAAAACATCTCCGGCAATCTGAACTCGATGCTGCAGGATGCGATGGATAAGCGGCCGGCTGAGGTTGCTTATTCGTAGCAGACCTAAGCTTGTTCCCGGAAATTCGACCTCCGCGAGGTCGAATTGAACGCCTTTTATAGCGGGCGTCGGTGTGAATTGCCTAATCGCTCGCTCATTCCATTATGTCTCCGTAGGGCACGGTTTATCGCGAAAGGAACTGAGCACTGTCATTACTGACAGTTATGCCGTGTGCCCCGAAGTCTTATTGTTATCTCTCGGTATTCGATAGTCATTGAGGGATGAGTGATGAGCAACGAACGGAAGCCAGGGGATCAAGATCCGAATTTTGGAGAGAACGGCGTTATTTCAGTGGGTCTTAATCAAAGCACCGGCGGTCATATCAAGCGTTTAAGCGACGGATATCTGATCATTGGTACCTATGTTGCTGGAGCGCCAGCCCGTTCGCTTGCACAGCCCGCCACGAGCGTCATTACTCATGCAACCCCCAAGGGTTTGAATTATCGCGCTGGCGAGAAAGTCGGCGTGGTTACGGTAAGGCTCGATACGAATGGCAAATTGGTTGAGTCCTATGGCACCGGTGGGTATGCGTTTCTGGAACTCTTCGAGCATCGCGTACGCGTGACTGGCTCGTTGGTGGTACCCAATGAAGGTGTTTTACTTACATTGGGCCTGTACGACCTCGCCGGGGGCGAGTCCGATTCTCTTATTGTCATTAAGGTAGGAGATAACGGAGAAATGGATACCAGCTTCGGTATTAACGGTATTCATCGTCCGGCGCTTAAGTACCCTAATAGCATCGCAGGGGGGATGGCCCTTCAAGAAAATGGCAAGATTCTAATCACTGCTGAAACGATTAAAACATACGGCGATTTTGACAGCGCAGTGATGCGAATCCACAAAGATGGTGTTACCGACCTGTCGTTTGGTAAAGACGGATTCGTATATTCAACCGCTAAGGCACAAGAAAGTTATTCAAGGATTCGGCTCGACAGCCAACAACGGATCTACGTTGCTGGCAATCTTGGGGACAAGATGGCGATTTCCCGGTTTTTCGATAACGGCAGTGTCGATAAAAGTTTTGCAGAAGGGGGCAAGTTTACGTATGGCGATGGCAGCGCCGGTGGATTTGTGGCAAACCTTGCGATTCGAGGCGATGGAATATTTGTGGTGGGCGCTTTAGGGGCAATCGGAAAGCAAACCGCAGTGTATACAAAGCTAAGTCTGGATGGTAAGCCGGATCAGAGTTTCAACGGCGGTGCGCCGTTAAGTATCCCATTGGGAGAGGGTAATATCGGTAGCTACGTCATACCGCTGGAATCGGGGCTGTCTATTGGCATCGGGACAACCTTCGGTGATACGAGTGCGCTTACTCTGAGCCGGATTAACGCTGACGGGACGCTGGATACAACTTTTGGTGAGCAGGGATCAGTACTGACCAAGGTTCCAGGGTACCTGTTCACTTCCTTTGCTGAAGAGATAAAGGATGACGAAGGAGCAGAGAGTAAGCTGCTCATAGGAGGATGGGTGGTTAACCCAAGGCCGGGTGAGAACACCAGTTTCTGGATTTCCCGGTACCTTACTTAAGCTCACACACCTGCATGCCTTACTTCGTAGGTTCCGTTTTCGCGGAGTAGGGCTCCGGGTTTGAACCTACTGGTTTCAGAGTAGCTTTAACGCAACTCGCCGCAAACATCCAGCTCAACCAGCCGTCGTACTTCCTCCCCCTCCAGACCAGCCCCCAGCAGTGCATGCAGCTTGCCGAATGCGGCTTCGCGGGTCATGCCTCCGCCGGACAGCACGCCGGCATCGCGCAGACGACTGCCAGCCTCATATACGTCCAGTTCGACGCCGCCTTCGTGGCATTGGGTAATCGCCACGACCACGACGCCTTGCTGATACGCACGCTGCAGGCTGGCAAGGAATCCTGCGTTATCGCTGGGGCCAGTGCCGCTGCCGAAGCATTCCAGCACAAGACCTTGAATGCCGCTGTCGATCAAACCGTCGAGCTGTGCAGCGCCAATGCCGGGAAACAGGGGCAGCACGGCGACATTCGCCAGTTTCTTGGGCTGGCGGTAATCCAGCGCCGTCGGCAACGCCGATACAGCCTCACCACCCCGGGCGCGATTAAGCGCCGCGAAAGGGTTACGGCCGAAGCTGCGAACCTTCGCGCACCGTGTCGGCTCAAGCAGCTCGCCATGGAAGTACAAATGCACCCCCGAGGCGAGCCCTTGACCCAAGGCCTGCAAGGCGCCGTTGACGTTTTCCCAGGCATCGCTGTCGGGAACACCGGCTGGCAACATGGAACCGGTGAACACAACCGGGGCATTCAGGCCCAACAGTTGAAAGCTCATGGCCGCTGCGCTGTAGGCCAGGGTGTCGGTGCCGTGCAGGATCAGCACAGCATCGCAACCTTGCGCTTCAATTGCATCGACCACCGCCTCTCGCAAGCGCTGCCAGTAGGCAGGGGTCATGTTGGCGCTGTCGATCAGGGGAGACATTTCGCGGAACGACCACTGTGGCACCACCATTTCGGGCAGTGCGGCCAGTTGCTCAGCCATGCGTGCTTCAAAGCCGGAAGCGGGTGCCAGCCCGTTTTCGCTGGCCTGCATGCCGATGGTTCCACCGGTGTACAGCACCATTACCTGGCGGGCCGATGGGTGAATTTCGCGATTCATGCCTGTCTCCCTGGATTGACGTTCAAGTGATTAACGCGCGTCCGCGACGGGTTTGCTGCTGATCGCTTCCGTGTGCGCCGAAGGGTGAGCGGCATCAGGCTTTGGCCAGGCTTTCAGGTCCAGGTCCAGATCGGGGAACTGGCTGGAGTCGAAAACCGGCGTCTTGATGCCGGCTTTACGCTGGTCATCGTAGTCTTTCAGCACCCGCAGCGCGATTTTGAACAGCATCGCCAGCGCAATCAGGTTGACGAAGGCCAGCAGCGTCATGGTGATGTCTGCGAAGGCGAACACCGTGCCCAGATCCTCGACTGCGCCCCACAGAATCAGCGCAAGGACCAACACGCGATAAAAGAAGATCGCCTTGCGGTTCTCGCCCAGCAGGAAGCGCAGGCTGTTTTCGCCCAGGTAGTAGTTGTAGAGAATCGAGGTGAACACGAACAGCGCCAGCGCCACGCTGATGAACAGCCTGCCCCAGTCACCGACGACCGCAGCGAGGGAGTTCTGCGTCAGCGCGATACCATCGCCTTCGAAGCCCGGGGTGTAGAAACCGGACAGCAGGATCAGCAACGCGGTGCAGGTGCAGATGACGAAGGTGTCGAGGAACACGCTGAACGCCTGAACCACACCTTGTGCAACCGGGTGCTCGACCTGAGCGACCGCTGCCACGTTGGGTGCGCTGCCCAGGCCGGCTTCGTTGGCGAAGACGCCACGTTTGACGCCCATGACAATGGCGCTGCCGATCAGGCCACCGAACACTTCATCCATGCCGAACGCGCTTTTGACGATGGTCATCAGCATGTGCGGAACGTGTTCGAACTGCACGCCAATGACGTACAGCGTGACGGCGATGTAGACCAGCGTCTTGATCGGCACCAGCAGGTCGGCGACCTTGGCGATGCGCTTGATCCCGCCGACGAACACCAGGCCCAGCAGAATCGCCAGACCGACGCCGGCGTAGCCTGGCGAGACCTTGAACGCGTCATTGAGCGAGTGAGTCACGGCGTGGGATTGCAGGCCGTTGAAGGCGAAACCGAAGGTCACCAGCAGCAACACCGCCATGATCATGCCCAGCCAGCGTTTGCCCAGACCGTGCTGAATGTAATACGACGGACCCCCGCGGTATTGGCCTTCGGCGTCGCAGCGTTTGTACAGCTGGCCGAGGGAGCATTCGAAAAAGCTGCTCGCCATGCCGACAAGGGCTGTAACCCACATCCAGAACACCGCACCGGGTCCGCCCAGGGTTACGGCGATGCCGACGCCTGCGATGTTACCTGCGCCGACGCGGCCAGCGAGGCTGAGCATCAGAGCCTGAAATGAACTCAACTGGCCGGCGCTGCTGCGCAGACTGTCGCGAAACACCGCGAACATGTGAAAGAAGTGACGGAACTGAACGAAACGCGAGCGAATCGTGAAATATCCACCGAGCCCTACAATGAGCACGATCAGTACTTTTCCCGAGAGGAAGTCGTTGATGACTTCAAGCATTGGTGTTTCCTCGCTTTCTTAGAGGGTGCGCACTATACCGGCGCGCGTTATTGGAGTCTTTATCCGGTTTGTTTCAAGCCCGAATGGCGCTGGGCAAAAAAAAGGGCCTGGAAGCGTATGCTCCCGGCCCTCAAAAGGGTGAGGGGTGTCTAGACCCTCAGCCTGGTGATCGTGTTGCAAGTGCTGCAGAGCCGGACGATCAAGCCTTCAAGGGCACGAGTCGCGGCGCAATCATGTTCTCGGGGCGCAGGATATCCGCCAGCATGACGTCATCGAGCAAGCCCTCTTCACGGACCAACTCCAGCACGCCACGGCCTGTTTCCAGTGCAACGCGAGCGATACGGGTGGCATTTTCGTAGCCGATGTACGGGTTCAGCGCAGTGACGAGGCCGATCGAGTGCTCGACCAGCTCGCGGCAGCGCGCTTCGTTGGCGGTGATGCCGACGATGCAGTGCTCGCGCAGCATGTCCATGGCGCGCTGAAGCAGGCGAATCGAGTCGAAGATCTTGTAGGCGATCAACGGTTCCATCACGTTCAGCTGCAATTGGCCGCCTTCGGCAGCAATGGTCAGCGCCAGGTCGTTGCCCATGATCTCAAAGGCGCACATGTTCACCGCCTCCGGAATCACCGGGTTGACCTTGCCCGGCATGATCGAACTGCCTGGTTGACGGGCAGGGAGGTTGATTTCGTTGATACCGGTGCGCGGGCCGCTGGAGAGCAGGCGCAGGTCGTTGCAGATCTTCGACAGCTTGACCGCGGTGCGCTTGAGCATGCCGGAGAACAGCACGAAAGCACCCATGTCGGAAGTCGCTTCGATCAGGTCAGCAGCCGGCACCAGCGGCTGGCCGCTGATGGTCGCCAGACGCTGAACGGCCAGGTGCTGATAACCAGGGTCGGCGTTGATGCCGGTACCAATGGCGGTGCCGCCCAGATTGACTTCAGTCAGCAGCTCAGGCGCAAGGCTGCGCAGGCGGTTGAGGTCTTCAGTCAAGGTGGTGGCAAAGGCGCGGAATTCCTGACCCAGGGTCATCGGCACCGCGTCTTGCAGTTGGGTACGGCCCATTTTCAACACGTGGTTGAACTCGTGACCTTTGGCCGCGAACGCCTGGATCAGGCTATCGAGGCTGGCGAGCAGTGCGTCGTGTCCCAACAGCAAACCCAGGCGAATAGCCGTCGGGTAGGCGTCGTTGGTGGACTGCGCCATGTTCACGTCATTGTTCGGGTGCAGGTATTTGTATTCGCCCTTCGCATGGCCCATCGCTTCGAGCGCGATGTTGGCGATGACTTCGTTGGCGTTCATGTTGGTGGAGGTGCCGGCACCGCCCTGAATCATGTCGACGACGAACTGATCGTGGAAATCACCGCGGATCAGTCGTGCGCAGGCTTCGCTGATGCCCGCATGCTTCTCGGGGCTCAAATGGCCCAGCTGATGGTTTGCATCCGCCGCTGCCTGCTTGACCATCGCCAGCGCTACGACCAGCTTCGGGTAGTGCGAAAGCGGCACGCCGGAGAGGCGGAAGTTGTGCACTGCGCGCAGGGTCTGGATGCCGTAATACGCTTCAGCGGGTACTTCGAGAACGCCAAGCAAGTCTTTTTCGATGCGAAATGATGCAGCGGAGGACATGATAGAGAAAGTCTCAAGATGGGCACGGACCAAGCCGGAACGCCCTTGATACTAGGCCTGTGCGCTATTCCGGACCAATGCTGTAAAACGCTGCCCTATGCACAATCGGCATAATGCCGCAGTGACGCGGGGATTGTTACGGGCGTGTGAATCAGTGTATGAGGCTCTCGTCCGCACCCGCGAATGCGCAACTTCTAAGGCTGGAGAAACGATGAACCTGGAAAGCAAATGGCTGGAAGATTTCAGTGCGCTGGCCGCGACCCGCAGTTTTTCCCAGGCAGCGGAGCGTCGGTTCGTCACGCAACCGGCCTTCAGTCGGCGCATTCGCAGCCTTGAAGCTGCGCTTGGGCTGACGCTGGTCAATCGCTCTCGCACGCCGGTCGAGCTGACGGCGGCGGGGCAGTTATTTCTCGTTACCGCGCGCACTGTGGTCGACCAGCTCGGCGAAGTGCTGCGTCATCTGCACCATCTGGAAAGCGGGCAGGGCGAGGTCATGCAGATCGCGGCCGCGCACTCGCTGGCACTGAGTTTCTTCCCGCGCTGGATCGCGCAACTGCGCAACGAAGGGCTGAATATCGCCACGCGACTGGTCGCCACTAACGTCGGCGACGCGGTGCACGCGCTGCGTGAAGGCGGCTGCGATCTGATGCTGGCGTTCTACGACCCTGATGCCGCGCTGCAAATGGACGCCGAGATCTTCCCGTCGCTGCACTTGGGCGTGACCGAAATGCTACCGGTCTGCTCGACGGACGAGGAGGGACGGCCGCTGTTCGATCTGGAAGGGGAGCAGAGCGTGCCGCTGCTGGCGTACAGCGCGGGTGCATTTCTGGGTCGCTCGGTGAACCTGCTGTTGCGCCAGCGCAGCGTACGCTTCACGACGATTTACGAAACGGCGATGGCTGACAGTCTCAAAGGCATGGCGTTGCAAGGGCTGGGGATCGCATGGGTGCCGCGGCTGAGCGTGACGGCGGAGCTTGAACGAGGCGAGCTGGTGATCTGCGGAGGGCCCCAATGGCATGTTCCGCTGGAGATCCGGCTGTACCGCTGCGCGTTGGTTCGCAAGGCCAATGTCCGGCTGCTGTGGCGCAAGCTGGAAGCCGGCGGCACCTCACCGGCTGCCTGACCTTGGAGTCAGTAAATCCGGGCTTCCACGGGCCGGTTTGGCGGGCTGACGGGAGGTCGCCGGCAGCCTGTCAAACGAGAATCTTTGCGGTATACTCCGCGGCCTTCGGCCGGTTCGACTGGTCATAATTTGTACGACAAGCCACGCCGGTCCTCCCGCGTGGCTTGTTGTTTTTAGTCGCGCCTGCGGGCGCCCGATGAGAGGCACGACGATGAGCGCACTGGTTGGCGTGATCATGGGCTCCAAGTCCGATTGGTCCACCCTTAGCCACACCGCCGACATGCTTGAAAAGCTCGGCATTCCGTACGAAGTCAAAGTGGTTTCGGCGCACCGCACGCCCGATCTGCTGTTCAAGTACGCCGAAGAAGCCGAAGGCCGTGGTATCGAGGTGATCATCGCCGGCGCCGGTGGCGCTGCTCATCTGCCAGGCATGTGCGCTGCCAAAACTCATCTGCCCGTTCTGGGTGTCCCGGTTCAGTCTTCCATGCTGTCGGGCGTTGATTCATTGCTCTCCATCGTGCAGATGCCTGCCGGCATTCCGGTCGCGACCCTGGCCATTGGCAAGGCGGGCGCGATCAACGCTGCGCTGTTGTCGGCCAGTATCCTGGGCGCCAAGCACCCACACTTCCACGCAGTGCTGAAGAAATTCCGCGCTGAGCAGACAGACAGCGTTCTGGACAATCCAGACCCACGCGAGGCCTGAGGTTTTCATGAAGATCGGCGTAATCGGTGGCGGCCAGTTGGGTCGCATGTTGGCACTGGCGGGCACCCCGCTGGGGATGAACTTCGCCTTCCTTGACCCTGCACCGGACGCCTGCGCCGCTGCCCTTGGCGAGCACCTGCTCGCCGATTATGGCGATCAGGAGCACCTGCGCCAGTTGGCCAATGATGTCGATCTGGTCACCTTCGAATTCGAAAGCGTGCCCGCTGAAACCGTCGCCTTCCTGTCGCAGTTCGTGCCGGTTTACCCGAGTGCAGAAGCGCTGCGCATCGCCCGCGATCGCTGGTTTGAAAAAAGCATGTTCAAGGACCTCGGCATACCGACGCCGGCGTTCGCTGATATCCAGTCCCAGGTCGATCTGGACGCTGCGGTAGCCAGCATTGGTCTGCCGGCTGTGCTGAAAACCCGCACGCTGGGTTACGACGGCAAGGGTCAGAAAGTCCTGCGCACACCGGAAGACGTGATCGACACCTTCGCCGAACTGGGCAACGTGCCTTGCCTGCTGGAAGGCTTCGTGCCGTTCACCGGCGAAGTCTCGCTGATCGCCGTGCGCGCCCGTGACGGTGAAACCCGCTTCTATCCGCTGGTTCACAACACCCATGACAGCGGCATCCTGCGCCTGTCCATCGCCAGCACCGATCACCCGCTGCAGGCGCTGGCTGAGGATTACGCCGGGCGGGTGCTCAAGCAGCTGGATTATGTAGGCGTGCTGGCCTTTGAATTCTTCGAAGTCGATGGCGGCCTTAAAGCCAACGAAATTGCCCCGCGCGTCCACAACTCGGGCCACTGGACCACCGAAGGCGCCGAGTGCAGCCAGTTCGAGAACCATCTGCGCGCCGTTGCCGGGCTGCCGTTGGGTTCGACGGCCAAGGTCGGCGAAAGCGCGATGCTCAACTTCATCGGTGAAGTGCCGGCAGTGGATCAGGTCATCGCTGTCGAAGATTGCCATCTGCATCACTACGGCAAAGCCTTTAAGGCCGGGCGCAAGGTCGGCCACGCCACGGTGCGCAGCAAAGACCGCGCAACGCTGGATCGTCAGGTGAAGCAGGTCGAGGCACTGATCAGAAACTGATCACTGCGCTGGCCAGTCTTGATCGCCTCTGTAGGAGTGAGATTGCTCGCGATAGCATTTGTCCGCGACATCATTGCTGTCTGACCCACCGCCATCGCGGGCAAGCGCGCTCCTACAAAGACCGGTGTACTTTCCTGTTGAACCATTCGCCGGGCCACCCCTCTCATAGCGTGTTGCCAATAGCCAGCTAGGCTTTTGGCATATTCATTCAAACAGAGGGACATGGCATGGGAATCATCGGAACCATCTTCATCGGCTTGATCGTAGGTCTGCTGGCGCGCTTTCTGAAGCCAGGCGACGACAGCATGGGCTGGATCATGACCATCCTGCTCGGCATCTGCGGCTCGCTGGCCGCCACTTATGGTGGTCAGGCGCTGGGTATCTACCGCGCAGGCGAGGGTGCAGGTTTCCTCGGTGCGCTCGTCGGCGCGATCATCCTGCTGGTGATCTACGGCATGATTAAAAAGCGTTAAGCACGCCTGGCCCTCTGCGCTATTGCAGCGCAGAGGGCTAGAATGCCCGGCATTCAACTCCTCTCGCCGAGCATCTCCAATGCGTCATCTCCTCTTCGTTTCACTGCTGCTGGTCTGCGGACTGGTACGCGCCACTGAATTACCCGAAACCGACTGGCTTGAACTGATGCCGAAGTCGGATCAGAAAGCCCTCGAAGCCATGCCCGAAATCGACCACAACTCGCCGGAAGGCCAGGGCACGTTCGACAGCAAGGGCGGTTTGAAGCAGAGCAAGGGCTTGCCTGCCGTCATGTACTCCACCAAAACCGTCGCGTCGATGAACGACAAAACCATCCGCCTGGGTGGCTATCCGGTGCCGCTTGAGACTGACGCGAAGGGTCGCAGCACGCTGTTCTTCCTCGTCCCGTACCCGGGCGCCTGCATCCACGTGCCGCCACCGCCGCCGAATCAGCTGGTGTTGGTGCGTTATCCGAAAGGCCTGAAGATCTCCGACATTTACACACCGTTGTGGGTCATCGGCACGTTGAAGGTGGAGAAGGTCAACAATGATCTCGCCGACGCCGCCTATGCGCTGGACGCATCGAAAGTGCGTGTGGTGGTTGAGGCGGATTTGTAGGACTGGTCTTGGGATCCACTGTGGGACCGGCTTTAGCCGGGAAGGCGTCGGGTGTCACACCGCAAAATTCATGGTGCTCATGCAGGCCTCTTCCCGGCTGAAGCCGGTCCCACAAGTAGAGCGCGTTCACTCAGTGGGACTGGCTTGGACCCCAATCCCACAGGCTGTCAGGCTTCTGCCAACGGCTCGGCCCAGATGCTGACGCTCAGCGCGTGCATATCACCCGGCTTGAGCGTCACGACGTCGGTCATGACGTTAGCCGTCTCAACGCACACCATGCTCTTCCAGCCATCAGCCTGCATGTCGTCGAAAGTCTTGGTCTTGTCGATCCACGGGTTCCAGACGATGGCCGAGTGCGAACCCGTCGTTTGAATCTGAATCCGGCGCTTCCATTCCGGGTCGACCACTGAAATCAGGTCAGGCGTGTCCTGGTAAATACGGTCCGTCTCGCCGGTGAACGTGATGTCACCCACCTGCACGTTCTGGGTGTCCCAGCTTTCCAGCGTGTTCAGGTACTCGACGCCATCCAGCCCTTCGATGCTGATCTGGCTCACATCGCTCACCGCGAAATAACTGTGCAGCGCCTGACTGAGCGTGACGTCTTCAGCGCCAGCGTTGAAGCTCACCAGACTGACATTCAGCGCGGCATCCAGGCGGATGTGCAGTTTCAGGCCGACGGTATGCGGCCAGCCCGGCAACTGTCCTTCGGCCTGAGGCTGAATGAAGTCGACGATCAGTGCGTCGCCGTCCTCACCCACGCCCATCAATTCCCAGTCGATCGCCCGGACTTCACCGTGGGCCTTTGCCGGCTCGTTGCTCTCGCGCATGGCCTGCACGCTCGACGGGTTACGCTGAAAATTGCCAAACCACGGCCAGCAGATCGGCATCCCGCCGCGAATAGGCTTGCCCGATTTGAACAGCGCGCCCGGGTTCGACCAGATCAGCGGCTCATCGCCGTCGACCTGGTAACTGATGATGTGCGCGCCCTGTTGGGCGATCACCAGTTCGGCCTGGCCGTGGCGGATGCGCCAGCAATTGAGCTCACCGAGCTGGAAGGATTCGACGTTTGACGTAGGCATAGGGGTTCTCACTCGAAGGACAGTGACTGAATCAGACTGCGCCAAGCTTGATGAGTTTGTTGCGCAAAGCCAAGGGCGGGCACATCGGCCCACCCTGGCTTAATGATCAGCGTCGAGCCGGCACTGAGCGGGTACGGCCGCTGCCGTCGATGGCGACGAAAACGAACACCGCTTCGGTCACCTTGCGCCATTCGCTGGACAGCGGATCATCGCTCCACACCTCGACCATCATTTGAATCGAGCTGCGACCGATTTCCAGGGTTTGGGTATAAAACGACAACTGCGCCCCCACCGCGACCGGCACCAGGAACGCCATGCGGTCGATGGCAACAGTCGCCACACGTCCACCGGCCACCTTGCTCGCCATGGCAGTCCCGGCAAGGTCCATCTGTGAAACCAGCCAGCCGCCGAAAATATCGCCAAAGCCGTTGGTTTCGCGGGGTAGGGCGGTAATCTGCAGGGCCAGATCGCCCTGCGGTATTGGATCTTCTTGTTCGAGCTCAATCATTTTTGGGTCCCTCTGACCCATGACTCTACTAAGTCTTCATTTTGTTTAAAGGGAAACTCTGCGAAAACGACTTGGGCAAATGGTTTCGCACAACTTCCCTGAAGAGCCCGGTTGAGTCGCGGCCGGCAAGTATATCGAGCGCGCCGTCTTGAAACGACCGCAGGTTTTCCATGATGCCTTCGTGTCATTGCAATCCATGTGCATTTGTACGCAATTTGCTATCGTGCCGGACCGACCTGGCGCACTACGCCATTTTTGGCACGCAATTTTGATGCCCGATTAACTTTTCGAGTCGAGAAATCGCGTGTGAAGCCGTTACCCACGGTTGAGTCACCGTTGATTTTCGCCCAAAGAGAGCCTCAAAAGAGAAGCCATTGTTATGTCCTCTGTGCCTTTAAGCGCCACACAGCCTTCGCGCCCGCTGAACCGCAACGATTACAAAACCCTTTCACTGTCTGCACTGGGCGGAGCGTTGGAGTTCTACGACTTCATCATTTTCGTGTTCTTCGCAGCGGTGGTAGGCAAGCTGTTTTTCCCCGTAGACATGCCCGAATGGCTGCGTTTGATGCAAACGTTTGGCATTTTTGCCGCCGGTTATCTGGCTCGGCCGCTGGGCGGCATCGTCATGGCGCATTTTGGCGATCTGCTGGGCCGCAAGAAAATGTTCACCCTGAGCATTTTCCTGATGGCCGTGCCGACGCTGATCATGGGTCTGCTGCCCACCTACGCGCAGATCGGCATCTGGGCGCCGCTCTTGCTGCTGCTGATGCGCGTCATTCAAGGCGCCGCGATCGGTGGCGAAGTGCCTGGCGCGTGGGTATTCGTTTCCGAACACGTTCCCGCCCGTAACGTCGGTTACGCCTGCGGTACCCTCACGTCCGGTCTGACTGCCGGGATTTTGCTCGGCTCGCTGGTCGCCACTTGGATCAACAGCGTGTACTCGCCCGTTGAAGTCTCGGACTACGCCTGGCGGATTCCCTTCCTGCTCGGTGGTGTCTTCGGTCTGATGTCGGTTTACCTGCGTCGCTGGCTGCACGAAACCCCGGTGTTCGCTGAGCTGCAATTGCGCAAGCAACTGGCTGAAGAAGTGCCGCTAAAAGCCGTACTGCGTGATCACCGCGGTGCCGTTGTGCTGTCGATGTTGCTGACCTGGCTGCTGTCGGCAGGCGTTGTCGTGGTGATTCTCATGACCCCGACACTGCTGCAGAAGGCCTACGGTTTCGCACCTGCCGATACCCTGAAAGCCAACAGCCTCGCGATCGTTTTGCTTAGCCTGGGATGTATCGGGGCTGGCGCGCTGGCGGATCGAGTCGGCGCGGGCCTTGTGTTCCTGTTCGGCTCGCTCGGTCTGCTGGTGAGTTCGTGGACCTTCTACCATATGATCGGCACGCACCCGGATCTGCTGTATCCGCTGTACGCGATCACCGGTTTGTTCGTCGGCACCATCGGCGCGGTGCCCTTCGTGATGGTCAAGGCCTTCCCGCCGGTGATTCGCTTCACCGGGCTGTCGTTTTCCTACAACCTGGCATACGCCATCTTTGGTGGTTTAACGCCAATGGTCGTCAGCCTGATGTTCGCTGCCAACCCGATGGGCCCATCGTGGTATGTGGCGATTCTTTGCGCCATGGGCATGGGGATCGGTGTTTTCCTGATGAGAAGAAAGCCGGTCGAGTCCTGATCGAGCTGAAGGCAAAACTTCCCGCTGAAACCGAGGCCGCCAGTCGTAATGACTGGCGGCCTTTCATTTGATTGTCACAATCCGGTCATAGATTAGTCACATGGCCAGCACCGACCTCGGCCGACTATCGACCTCGCCAGGAGCAAGGCATGACCTTCAGACGTTTGATGACTGCACTGACTTTTGCCGCTGCTGGCTTAACCACTGCGGCTGCGGTTGCCGCCGTCGATCCGGCAATCAAGCCCTACATCAAAACCAGCGGTGTCTCCGGGAATCTGTCCAGCGTGGGCTCCGACACCCTCGCCAACCTGATGACGATGTGGGCCGAGGCCTACAAGAAAGAATACCCAAGCGTGAACATCCAGATTCAGGCCGCCGGCTCCTCGACAGCGCCGCCCGCATTGACGGAGGGCACTGCGACGCTGGGGCCCATGAGTCGCAGGATGAAAGACGGCGAATTGTCGGCGTTCGAGCAGAAGCATGGCTACAAACCGACGGCGATTCCCGTGGCCGTCGATGCACTGGCAGTGTTCGTCCACAAGGACAACCCTATCAAGGGCCTGACGCTGCAGCAGGTTGACGCGATCTTCTCCGCGACCCGGCTGTGCGGTGCCAGAGCCGACGCGAAAACCTGGGGCGATGCAGGTGTTACGGGGGATCTGGCCGGCAAGGCCATCCAGCTGTTCGGGCGTAATTCGGTTTCCGGCACCTACGGTTTCTTCAAGGAAGAGGCCCTGTGCAAAGGCGACTTCAAACCCAACGTCAACGAACAGCCCGGCTCCGCTTCGGTGGTCAGCTCGATCAGCAACTCGCTGAACGGTATTGGTTACTCGGGCATTGGTTATAAAACCTCCAGCGTGCGCACCGTACCCCTCGCGAAAAAAGAGGGCGGCGAGTTTGTCGAAGACAACGAAGCCAACGCGCTGAATGGCACCTACCCGCTGGCGCGCTTCCTTTATGTGTACGTCAACAAGGCGCCTAACACGCCGCTGAATCCGCTCGAAGCCGAGTTCGTCAGATTGATCCTGTCAAAACAAGGTCAGGAAGTTGTCATGAAAGACGGGTACATTCCGTTACCAGCCAAGGTCGTTAGCAAAGCCTTGGCTGATCTGGGACTACAAGAACGGTAGCGAGCGCGCTGCCCAGACAACCCTGATGCGGGGTGACAGGTTCGTCCCGCCCTACACGAAAAGGCCTTATGGAACGAGGCTCGCAGAACACTGAACAGTCCGTTGCCCCGATTCAGGGGCGGCGGGCTTTTTTGCGTCACCTCGCTGTAACGTATTTGTCATACACAGCGACTACGGTGTGCGCATGAATGATTTGGCCAATTCATCAATGACCGAAAAACCCCGTCCCGAGCGCATCGATTTCAATGCGCCCGAGCTGCAACGCAAGCGCAGGATCCGTGCGCTCAAAGACCGCCTGACGCGTTGGTACGTGTTAGTGGGCGGTCTTGCCGTGTTGGCCGCCATCACCCTGATCTTCTTCTACTTGGCTTACGTCGTCGCGCCGTTGTTTCAGGGTGCGAAACTGACACGCAGCGATGCCCAAACACCTGCCTGGCTGCAGGATGGCGGCAAACCAATGGTGCTGGTCATCGAAGAGCAGAACCAGGTCGCCATGCGTGTGTCCGAGAAGGGCGAAGCATTGTTTTTCCACCTCAAGGACGGCGACGAGATTTCTCGCGTGGCCTTGCCGATCCCTGCTGGCGCGAAGGTGACGGCGGTGGCGCAGGATCAGCCCGGCAAGCCCTTGATCGCGGTTGGCCTGTCCAACGGCCAAGTGCTGGTGTTCAAGCACGCGTACCCGATCAGCTATCCCGACAGCAAAAAAACCATCACCCCCACGATTACCTATCCCTACGGCGAGACGCCGCTGGCACTGGACGAGGAAGGGCGGGCGCTCGAGCACGTCAGTCTGAACGCCAGCGACACGACGCTGATTCTGGCCGGTGCAACCGGTACCCAGCTGCATGTGTTGTCGCTGACCCAGTCCGAAAACCTGATGACGGGCGAGACCAACCGCGAGCAAAGTCGCATCGACTTGCCGCAGCTGTCAGCGGCCGTCAAAGCCATCTATATCGATCCGCGTCAGCAATGGCTGTACGTGATTAATGGTCGTGCGCTGGCGGATGTATTCGACCTGCGCGATCGCACGTTGAACGGTCGCTACAAGCTGCTCGAGGACGCCAACGCCGAAACCACCGCCAGTACGCAACTGGTGGGTGGCATCTCGCTGGTGATCGGCAGCTCCCGAGGCAATATTGCGCAGTGGTTCATGGCGCGGGACGTCGATGGCGAGATGCGTCTGCAGCACATTCGTGACTTCAAAATGAGTGGCGCGCCGATCTCCCAGATCACCAGCGAGCAGCGCCGCAAAGGCTTCATCGCCATGGACACCTCCGGCAAGCTCGGCGTGTTCCACAGCACCGCTCACCGCACGCTGTTGATCGACCCGATTGCCAGCGGCCCGGCCGTAATGGGTTTGTCGCCGCGGGCAGATCGCATCATCGTTGAAGACGACGGCAAGCTGCTGCCCTTGAGCCTGAAAAATCCGCACCCGGAGATCTCCTGGAGCGCGCTGTGGGACAAGGTCTGGTACGAGAACTACGACGAACCCAAATACGTCTGGCAATCCACCGCTTCAAACAGTGATTTCGAGCCCAAGCTCAGCCTTGCGCCGCTCACCTACGGCACGCTCAAGGCCGCGTTCTACGCCATGCTGCTGGCTGCGCCGATTGCCGTCGCCGCTGCTATCTACACCGCTTACTTCATGGCGCCGCGCATGCGTCGCAAGGTCAAGCCGATCATCGAACTGATGGAGGCGATGCCGACGGTCATTCTCGGCTTCTTCGCCGGGCTGTTCCTGGCGCCGTATCTGGAAGGGCACCTGCCAGGCATCTTCAGCCTCATGATCTTCACCCCCATCGGCATCTTGCTGGCGGGGTTTGGCTGGACGCGCTTGCCCGACTCGATTCGCCTGCGGGTGCCCGACGGTTGGGAAAGCGCGATTCTGATTCCGGTCATTCTGCTGATCGGCTGGGCCTCACTGAGCATGAGCCCGCACCTGGAGAACTGGTTCTTCGGCGGCGACATGCGCTCGTGGATCACCAACGACCTGGGCATCACTTACGATCAGCGCAACGCACTGGTGGTGGGAATCGCCATGGGTTTTGCGGTCATTCCCAACATCTATTCGATCGCCGAGGACGCCGTGTTCAGCGTGCCGCGGGGTCTGACGCTCGGCTCACTGGCCCTCGGCGCTACGCCGTGGCAGACGCTGGTTCGCGTGGTGATTCTCACCGCCAGCCCGGGGATTTTCTCGGCGCTGATGATCGGCATGGGACGTGCTGTGGGCGAGACCATGATCGTGCTCATGGCCACCGGCAATACGCCGATCATGAACATGAACCTGTTCGAAGGCATGCGCACCCTGGCGGCCAACGTAGCGGTGGAGATGCCCGAGTCGGAAGTGGGCGGCAGTCATTATCGCGTGCTGTTCCTCGCCGCCCTGGTGCTGCTGATGTTCACATTTGTCATGAATACCTTGGCAGAGCTGATTCGTCAGCGCCTGCGCAAGCAGTATTCGTCTCTCTAGGGCAGGTTGAAACCGATGAAACAGACCTCCCTCAAACGATGGTTCAACAGTGGCGGCCCCGGCGTTTGGCTGAGCGCGGGTGCGGTATCTATCGCAGTGATCATGACCATCGGCCTGCTGGCGGTGATCGCGGTGCGCGGGCTGGGACACTTCTGGCCCGCCGATGTCATTTCCGCCCGGTACGACGTTCCCGGGCAGGAAAACCACGTACTGGTGGGCGAACTGGTTCAGTCTGAACAAGTGCCGCGCGCCAGGCTGAAGGCCGCCGGGTTGCCAGTCCCTGATCAGGGGCCCGAGTTCATGACCCGCGATCTGTTCAAGGTCGGCAACCGGGATATCAGCCCCAGCGATTTTAACTGGGTCATTGGCGAGTGGCTCAAGGACCAGCGCAAGCCCGTGGAGTTGATGACACTGGAGCGCCGCGAGTGGGGCAACTTCTACGGCTATCTGGTCAACGTCAAGGAAGACGGCAAGGTCGTCGCGGAAGGCGAAGCTGCATGGCCGCAGCTGCAGGCGCGTATCGAGCGGGTGCAGGGCATTTCCGATCAGCTGGACGACCTGGAGAAGGGCGAGATCGGCGCGATCAACCACGGCATCGAGCGGCTGCGTCTGCACGCGCGAAAGCTTGAGCTCAACGGCGAACTCGATGCCGCCGCCCAGGCCGACATGGCCACTGAGCGCGCCGAATACGACGCGCGCTACAAGGAAGTCGAGTCGCGGCTGGGCGCTTTGCACGCCGAATACAATCGCGACAGCCTGACGGCCCGTGACGCCAACGGCAAAGAGATCGAGATCAGTATCGGCAAGGTGGTTCACGCGTATCAGCCCAACGCCATGGGCACGATGACCAAGCTGGGGTTCTACTTCCAGAAGCTCTGGGAGTTCCTCAGCGACGACCCGCGCGAGGCTAATACGGAGGGCGGGATTTTCCCGGCGATCTTCGGCACCGTGATGATGACGCTGATCATGGCCGTCATTGTGACGCCCTTTGGCGTGCTCGCGGCTGTGTATCTGCGTGAGTACGCACGCCAGGGCGTAATGACGCGCTTGATCCGCATCGCCGTGAACAACCTCGCGGGCGTTCCAGCGATCGTCTATGGGGTGTTCGGGCTGGGCTTTTTTGTTTACGTGCTGGGCGGTTCTCTGGATCAACTGTTCTTCCCCGAGGCCCTGCCGGCGCCGACGTTCGGCACGCCAGGCTTGCTGTGGGCGTCACTGACCCTCGCACTGCTCGCGGTGCCGGTGGTGATCGTCGCTACCGAGGAAGGTCTGGCGCGTATCCCGCTGACGTTGCGCGAGGGCTCGCTGGCCTTGGGCGCAACCAAGGCCGAAACGCTGTGGAAGATTGTTCTACCGATGGCCAGCCCGGCCATGATGACCGGCCTGATTCTGGCCGTGGCACGGGCAGCGGGTGAAGTGGCGCCGCTGATGCTGGTGGGCGTGGTCAAGATGGCGCCGTCGCTGCCGCTGGACGGCAATTACCCGTACCTGCACCTCGACCAGAAGATCATGCACCTGGGTTTCCATATTTACGACGTCGGCTTTCAAAGCCCCAATGTCGAGGCCGCGCGCCCGCTAGTGTACGCCACGGCGCTGCTGCTGGTGCTGGTAATCGCGCTGCTGAACCTGTCGGCGGTAACGATTCGCAACCGCCTGCGCGACAAGTACAAGGCGTTTGAAGACTAAGTCAGCGACAAGCTCCAAGCTTCAAGCGGCGAGCTGAAAAGCCGCATACCGTATCAGCACCACATTTGCAGCTTGCGGCTAAAGGCTTGCAGCTACGAACGGAGAGAGACCATGCGACACGAACCCCACGCCCACGGCATCAATATGTCGGCCCTGGGTCGCAAGCGCCAGGTGCTGGATCTGGCGAACGAAGCCGTTGCGCTGGAAGTGCCGGGGCTGGATCTCTTCTATGGCGAGAAGCAGGCGCTGTTCGACATTCGCATGAACATCCCGAAACAACGCGTCACCTCGTTCATCGGGCCGTCCGGGTGCGGGAAGTCCACCTTGCTGCGCACGTTCAACCGCATGAACGATCTGGTGGATGGCTGTCGCGTACAGGGCGAGATCAAGCTCTATGGCCACGACATCTACACTAAAGGCGAGGACGTCGCTGAGCTGCGTCGTCGGGTCGGCATGGTCTTCCAGAAGCCCAACCCGTTCCCCAAGACCGTTTATGAAAACGTGGTCTACGGGCTGCGTATTCAAGGCGTGAACAAGAAGCGTGTCCTCGATGAAGCCGTCGAGTGGGCGTTGCGTGGCGCTGCATTGTGGGACGAGGTCAAGGACCGCCTGCATGAGTCGGCGCTCGGGCTTTCCGGTGGTCAGCAGCAACGTCTGGTGATCGCTCGCACTATCGCCGTCGAACCTGAAGTGCTGCTGCTTGATGAGCCGTGCTCCGCGCTCGACCCGATTTCGACCCTGAAAGTCGAAGAGCTGATCTACGAACTGAAATCCAAATACACCATTGTGATCGTTACCCACAACATGCAGCAGGCGGCGCGCGTGTCGGATTACACCGCGTTTCTGCACATGGGCAAGGTGGTCGAATACGGGGACACCGATACGTTGTTCACCAATCCGACCAAAAAACAGACTGAAGACTACATAACCGGTCGTTACGGCTAGCACGTGTTTCGTCAGCCTTGAACCACCGCAATCAATTGGACGGACACTCATGATCAAAGACAGCCATACACATCACATCTCCCAGCAGTTCAACGCTGAACTGGAAGAAGTTCGCAGCCACCTGCTGGAAATGGGTGGTCTGGTCGAGAAGCAGGTCAACGACGCGGTCACTGCGTTGATCGAAGCCGACTCGGGCCTGGCCCAGCGAGTGCGTGAGGTGGACGACCGCATCAACCAGATGGAGCGCAACATTGACGAAGAGTGCCTGCGCATCCTGGCCCGTCGTCAGCCTGCTGCCTCCGACCTGCGTCTGATCATCAGCATCTCCAAGTCGGTCATCGACCTTGAGCGCATCGGCGATGAGTCCACCAAGATCGCCCGACGTGCGATTCAGCTGTGCGAAGAGGGTGAGTCGCCCCGCGGTTACGTCGAAGTGCGCCATATCAGCGATCAGGTCAGCAAGATGGTACGCGATGCACTGGACTCGTTTGCCCGCTTCGATGCCGATCTGGCGTTGTCGGTTGCGCAGTACGACAAGAACATCGACCGCGAGTACAAGACGGCGCTTCGTGAGCTGGTCACCTACATGATGGAAGATCCGCGCTCGATCTCCCGCGTGCTTAATGTGATCTGGGTACTGCGTTCGCTGGAGCGCATCGGTGACCACGCGCGGAACATCTCCGAACTGGTCATCTACCTCGTGCGCGGTACCGACGTCCGCCACCTGGGCCTCAAACGCATGCAGGAAGAGGTCAAAGGCCTTACCGCCGAAAGGATTAATGTTCTGGACGCGCCTGACGATAAATAAGATTGCCTGAGAAAAAACGCCTGGCGACCGCCGGGCGTTTTTATTTCTCCGGTCTGCCCGTATTTTTCAAGTCACCCGCGAGTAAAAGTCCCGGTGTCGTCAAACAGTTTGGCAGCTGGTCATCCGCCAGCGAATGCTCGCCATTTACGGTGAACACGCCATCAGGAGCGTCGATGAGTAAAGTCAGTGTATTGGTGGTGGATGACGCACCGTTCATCCGTGATCTGGTCAAGAAAGGCCTGCGCAACGCGTTTCCAGGAATCGCGCTGGAAGACGCAGTCAACGGCCGCAAAGCGCAAGTGCTGTTGAGCCGTGAAGTATTCGATCTGGTGTTGTGCGATTGGGAAATGCCCGAGATGTCCGGGCTGGAATTGCTGACCTGGTGCCGTCAGCAGGACAGCCTGAAGACCATGCCTTTCATCATGGTCACCAGCCGTGGCGACAAGGAAAACGTGATTCAGGCGATCCAGGCCGGCGTATCGGACTTCATCGGCAAGCCGTTCACCAACGAGCAACTGCTGACCAAGGTCAAAAAAGCGCTGCACAAGGTCGGCAAGCTCGACGCGTTGATGTCCAGTGGTCCGGCCCGCGTCAATGCGGCGTTTGCCAATGATTCGCTCAGCGCCTTGACGGGTAATCGCCCTGAAGTCGTCAACACGGCACCCGCTGCTTCGGCGGCATCGCAAGCGGCTCAGCCTCCGGTCCAGCCTATGGCCAAGGCGGCTCCAGCTGCGGCACCTGCGGGTCGTGGCCAGGGCCAGTTGCGTCTTCCGAGCGGGAACCAGCCCTGCGTGATCAAAGCGCTGACGCTCAAGGAAGCGTCGCTGCTGGTCCGACGTGGCGAGGTGCTGCCGCAGATCCTCGAAAGCGCCGTGCTCGATCTGGAGCAGGGTGATAACGCCGAGGTCGCGCGTCTCAATGGCTATCTTCACGCGATTGCCGCATTCGAGCAGAAGCCGGACAGTGACTGGCTGCAGGTCACCTTCCGATTCGTCGACAAGGACACCCAGAAGCTTGATTACCTCTCGCGCCTGATTGCCCGTGGTACAGCGCAGAAGCACTTCGTACCGGGTGCCTGATTGGCCAGCCAGTTCGCTGCGCGCCAGCGCAGCGTCTGGACGACGGGTCATATTCAACCGAGGCGGGTAGCGGCCTGACGAAACGCACGCCTGGCCTGCATAGAAATTGCAATTCCGATCGCGCACCGTGCTGACGCGATTTCCTTGACGCTCCGTCTATTACCGATTGATTCGGATGAGTCCAATTGCGTTGGCATCACTGTTAGGCTGGGCGCTAATCGTCCACTCACCAGGTCTATCCCGATGTTAGAGCGCGTGCTGGTTGTCTGTGCCTTGCTGCTGGCCACGCAGACCGCCGGGGCAGTCACGATTTATCGGTTCACTGATGCCAACGGCGTGGTGTCGTTTACCGACCAGCCGGTGCGTGGCGCCCAGGTGATGAAGCTTCGCGAGCGGATGGTCGAGCGCATCGATAGCCAGGTGCGCCTGAGCGTCAAGAAAGCCAATGGCAGCGACAGCCTTTACGTGCGAAACGACCTTTACGCTCCCGTGGAAGTCGAGCTGCGTCTGGCCGGGGTGAAGAACGTGGTGGGCGTGTCGGACCAAGTCATTCGCCGCACCATTGCGGCGCGCAGCAATGAACGCCTCATCGCCCTCAGCCCGCAAGTCGCCAGCAAGGCCATGACCTACAAGCCCAGCCTGCGATCCATCGTGGGCGACCCGCAGCGGCGCGTCTCGGCGAGTGGATTTGCCTATCGCTATCCGTTGCCGTGGGTGGGCGGGCCGTTTCGTATCAGTCAGGGTGCCAATGGGTCCTACAGCCACATCGGGGCCAAGAGCCGCTATGCGATCGACATCGCCATGCCCGAAGGCACGCAGATCATCGCTGCCCGGGGCGGTACCGTGATCAAGACCGAGAATGCGCAATCAGGCCGAGGCGCAAACCCATCGGGCAACTTCGTGCGCATCCTGCACGACGACGGCACGATGGGCGTGTATCTGCATCTGCAGCAAGGATCAGTGAGCGTCAAGGAAGGGCAGCATGTGGCAGTGGGCGCGCCGCTCGGACGGTCTGGCAATACCGGCAACAGCACCGGCCCGCATTTGCACTTCGTGGTGCAGCGCAATGTCGGGCTGGCACTGGAGTCTATCCCGTACGAATTCTCGCAACCGGTCCAGAGCCTGCCCAACTTCGCGATTGGCGGGAATTGATCATCTGCCAGCAAGGCGCCGCATAGTGCAGGAGCGCGCTTGCCTGCGAATGCGATTTGCCGGTGGAATCAGCTCTGACTGACCCACCGCGTTCGCCAGCAAGCCGGCTCCTACGGGATGTGTGCCAGCCCGGAAGGAGACAGTCTCACAGCAATTTATGAACGGCCACACACCTGTAGGAGCGCGCTTGCCCGCGAATGCGATCTGCCTGTGGAATCAGCTCTGACTGACCCACCGCGTTCGCCAGCAAGCCGGCTCCTACGGGATTTGTGCCAGCCCGGAAGGAGACAGTCCCACAGCGATTAATGAACGGCCACGCACCTGTAGGAGCGTGGCTTGCCCGCGAATGCGATCTGCCTGTGGAATCAGCTCTGACTGACCCACCGCGTTCGCCAGCAAGCCGGCTCTTACGGGATTTGTGCCAGCCCGGAAGGAGACAGTCTCACAGCGATTGATGAATGGCCACACACCTGTAGGAGCGTGGCTTGTCCCGCGATCTGGCGCGCAGCGGCAGCAAAAGGGCACATCCAGGATCCCGCCAGCGGCGTGGTCAATCCAGCTTCAACACCTTCGCCAGCACGATCTTCGGGCCTTTCATCTTCTTGATGATGATGCGCAGACCTTCGACTTCCATGACTTCTTCTTCCTCGGGCACGCGCTTGAGGCTGTCGTAGATCAGGCCTGCCAGGGTTTCGGCTTCAACGTGGTCCAGATCGATGCCCAGCAGGCGCTCGACCTTGAACAGCGGCGTGTCCCCACGTACCAAAAGCTTGCCCGGCTGATAGGCCAGTATCCCGCGCTCGGCCTTGCGGTGTTCGTCCTGAATGTCGCCCACCAGCACTTCCAGCACGTCTTCCATCGTCAGGTAGCCGATGACCTTGCCGTCGGCTTCTTCGACCAGCGCAAAGTGCGCGCCGCCCTGACGGAACTGCTCCAGTAGACGCGACAACGGCATGTGCTTGGACACACGCTCCAGTGGACGCGTGAGCTCGGCGAGGTTGAAGGATTCGGGAAGGTGGTCCAGCGCCGCCAGTTCCAGCAGCAGGTCCTTGATGTGCAACAGACCCACAAACTCGTTGCGGTCCGAGTCGTACACCGGGTACCGGCTGAACTTGTGCCGGCGGAACATCGCAAGGATTTCCTTGAGCGGGGCGTTGAATTCCAGCGAAACCATGTCTTCGCGGGAGTTCGCCCAGTCCACCACTTCAAGCTCGCCCATTTCCACAGCCGACGCCAGCACGCGCATGCCTTGGTCACTCGGGTCCTGACCGCGGCTTGAGTGCAGGATCAGCTTGAGCTCTTCACGGCTGTAATGATGCTCGTGATGCGGGCCGGGCTCGCCCTGGCCTGCGATGCGCAGAATGCCGTTGGCGCTGGCGTTGAGCAGGTAGATGGCCGGATACATTGCCCAGTAGAAGAGGTACAGCGGCACCGCCGTCCACAGCGACAACAGCTCGGGCTTGCGAATGGCCCAGGATTTCGGGGCCAGTTCACCCACCACGATGTGCAGGTAAGAAATCATGAAAAAGGCGCTGAAGAACGACACGCCTTTGACGACTTCAGGCGACTCCACGCCCACCGTCTCGAGCAAAGGGGCCAGCAAGTGCGCGAACGCCGGCTCACCGACCCAGCCCAGACCCAGCGACGCCAGCGTAATACCCAGCTGGCAAGCCGACAGATAAGCATCCAGCTGGCTGTGAACGGTGCGCAGAATGCGTCCGCGCCAGCCATTGTTGTCGGCGATGGACTCGACGCGGGTGGAGCGCAGTTTGACCATGGCGAATTCCGCTGCAACGAAGAATCCGTTGAGCAGAACCAACACCATTGCGAAAAGAATCATGCCGAAATCGGCGAAGAGTGAAGCCAGGCTGATACCAGGGGAAGGGTCCATGATGGGGTTTTGCAGGTTCCGTTTTGAAGTGTGAAATGAAACAAGCCCTCACAATTGGAGGGCACAAGGGACGCAATTTAGCGGCTATCTACAGGCTTGCCTAGGCTTTGGTCATCTGGGCCGGTGCAAAGTTGCAGATAAACACACTGCCTTTGCCGGGGACGCTGTTGATTTCCAGTGCTGCGCGATGGCGCAGCAGCACGTGCTTGACGATCGCCAGGCCCAGGCCTGTCCCGCCAGTGTTTGACGCGCGGCTGGAGTCGACGCGGTAGAAGCGCTCGGTCAGGCGCGGAATGTGCTTGCTGTCGATGCCGATGCCGGAGTCCTGCACGCTCAGGTGCGCGCCACGGCCGTCACTCCACCAGCGGACGCGGATCTTGCCCTCGGCCGGCGTGTATTTGACGGCATTGAAGATCAGGTTCGAGAACGCGCTGCGCAGCTCCGCCTCGCTGCCCTTGAGGCTGGCAGCGCTTTCCAGCTCCAGGGTGATTTGCTGGTTCTTGTCTCCTGACAGTGCCTGAGCATCATTGGTGATGCTTTGCAGCAGCGACGACACGGCCACGGGCTGGTTGTCGGAGGGGTAATCGGTGGCTTCCAGCTTGGCCAGCAGCAGGAGATCGTTGAGCAGCGTCTGCATGCGTCCGCCTTGCTGATGCATTTGCTGCAACGCACGGACCCAGCGCGGGTTCACTTCTTCAACGTTATCCAGCAGCGTCTCCAGATACCCGCAGATGACCGTCAACGGTGTACGCAGCTCGTGGGACACGTTGGCGACGAAGTCTTTGCGCATCTGCTCCAGCTGATGCATGCGCGTCACGTCGCGGACCAGCATCAGATGCTCGTTGTTGCCGTAGCGGGTGATCAGCATCTGAATGCGCAGGCGATCATTGACCGGCGAAGGGATCTCCAGCGGCTCGGCGTAGTTGGCGTGCTCGAAGTATTCCTTGAACCGCGGGTGGCGTACCAGATTGGTCACCGGCTGACCGCTGTCCTGTGGGGTCTTCAGGCCCAGCAAGGTTTCTGCGGCGCGGTTCCACCATTCGAGGTTGCCGTCGCTGTCGAGCATGATCACGGCATCTTTCAGCGCGGCGGTGGATTCCTGGACACGGTCGATAACCGCTTGCAGGCGGCCACGCACGCGCTGGTCGCGCCGTTGGAGATGGTAAATGCTGTCGAATACTTCACCCCACAAGCCATAGCCATCGGGTGGCGGCTCGTCGGGTTTGTGATGGCGAAGCCAGTCATGCAGGCGCAGCAGCTGTTTGAGGGTCCAGGCCAGATAAAGCCCCAGACCGATTGCCAGACACCCACCGTAATGCCCGCTGATCAAACCGGCCAGCAACGAGGCTGTGACCAACATCAGCAAGTGCCGGATCAGGGTGCCATGCCAGTTGTGATTCAATTAACGCGTCCTTGTCTTCAGCGGTCTGAATCGCTGCCAAAAGCTTTTTCAGCTTTTGGTGGAGAAACGGTAGCCAGTACCGCGGACGGTTTGTACCAGATTTTCATAAGCCTCGCCGAGGGCTTTGCGCAGACGCCGGATATGGACATCCACGGTGCGCTCTTCCACGTAGACGTTTCCGCCCCAAACCTGATCGAGCAACTGCCCACGGGTGTAGGCACGTTCCTGATGGGTCATGAAAAATTGCAGCAGGCGGTATTCGGTTGGTCCCATCTCGGCAGGTGTGCCGTCGATGGTCACGCGATGGCTGATCGGGTCCAGCAGCAGACCGCCCACTTCGATCGGCGATTCGCCGTCGTTGGGGGCAGCTCGCCGCAGCACGGCCTTGAGCCGGGCGACCAGCTCGCGGGGAGAGAAGGGTTTGGTGATGTAATCGTCGGCGCCGACTTCAAGACCCTGGATCTTGTTGTCCTCTTCGCCTTTGGCCGTGAGCATGATGATCGGGATGTCACCGGTCAGCTCGTCACGCTTCAAACGACGGGCCAGCTCGATGCCGGATGTGCCGGGCAGCATCCAGTCCAGCAGGATGAGGTCCGGCTTGCGGTCGACGATAACGGCGTGGGCCTGTTGCGAATTCTCAGCCTCAATGCAGTCATAGCCGGCCATCTCCAGTGCGACGGCAATCATTTCGCGAATGGGTGCTTCGTCGTCGACGATCAGAATGCTTCTGCCAGCCATGCCTCGAACCTCATGTCATTTAACTGTCTTGGGGCGCATTAGATAACGGAATTATTGCAGTCGTGTGACAGGTTAGTTCGGGCTAGGCGTATTCGCCGGTCTAGGGCTAAGCTGGGGACTTGTCCTACAAGAAATGTCCATACAACGACAAACAAGAAGAGGATTCATCCATGGCTAAAATTTCTTCCGCTCTGATGCGCCTTTTGGCGGCAGCAGCGTTGGCATCTTCCGGCATGGCATTCGCTGCGGCGCCCGCGATGACCAGTGACGGCATGCTCACTGATCATAAAAGCATGACCCTCTACACCTACGACAAAGACACGTCGGCGGGCAAATCCGTCTGCAACGACCAATGCGCAACCAACTGGCCGCCGCTGATTGCCACAGCAAGCGACAAGCCTGAGGGCGACTGGACCATTATCAAGCGCGATGACGGTGCTTCGCAGTGGGTTTACAAGGGCAAGCCGCTGTACACCTTCAAAAATGACAAAGCCGCTGGTGATAAAACCGGCGACGGCAAGGGTGATGTCTGGCACATCGCCAAGCCGTGAACTGAGGCTTTGAGCGCTGCGTTGGTCCGACTCGGTCAGCGCAGTGCGTAGTCCACTACGATACCGACAAAGATCGCCAGTCCTGCCCAATGGTTGTGCAGAAAGGCCCTGAAGCAGGCTTGCGGGTCTTTGTCCCGCGTCGACCAGAACTCCCAGGCGAAGCATCCCGCCGCAACCAGCAGGCCGATGAAGAAATACAGGCCCAGCTCGAAGCGCGTACCCGCCAGCATCAGGCAGAACAACGCCAGGCATTGCAGCGTCAGGATAATCACCCGATCCGCGTCGCCGAACAGCACAGCGGTCGATTTCACACCGATCTTCAAGTCGTCCTCGCGATCCGTCATCGCGTAATACGTGTCGTATCCCACTGTCCACAGCAGATTGGCGATATACAGCAGCCACGCGGCAGCGGGCAGCTCGCCGGTCTCGGCGGTGAACGCCATCGGCATGCCCCACGAAAACGCCGCACCGAGCACCACTTGCGGGTAGTAGGTGTAGCGCTTCATGAAGGGGTAACACGCTGCCAGGGCCAGCCCGCCGAAAGACAGCCAGATCGTCGTCGCGTTGGTGAACAACACCAGCACAAAGCTCAGCGTCACCAGCACTGCAAACAGAACCAGCGCTTCTTTTGACGTCACCCTGCCACTGACCAAAGGCCGCTGCTCGGTGCGTTTGACGTGGCCGTCCACTTTGCGGTCGGCAAAGTCGTTGATCACGCAACCCGCCGCGCGCATCAGGAACACGCCAACGACGAAAATCAGCAGCGTGCTCAGAGACGGCGAGCCTTTGCCGGCAATCCACACGGCCCACAAGGTTGGCCACAACAATAGATAGATGCCGATGGGCTTGTCGATACGCGTGAGCTGAATGAAGTCCCAAGCGCGCGGGTTCAGACGGTTCAGGGATTTGAGCAGCGACAGGTACATCAGCGGCCCTCCTGGGCGAGCAGTGGCGGGCTGGCTTCGATGGCGCGCCATGCAGTGGGCAGAAACACTTCCGCTACCAGAATGCTCAAGGCCCCCCGGCTGAAACAGGAGCGGCGCCCCCACAAGCCCTGCTGTGCGTCAGTCTCGGGCAGCCATTGCGCAGGATAGCGGCAGACCTGCAGCGGGCCGCGGGCGAAGGCTTTATCGCTGAACAGTAATTCGCCTAGCGAACGGGTGCCGAGTTCGTCCATTTGCAGGCCGTCATGCTCCAGTGCGCTGCGGGCGGCGACACTGCGGGCAAACACCCATCTTTCATCGCGGCCCAGCAGATAGACTTCACGCACCCAGCCTTCGCTGTCCTCTGGCAAGTGCAGCGCGGCGCATTCATCTTCACGCAGGCGCTGCCAGCCTTCGAACTGCGGCTTGACGCAAAAGCGGTCGTCAGAGAGCCAGGTCAGGCGCCGGGTCAGGGAATCTTCGTGGAACAGCCACTCAAGAGCGAGAGGCGAGGGTGCTTCGATCAACTGATCGCGCAATAGCCACTCGGGCGCTGGAACTGAAGGGGTTTGCTGGATCACGGGAGACAAACACAGGCGGCAATCGAGGCGGCGAGCTTAGCATGATTGCGATTTTTGGCCGACGACCGGAGCCCCCGCCATTTAAGCGTTGGGGCCCCCGACGCCTTCCCGGCTGAAGCCGGTCCCACAGGGGATATGCGGTGCTAAAGCCAGTCCTACTGGATATGCGGTGTTAGTGGGACCGGCTTCAGCCGGGAAAAGGCCAGTGCGAACGCCATCGATTTCGCGGCGTAGCCACTGGCGCCTTCCCGGCTAAAGCCAGTCCCACTAGAAAGTACACGCGTTGAACATCAATGAAACTTGCGTCATCGCGCTGTGATCAGTAAAAGGCCTGACCCATTCGCTAAACTTCGCGACGACAGCGGAGCGTCTGGGATGTCTAGCCTGAAACCAAGAGAACCGAGCGATGAAAAAGTGGCAATGCGTAGTCTGTGGCCTGATTTACAACGAAGCCGACGGTTGGCCGGATGACGGCATCGCGCCGGGCACGCTCTGGCAGGATGTGCCGGAAGACTGGCTGTGCCCTGATTGCGGCGTCGGCAAAATGGATTTTGAAATGATCGAAATCGGCTGATCCGCCGACTTCCACGACCCCTCTGGAGAAATGAATGAACGCACCTGTCGTGATCATCGGTACCGGGCTGGCGGGCTATAACCTCGCCCGCGAATTTCGCAAGCTGGATGGCGAGACGCCGCTGTTGCTGATCACCGCCGATGACGGCCGTTCGTACTCCAAACCCATGCTCTCCACCGGCTTTGGCAAAAACAAGGAAGCCGACGGACTGAGCATGGCCGAGCCTGGCGCCATGGCCGATCAACTCAAGGCTGAAGTGCGCACACACACCCGCGTCAGCGGCATCGATCCGGGTCACAAGCGTCTGTGGATAGGGGAGGAAGCGGTGCCTTATCGCGACCTGATTCTGGCCTGGGGCGCGGAAACGGTGCGCGTGCCGGTGGCGGGTGACGCTGCCGACGCCATATTCCCGATCAACGATCTTGAAGACTATGCGCGTTTCCGCGCCGCAGCTTCTGGCAAGAAGCGCGTGCTAATCCTCGGCGCGGGCCTGATCGGCTGCGAGTTCGCCAATGATCTGATTCTCGGCGGCCACCAGATCGACCTGGTTGCGCCGTGCGAGCAGGTGATGCCCACGTTGCTGCCCCCTGCGGCTGCCGCGGCACTGCAGGCCGGGCTGGAAAGCCTGGGCGCACGTTTTCACCTCGGCCCCTTGCTGACTCGCCTTGATCGTGCCGACAACGGGCTCGAGGCGCATCTATCCGATGGCGAGGTGCTGCACTGCGATCTCGTGGTGTCGGCCATTGGCCTGCGTCCCCGCACTGATCTCGCCGCAGCGGCGGGCCTGGAAATCGGGCGTGGCGTTGTGGTCGACCGGCATTTGCAGACGTCCCACGCAAACATCTATGCGCTGGGCGACTGCGCTGAAGTAGATGGGCTGAGCCTGCTTTACGTCATGCCGCTGATGAACTGCGCCCGAGCATTGGCGCAGACGCTCGCCGGCACACCCACGCCCGTCAAATATGGCCCGATGCCGGTCACGGTAAAAACGCCGGTTTGCCCGCTGGTAGTGTCCCCGCCGCCCAAGGGCTCGGAAGGTGTCTGGACCGTGGAAGGTGAGGGCGCCGACATCAAGGCACTGTGCCGCGACGGCGACGGCAATCTGCTGGGTTACGCCCTGACGGGCGCTGCCGTGATGGATAAGCTCGCTCTGAACAAGGCTTTGCCACCGCTGCTGGCATGATTAACAGTCGTTCTGTCGGATAAGCCATCTTTTAGTTGAAACAAACGTGGCCCACGTACTGGCGCGGGTCCCGGTGGCGTGCCATTCTCATTCCGGTCTGCCGCAACGTAGAGCTGTTGCGGCACCTGCTCGCTGTCCGCAAGGGCTGCACGGGACATAAAAACAAAAAACCGTAAAAGAGGCTTCATATGCGTAAACCAGAACTCGCAGCGGCTATTGCCGAGAAAGCAGATCTCACCAAAGAACAAGCTAACCGCGTCCTCAACGCCGTGCTCGACGAAATCACCAACGCGCTGCACAAGAAGGACAGCGTCACGCTGGTTGGCTTCGGTACTTTCTTGCAACGCCATCGTGGCGCCCGTACCGGTAAAAACCCTCAGACCGGCGAGCCCGTCAAGATCAAGGCCAGCAACACGGTGGCATTCAAGCCGGGCAAGTTTCTCAAAGACAGCGTTAATCCGGACGCGGCCAAGGCAGCGAAACCAGCCAAGCCGGCTGCAGCCGCGAAAGAGGCCAAGCCAGCCAAGGCGGCAGCCGCCAAGGCACCCGCAGCAAAGAAAAAGTAATTCGCTGAGCGCCCTGCGGAGGGCGAGCAGCACGGAGATGGGCATGCCGATCAGTCGGCATGTCCATTTTTTTATGCGCGATGAATCGAGCCCCGCTAACCTGCGCGTTTCCGCCTAGCCCGCCACTTTGCGACCGGCCGGTTCTGCTTGCTCACCGGCCAATCAAGCTCGCTACACTGCGGCTGGTCACCCTGACCGCCGCTGATCCTGTGAGGCCCACGCATGAAGTTTCGTTTTCTACTCTGGATGTTGGGCCTGTTGATGGCCCGTGCCAGTCGCAATAACCCTGCGTTTCAGCAGCAACTCGCGGGGAAGGATCTGGCTTTCCAGTTGCAGACGGCTGACGGCAAGATCGCCCGGCATTTCATCGTGCGCGATCAACGCGTCAAGAGCCGCGCCGGCACCTTTGCGGCGCCGGCTTTCGTAATTTCTTTCAAGGATGCCGATTACGGCTTCGCCACAATGCAGGCCCGGAACAAGCAGCTCGCGTTCATGCAGGGCATTCAGGACAAGAACATCCTCGTTACCGGCAACGCGGGTCTGGTGATGTGGTTTCAGGGCCTGACAAAGTATTTGAAGCCGAGGAAGAAGAAGTAGTCCTCCCCGGACACTTCTAGATTAACTGAACTGCGCGGCCAGTTCGCGCAACAGCACTTCGGCCTCCAGCACTTTCTTCACGACATCCTGAGCTTTCTCGCGGGACAGCTTCAGGCGCTCGAGCAGCTCGTCTGGAATGCTTTCCATAGGGCCTGAGCCGATGCCTTCCTTGCGAAGCAGTCTCACCGCCAGGCACACCAGGTTTGCATACTTGTAATGCTCACCTGCGTAGTGCGGGTCGTGCTGGAAGCGCAGGGCAATGACCAACTCCTCCGGCATGTCCCAGTTGCGCATCAGCCAGGAGCCGATCTGCTCGCGGCTGATGCCCAGCAGGTGCTGCTCGACGTAGCTGTGATGCAGATGCGGATTGACTTCAATCTGGCGGCAGATCAGCGAAAAGTGCGGCGGAAACACATGCGCCAGCAACAGATAGCCGAAGTTGTGCAGCAAGCCGGCGAGGTACGTCAGGCCACTTTCCGGGCGCTCGGCACGGGGCATGGCGCGGGTCAGGCCTTCGATGATCGCAGCTGTGTAGATAGACTGCTGCCAGTAAGGGGTTGCCTGCTGCGGATGATCCTTCGGCAGCGCCAGGGTTTTGCCCAGCGCGAGGCCCAGCGCCAGATTGATCACCAGATCAAAACCCAGCACGCGGACGATGGCATCTTCTACTGAGCGGATTTTGCCGGCCGAACCGTAGTACGGCGAAGCCGCCCAGCTCACTACCTGTGCCGCCAGTGCCGGGTCGGTTTCAACCACGCCGGTGATGTCGTCGATGGTTGCGTCGGGGTCGACACGCAGCTTGATAATCTTCTGCGCCGTGTCGGCCAGTGGCGGGATTTCCACCGTGGATTCCAGACGCTGCTGGATGCGCCGGGCAGTGAAATTCTGTACGGCCTTGGTGATCTCCTCGCGGTCGTCATGGGGACGCGTGAGGTTGGGCGTGACGGACGTCACTGGTTCGCCGAAGCGGGCAGCGCTGGCTTTGGTCAACAGCGTCCTGAAGTCCTCGCTGCTGATTTCCAGCAAGAGGCCGGGCTCACCGGAATCGATCAGCACAGTAGTGCCGGACAGAATCCGCTCTTCATACAGGCAAGGCGAGCTGGTCAGCGAGGGCAGACCGGGCAACGTGCCCAGTTTATGTTTTTGCAGCATGAGTTCGAGCGACTCTTTCGGAACCGCTTTCAACTTGCGGCCGGTCAACTCGGTAATGCGATTGAGGTCGAGCAAATGGTTCTGCGGGAACAGGATGAACAGCGCGCCGACTGAGTCGTCGACCAGAATGGCCTGCACTTTCCGATCAAGCGGAAGAGACTCGTCGTCAGTCACTTCACGGAAGTTGATGGCAGCTTTGCCCAGCAACTGCCGAATGATAGAAGGGCAGTGTGGGGTTGCGTCGATGTGGGCAACTTCTGTCATGGCCTGAATCCAGATTCCTACAATCGCTGAAGTATAACCAGCTTAGTTGTTATAGAGGTGAGACACCCTGTTATTGCGTTGACTGCTTCACACTTGGCCATATTGCTGGCCATGGCGCAGCCAGCGCTCCAGCAGAGGACTGACATGTTGCGGCCAGCGCTCAAGCAGCGCCTGCGCCGCGTCCCTGACTGCCGGCAGCAAATCTGCATCGCGCATCAGGTCAGCAACCTTGAATTGAAGCAGCCCTGTCTGGCGCGTGCCAAGCATCTCGCCCGGTCCACGCAGTTCCAGATCTTTTTCGGCGATCACGAAGCCGTCGTTGGTTTCACGCATGATGCCCAGGCGCTGACGACCGATCTGCGAAAGCGGCGGGTGATACAGCAGCACGCAATGACTGGCCGCGCTGCCCCGGCCGACCCGACCGCGTAATTGATGAAGCTGAGCCAGGCCCAGGCGTTCCGGGTTTTCAATGATCATCAAGCTGGCATTGGGGACGTCCACACCGACCTCGATCACCGTCGTGGCAATCAACAGGTTCAGGTTGCCCTGCTTGAATTCGGCCATGACGGCTGCTTTTTCGGCGGGCTTCATGCGTCCGTGAATCAAGCCGACCTTGAGCTCGTCCAGCGCGCTGGTCAGCTCCTCGAACGTGGTTTCAGCGGCCTGACACGTCAGCTCCTCAGACTCCTCGATCAGCGTGCAGACCCAGTACGCCTGCCGGCCTTCGGCGCATGCATTGCGTACGCGCTCGACGACTTCGATGCGTCGGCTGTCGACCACCAGCACGGTATTCACCGGCGTACGCCCGGGAGGGAGTTCGTCGAGAATCGACGTGTCGAGGTCGGCGTAGGCGCTCATCGCCAGGGTGCGAGGGATGGGGGTGGCGGTCATGATCAACTGATGCGGACACATCGAGCCGCCGACGCCCTTCTTGCGCAGCGCCAGACGTTGCTGAACGCCGAAACGGTGCTGTTCATCGATGATGACCAGCGCGAGGTTCTTGAACTGCACCTCGTCCTGAAACAACGCGTGGGTGCCGACCACCATGGGCGTGCCACCGGCGATCTGCGCCAGTGAGGCCGCCCGCGCCTTACCTTTGAGTTTGCCCGCGAGCCACGCCGTCTCAATGCCGAGAGGCTCCAGCCAGCGGGTGAAATTGATGAAATGCTGTTCGGCGAGGATCTCGGTGGGCGCCATCAGTGCGACCTGATAGCCCGCTTCGAGGGCCTGCAAGGCCGCGAGGGCTGCGACGACCGTTTTGCCTGCGCCTACATCACCCTGAATCAAACGCAGCATCGGCTCGTGTTGACTGAGGTCGTAAGCGATCTCGTTGCCGACCCGCTGCTGCGCACCCGTGGGCGGGAAACCAAGGTTGGCGAGGAATTTCTTCGGCAGGCGTTTCGCCGGTGGCAGTGCAGGCGCGCGTTGCGAGCGCAGGCTTTCACGCAGGCGTTGCTGGGAAAGCTGATGCGTCAGCAGCTCTTCAAATGCCAGTCGGTGCTGCGCCCAGTGATGGCCCAGGGCGAGCTCTTCGACGTCAGCATCGGCAGGCGGGTTGTGCAGGTAATGAATGGCGTCAGCCAGGGGCGCGAGTTGATAGTCGCGCGCCAGCTCATCCGGCAGCCAGTCAGGCAGGCTCTTGGGGCCGAGCATCGACAGGCTCTGATGGCACAATTGCCGAAGGCGCTGCTGGGTGAGGCCTTCAGTTGTGGGGTAGATCGGCGTCAGCGTCTGCTCTACAGCCACCGGCTCATCGCCGGTGATCGCACGGTATTCCGGGTGGTAGATCTCAAGCCCCGAAGCGCCGGGCCGGGCTTCGCCATAACAGCGCACGTGGGTACCGCGCTTGAGACCGTCCTTTTGTGCATTGCTGAAGTGGTAAAAACGCAGGCTCAACACACCGGTGCCGTCGCCAATCCTGACCAGCAAGCTGCGGCGCTTGCCCATGACCACGTCGGCGCCGCTGACCACTCCTTCGACTACGGCGTCCTGGCCCGGGCGCAGCTCGCCGATGGGCACGACGCGAGTGCGGTCCTGATAACGCAACGGCAGGTGAAACAGTACGTCCTGAATATTCTCAAGACCGACTTTCGCCAGCTTTTCAGCCATTGCCTCACCGACGCCCTTTAGCGCCGTGACCGAGACATGAGACAGCTCCGTCATACCGTCCCTTAACTCGCTTCAGCCTGAGCTTTAGGGCGAGCGACGGAACACAGACGAATCGAGTCAGCGAGGATTTCGATGGCTTTCGGACGCGGAAAGCTGGCACGCCACGCGATTGCCACGGTGCGGAACGGCACCGGAGGCGACAGTGGACGGACTTCGATCACGCCCGGCGCGTAGTGATGGCTGTCGACGGCGGACATCGGCAGGATGGAAATACCCAGCCCCGACGCAACCATGTGCCGAATGGTTTCCAGCGAGCTGGATTCCACTGTGGTGTGCTTGGCAGCGTCGCCGCCCTTGACCAGCGTCGGACAGGCTTCGAGCACCTGATCGCGGAAGCAGTGACCTTCACCCAGGAGCAACAGGCTCTTGTCGTTCAGCGCCGAAGCATCGATGGTCTTTTTCTGGGTCCATGGATGATCGGCCGGCATCAGCACGTAGAACGGCTCGTCGTAAAGCGACAGCGTCAGGACATCGGCTTCGTTGAACGGCAGCGCGATGATGATCGCGTCAAGCTCGCCATTGCGCAGCTTGTCGCGCAGCACGTGGGTGAAGTTTTCCTCGATGTACAACGGCATCTGCGGGGCGACCCGGTGCAGTTGGGGAATCAGGTGAGGAAACAGGTACGGGCCGACGGTGTAGATCGCGCCGACTTTGAGCGGCGCGGTCAGTTGGTTCTTGCCGGTCTGTGCCAGTTCACGAATGCCCTGGGCCTGTTCGAGGACTTTCTGCGCCTGGGCCACGATGCCCTCGCCAACCGGTGTCAGACGTACAGCACTCTTGCTGCGCTCGAAAATCAGCACGCCGAGTTCATCTTCCAGCTTTTTGACGCCCACCGACAGGGTCGGCTGGCTGACGTGACAACGTTCAGCGGCATGGCCGAAGTGCTGCTCTTGAGCGAGGGTAACGATGTAGCGCAATTCTGTGAGGGTCATAACGTGCGTCCATGAAGTTGCGGCCCCAGCATAGCGGGTGCAATCGATAGACGCACGTTATCAACCCGTCGCGGCTGACAAAATTCTGGTTTCAGCGTTTATCCAGGGAATAAACGAAGGGAGCGACCACTTCCAGCGACCCGTTCTTCAGCAATTCCGGCGGCGGCTTGGGCAATGGCTGCGCGCGGCGGATCATTTCCAGCGTCGCTCGATCCAGTGAGGCGCTTCCTGAACCTCCGGCCAGTTCATAGGACAACACGCGGCCTTCGCCATCGACCACGAAGCGCAGACGACTGGTGCCCTGCATGCCCCGACGTCGGGCGTCTTCCGGATAACGCTTGAACTTGCTGAGGTGACTCAGCAATTCACCCTGCCACGTCGGTAATGCATTGCTTGGCGGCGTGGGCGGAGCCGGCTGCGGCGACGCTGACTTCTCCGGTTTGGCGTTAGACGGCGGTGCGTCCAGCGGCTTGTCGTCGGCTGGCTTTTCTTCCTTCGGTGGCTCGACCTTCTTCACAGGTTTCGGCGGCTGTGGTTTGGGCTTGGGCTTGACCGGCTTGGGCACAGCGATTTCGGCCTTGGGCGCCTCGGCGACTGGCGGAATGGGCAGTTGCTCTTCAGGCGCAGGCGGCTGCGGCGGTTGCACGACTTTTGGCGGAGGCGGCGGGGCAGGCTCGGGAACGGGCGCCAGCTCGACCATCATCGCGGCCGGCGGCAGCTCAATGGCCTGGGAGGAGGGCCAGCGCAATGCGACGACAATCGCCACGGCATGGACCGCCAGCACCAACAACAGACTACCGCTATAGCGCGTCAGCTTTTGGCGCGTATTGATCATTTCTTGCCGACCGTCTCGAGACCCACCAGGCCCACCTTCAGGTAGCCGGCGCCGCGCAGGGCATTCATGACCTCCATCAGGTCGCCGTAGTCGACCCCCTTGTCAGCCTGAAAGAAGATCGTGGTGTCTTTCTTGCCCTTGGTTTTGGCATCCAGCACCTGGCCGATCTGTTCGCGGGCCACTTTCTCATCGCCCAGGTACAGGCTCTGGTCGGCTTTCACGCTCAGGAAAATCGGTTTCTCGGGGCGAGGCGCCGGTTTGGCGGTAGAAGCGGGCAGGTCAACCTTGATGTCCACGGTTGCCAGCGGGGCGGCAACCATGAAGATGATCAGCAGTACCAGCATGACGTCGATGAACGGCGTCACGTTGATTTCGTGGTTCTCGGCGAGATCGTCATCGCCTTCTTTCAAATGCAGGCCCATGGTTTACCCCATCTTTACCATGTGCGGCGGTTGGCTGCGCTCGGCCGCAGGCTGGTGATCCAGATCGCGGCTGACCAGCAGCAGAACCTGCGCCGAAGCATCGGACACTTGCGCCTTGTAGCCGGCGATGGAGCGGGCGAAGACGTTATAGATGACCACGGCTGGAATCGCCGCAACCAGGCCCAGTGCCGTGGCCAGCAAGGCCTCGGCGATGCCCGGTGCCACAACGGCAAGGTTGGTGGTTTGGGTTTTGGCGATGCCGATGAAGCTGTTCATGATCCCCCAGACGGTGCCGAACAGACCTACGAACGGCGCAGTAGAGCCAATGGTGGCCAGCACGCCGGTGCCCATGCTCATGTTGCGGCCGCAAGCGGCGACCAGGCGTTCAAGGCGGAAAGCAACGCGCTCCTTGATGCCTTCACGCTCGCGGGTGTTGACCGACAGGCGCATTTCTTCGAGTGCGTCGTGCACCAGCAAATGGGAAAGGGTGCCTTCTTTCCTGGCACCTGCGCTGGCTTCGTCCAGATTGCGTGCGCGTTTCAGCGCAGCGATCTCGCTTCGCAGACGACGTTTGGCGCCCAACAGTTCGAAGCCTTTGGCGATCCAGATGGTCCAGGTGATGACCGATGCAATGGCCAGACCGATCATTACGGCTTTGACGATGATGTCCGCGTTCTTGTACATGCCCCAAGGCGAGAGATCGTGAGACATCCCCAGGCTGTTATCTTCCGCGGCGGCGGCGTCGAGCGAATCAGTCGGAGCAGATGCCGGGGTAAGCTCTTGAACGCCTGGCGCTGTAGAAGGGTCAACCGGTGTGGTGGCCGGTGCCTCTGCCTGTACGGCAGGTTTTTGTACAGGCGCGCTGGAGTCGGCAAGCGCTACAGGCGTCAACATCAGGCTGAACAGCAGCGCGGCAACGGCGCGTCCTGCGCGTGGCAGACCTCGGTTGGCGAGTGACGAAGCGGGGGTTTGAATAGATGTCATGCTGGCCCGACCTGATATGAAAATAGGTGTTCGTTCTGAGAGCGTCACGCTGGCGCTAGGCGAGCGGAGGAGAACAAAGGGTCGCCATTATTGCAAGTAATTCTTGTTAACAAAAGTAAGAGCGTCTCTTTTTCTTGAGAATGCTTCCCAATGGTCGGTTTTATGGTCCGTTTGACGGGCTGATATTCAATGAGTGATGTGGAGATTGGACATGTCAGCGCCATCCGTTTTGATTGCTGGATGTGGCGACATCGGGAGCCGACTGGCTTCCCAACTGTTGCCCGACGACTGGACGGTGTACGGCTTGCGCCGCTCCGTCGAGAAATTGCCCGCCGGTGTGCTCGGCGTCAGCGGCGACTTGTTCGACGCCCGCATTCCTGCGCACTGGCCGGAAGGCCGGCTGGATTACCTGGTTTACTGCGCTACACCCACTGACCGGGATGAGGCGGGTTATCGCGCGGCTTATGTAGAAGGCCTCCGGCACGTATTGGGCTGGAGCGAGCGCAGCGGACAGCGACCGAAGCGGATATTTTTCGTGTCCAGCAGCAGCGTTTATGGTCAGCAGCAAGGCGAGTGGGTCGATGAAACGTCGCCTGTCGAAGCCACCGGGTACTCCGGCCAGATCATGCGCGAGGCGGAGCAAGTGGCGTTGGACAGCGGGGTGCCAGCGACAATCGTCAGGTTGACCGGACTCTATGGTCCGGGGCGCAGTGATCTGATGAATCGGGTGCGCCAGGGCTACAGCGTCGCGATCGATCCGCCGCTTTACGGCAACCGCATTCATGCTGATGACGCAGCAGGCCTGCTGGCGTTTTTGCTGCGAGCGGCATCCGACGATGTGGCGCTGGAAGACTGCTATATCGGCGTCGACGATGCGCCCGCGCCGCTGTCTGAAGTGGTCGACTGGATGCGTCAGCGTCTGGGCGTTACAGAGTGGTCGGATGAGAACAACGTGCGCCGGGCCGGCAGCAAGCGCTGCAGCAACGCCCGCGCCAAGTCGCTGGGCTGGACGCCGCGTTATGCGACGTATAAAGAAGGGTATGAGGCGATGTTGGCAGACCAGCCGAAGTAGGTCGCTCTGCCGCCGATTCGTAGGACCGGCTTTAGCCGGGAAGGCGTCAGTCTTACAGCCAGGAAATTGAGGTTATAGGTACTGGCCTCTTCCCGGCTGAAGCCGGTCCTACCATGCGTACGCGAGAGTCAGTTCTTCTCAAGCACCCAGCGCTTCTCACCCGGGCGCAGGTCCGGCATTTCGGTTGCCTGGGCGTTGTTCACCGCCTGGAACAGCTCCAGCTGCTTGCCGTTGCGTACGAAGATCCACGGATTGCCGCGCTCGTTCTTCTCCAGCCACATGCTGTCGTATTCACCGCTCATGGCCGCGCAGTCGCCAGCGAGGCACAGCGCATAGCGATCATTGCCCGGCAGGCCGCTGACGCTACCGTCCGGCAGGAACTCAACCGCGCTGCCCTGGCCTTCGCCACTGACGATGGTCCACTTGCCGCCAAGGTAGGCGGTGTAAAGCGCACGCTCGAAGCTGGTGCCGGGTTGGGCGCCGGTCGGAGGTGCTTCTTTCGGCGAGCGGAAATGCTGCTCGGGCCCGGTGTCGCTGGCATGCTGCACCAGCTCGTCGCCCTTGATGGTCAACTCATCAGACGCATTGCCGTAGAAGTCGACCCGCAGCTTGCCGTCGGCATTGCTGGCGATCTTGCCTTCACTCAGCTCGAAGCCGTTGGAGGCAGTGGCCTGTCCGGCCTTGGTGTTGATGTTCCATTCCAGATTCGGGCCGTAGGCCAGCAGCGCCTGACGCAGATTGCCGCCCTGGGCTGCTGCATCGATGGCGGCCTGGTTGATCCAGGTGCCGTCAGGGCTTTTGTCGGAGTGGCTGGCGCAGCCGCTGAGCAGTGCGACCAGCAGCGAGAGGGCAAACGCAACGCGCATGGGTGGAGTCCTTCCTTTTCTGAGGAGGCGGAGCGTGCTTGAGCTCCGCACCGGGATTTACTCGACGACCAGAATGGCGTCCATTTCGACCTGCGCGCCACGCGGCAGCGCAGCAACGCCAATAGCGGCACGGGCCGGGTACGGCTGCTCGAAATACTTGCCCATGATCTCGTTGACCTTGGCGAAGTGGCTGAGGTCGGTCAGGAAGATATTCAGTTTGACGATGTCCTTGAACGAACCGCCTGCGGCTTCAGCCACCGCTTTCAGGTTCTCGAAGACCTGTACGGTCTGTGCTTCGAAGCCTTCGACCAGCTCCATGGTCTTCGGGTCCAGCGGAATCTGGCCGGACATGTAGACAGTGTTGCCGGCCTTGATTGCCTGGGAATAAGTGCCGATGGCGGCTGGGGCTTTGTCGCTGGAGATGACGGTCTTGCTCATGAAAAACTCCTGTTTGCGGTTGGACTACGCGCGCATACGGGTGATGCGGATCACGCCGGCCAGGGCACGCAGTTTCTTGATCACACGGGCCAGGTGCACGCGATCGTGCACGCTGACCACCAGTTGGACCACGCTGATACGACCATCGCGCTCATCCATACTGATTTTTTCGATATTGCCGTCTGCGGCGTTGACGCTGCTGGCGAGCAGGGCGATCAGGCCGCGCTGGTGTTCCAGTTCGACGCGCAGCTCGACGTTGAATTCGCCAGTGACGTCTTTGGCCCAGGACAGCTGAATGCACTTCTCGGGGTTGTGACGGATTTCCGCGATATTCCGACAGTTGTCCAAGTGCACGACCATGCCTTTACCTGCGGACAGATGCCCGACGATCGGGTCGCCCGGGATCGGCGTGCAGCACTTGGCATAACTGAGAACGAGGCCTTCGGTACCGCGAATAGCCAGAGGACCTTCTGCGTTCGGGAGTTGATCGCCTTCACTGGCCAGCAAGCGGCGAGCGACCACGTAAGCCATGCGGTTACCCAGGCCGATGTCTTCGAGCAGGTCTTCGATGACCTCGACCCGGTACTCGGCAAGGATCAGGCGCACGCGTTCGGTCGGAATCTTGTCCAACGTGCTGTCGAAGCCATTGAGTACTTTGTTCAGCAGGCGCTCGCCGAGATTGATCGACTCCGACCGGCGCTGCAGCTTGAGCGCATGACGGATGTGCGTGCGGGCCTTGCCGGTGACGACAAAGTTGAGCCATGCCGGATTCGGACGCGCCCCGGGCGCACTGACGATCTCGACGGTTGAGCCGCTTTGCAGGGGTTCGGAGAGCGGTGCCAGCCGGCGATTGATGCGGCAGGCGATGCAGCTGTTGCCGACATCGGTGTGTACGGCATAAGCAAAATCGACGGCCGTGGAGCCTTTCGGCAGCTCCATGATCCGGCCCTTGGGCGTGAACACGTAGACCTCGTCCGGGAACAGGTCAATCTTCACGCTCTCGATGAATTCCAGCGAATTGCCCGCGCGCTGCTGCATTTCCAGCACGCCCTTGACCCACTGACGGGCCCGCGCATGGGTGCTTTTCGGCTGTTCATCGCCAGATGACTTGTACAGCCAGTGCGCGGCGATGCCATTGTTGGCCATCTCTTCCATTTCGCGGGTACGAATCTGGATCTCGATGGGCACGCCGTGCATTCCGAACAAGGTGGTGTGCAGCGACTGATAGCCGTTGGCTTTCGGAATCGCAATGTAATCCTTGAAGCGGCCGGGCAGCGGCTTGTACAAATTATGTACAGCGCCGAGCACGCGATAGCAGGTGTCAACCTTGTCGACGATGATCCTGAACGCGTAGACGTCCATGATCTCGTTGAAGGCCCGACGCTTGCCGCGCATCTTTTTGTAGATGCCATACAAGTGCTTCTGACGGCCGCTGACTTCGCCTTCGATGCCATCAACCGCAAGGCAGTGGCTCAGCGACTCTTCGATCTTGTTGACCAGTTCCTTGCGGTTGCCGCGCGCGCGCTTTACTGCCTGGCCGATGCGCGAAGAGCGCATCGGGTACATCGCCTTGAAGCCCAGGTCTTCGAATTCGATACGCACGCTGTGCATGCCTAGGCGGTTGGCGATAGGTGCGTAGATTTCGAGGGTTTCTTTGGCGATGCGACGGCGCTTCTCTCCGGAAAGGACTTCCAGGGTGCGCATGTTATGCAGGCGGTCGGCGAGCTTGACCAGAATCACGCGGATGTCCCGCGCCATGGCCATCGCCATCTTCTGGAAGTTTTCGGCCTGAGCTTCGGCCTTGGTCTCGAAGTTCATCTGGGTCAGTTTGCTGACCCCATCGACGAGTTCGGCCACCGTTTCGCCAAACTGCGCGCAGAGCGCTTCTTTGGCGATGCCGGTGTCTTCGATCACGTCATGCAGCATGGCGGCCATCAGGCTCTGATGGTCCATGTGCATGTCGGCAAGAATATTGGCCACTGCCAGCGGATGCGTGACGTAGGCTTCGCCGCTACGACGGCGTTGGCCGTCGTGGGCTTGTTCGGCGTAGAAGTACGCCCGGCGGACCAGATTGACCTGGTCTGCGCCGAGGTAGGTCGACAGGCGATCGGCGAGGGCGTCTATGCTCGGCAAGATAAAACTCCTTGCCGAAGGCTTCGACCCTGCGCCTTGCTACGTCGACCAGGCATAGGCTTAGACGGCCTCGCTGGACTCGTCCTCGAATGCGGCGAACAGTGGTTCATCTTCAACGATTTCGGCTTCTGCGATAACAGCGTAATCCATCAGGCCTGCAGCGATTTCACGCAGGGCCACTACGGTAGGCTTGTCGTTTTCCCATGCCAGCTTTGGCTCTTTGCCACCGGTCGCCAGTTGACGCGAGCGCTTGGTGGCGAGCATGACCAGCTCAAAACGGTTATCTACATGTTCCAGGCAGTCTTCAACGGTCACGCGAGCCATGGGTATTCCTCGTAGCAAATGCGATATGCGCGGTGCCCGAATGGGCGAGCGGACTCGACAGTCTAAAAAATCACCAGCGTTTAGGGAAGCGCTGATTTCGAATGGATAGGTTTTGCCGTGTAAGAACCGGTCAGGCCAGCAGTTGAGCCAACAGCTCGGTGTGGCGCTGCTGTTGATGTTCCTGGCTCAGCAAATTGGCGCGGAAGATCGCTTTCAGGTCTTCCAGCGCCGTGGCGAAATCGTCGTTGATCACAATGTAATCGTATTCGGCGTAGTGACTCATCTCGCTGACGGCTTCGCACATGCGACCTTCGATGATCTCGTCGCTGTCCTGGCCGCGATTGGTCAGGCGCTGGCGTAGTGCCTGCTGCGTCGGCGGCAGAATGAAGATCGAGCGCGCATGGGGCATCAGTTTGCGAACCTGCTCCGCACCCTGCCAGTCGATCTCCAGAATCAGGTCATGGCCTTCGTCCAGCGTTTGCTGCAAACGACTCTGTGAAGTCCCGTACATGTTGCCGAAGACTTCCGCCTGTTCGAGAAAGTCACCGTGCTCGATCATGTGCACGAATTCGGCGCGATCGACGAAGTGGTAGTTCACGCCGTCCACTTCGCCCGGACGCATGGCCCGGGTGGTGTGGGACACCGACACGCGGATTTGCGGCTGAGCGTTGATCAAGGCGTTGACCAGACTGGTCTTGCCCGCGCCCGATGGGGCGGAAATGATGTACAGGGTGCCGGTGCTGTGGGTCATGTCGGAGGTGGCCTTACTCAATGTTCTGCACTTGTTCGCGCATCTGCTCGATCAACACTTTGAGGTTGACGGCGGCTTGCGTGCTTCGAGGATCAAAGGCTTTGGAGCCCAGTGTGTTGGCTTCGCGGTTGAGCTCTTGCATCAGGAAATCCAGCCGGCGCCCGGCTTGTCCGCCGGCCTTGAGTACGCGGCGCACTTCGGTGACGTGAGTGCTCAGGCGGTCGAGTTCTTCGGCGACGTCGCTTTTTTGCGCCAGCAGGACCATTTCCTGTTCCAGACGCTGCGGATCGAGTTCGGCCTTCATGTCGGCAAAACGATCGAGCACTTTCTGGCGCTGGGCGGCGAGCATCTGCGGCACGAGGGTACGCAAGGTCGCTACTTCAGTCTTGATTGAGGTGAGCCGTTCGTCGAGAAGCCTGGCAAGATCGGCGCCTTCGCGGGCGCGACCGGCCTTGAGCTCTTCGAGCGCCTCGTTGAACAGCGCCAGTGCATGGTTGTTCAGCGCTTGCGGATCGGCAGCGTCGGCAACCAGAACACCGGGCCAGGCCAGCACTTCAAGCGGGTTGAGCGCAGCAGGTTGCTTGATCAGGCTGGCGACGATTTCCGCTGCCGCGACCAGTTGCCCGGCGCGTTCGCGGTCAACCTGCAGTGGTTTGCCTGCGGTTTCTTCGGTGAAGCGCAGAGTGCATTCGATTTTGCCCCGGGAAAGTCCCTGGCGCAGCGCCTCACGCACGGCGCCTTCGAGGTCGCGAAATGATTCCGGCAGGCGCAGATGGGGTTCGAGGTAACGGTGATTGACCGAGCGCATTTCCCAGCTCAGCGTGCCTTGTGGGCCGGCTCGTTCAGCGCGGGCAAAAGCCGTCATGCTGTGCACCATGGGAAGTACCTCTATAAATTCAGGCATTTGCGGATAGCCGGTCCGGGACGCATGCCCGGCGAAGTGTCGTGGGGAAACGACTGGCTATAAAGGCGCAGGATTGTAGCTCAGTGCAAGGCATGCGCCCAAATGTGGCATTGTCGCAAGCGATGCGCGGTGCGGCGATCCTGCGTCCTGGCAGTGTGAATCTGCGGCGCCCGCCGTGAGCAATGTGTCATTAGATGTCCCAAACCGTGCCTGCACCTCTATAATGCACGCCAGTTTTCCGTCTCCCAGTACAGGTATTCCAGATGAAACGTCCAAGTGGCCGCGCTGCCGATGAGCTTCGCCTGATCAATATCACGCGCAATTACACCAAGCACGCTGAGGGTTCTGTGCTGGTTGAGTTCGGTGATACCAAGGTGATCTGCACCGTCAGCGTTGAAAACGGCGTTCCGCGTTTTCTCAAGGGGCAGGGCCAGGGCTGGTTGACGGCTGAATACGGCATGCTGCCTCGCGCAACCGGCGAGCGTAACCAGCGCGAAGCCAGCCGTGGCAAACAGGGCGGCCGTACCCTCGAAATCCAGCGCCTGATCGGTCGTTCTCTGCGCGCTGCACTGGACATGTCCAAGCTGGGTGAAATCACCTTGTACGTCGACTGCGATGTCATTCAGGCGGACGGCGGGACGCGCACGGCGTCGATCACCGGTTCCATGGTCGCGCTTATCGATGCTCTCAAGTCCATCAAAAAACGTGGCGGCCTCAAGGGCGGCGATCCGCTGAAGCAGATGATCGCTGCAGTCTCGGTGGGCATGTATCAGGGCGAGCCGGTCCTGGACCTGGATTACCTGGAAGACTCTGCGGCCGAGACCGACCTCAACGTGGTCATGACCAACGCGGGCGGTTTCATCGAAGTGCAGGGTACTGCCGAGGGCGCGCCATTCCAGCCTGAAGACCTGAACGCGATGCTGGCACTGGCTCAAAAAGGCATGAACGAAATCTTCGAACTGCAACAGGCGGCACTGGCCGACTGAGCGGTTTCCATTACCTCAGAGCACTACATCAAAACAGGGAAAGCATGATGATCGAGAGTCAGTCGCCGTTGCCAATGCCGAGCAAGGAAGTCCGTCAGTGGGCAATGCTGTGCCACTTCGCAGCGTTTTTCGGCCTGATCTTTCCGTTCGGCAATTTGCTTGGGCCGCTGATCGTCTGGCAGCTCAAGAAAGAAGTCGACCCGTACATCGATGCCCAGGGCAAGGAAGCCCTCAATTTTCAGATCACGGTGGCCATTGCCGCGATGATCTGTTTTTTGCTGATGGTGGTGATCATTGGCTTTCCGCTGTTGATGCTGGTGGGCGTCGGCGCGCTGGTGCTGACGATCATCGCGGGCGTCAAGGTCAATGACGGTGTCGCCTACCGCTATCCGTTCACTTGGCGGTTGCTGAAGTAAGCGCTTCCAGAGATCGGGCGATGGCCTGATCTGCGGACAAACAAAAGCCGACTTCACGTCGGCTTTTTTTTGAGCAACTGAACGTCAGATGGTGAGCGTCCAGTCGTAGTCCACGATCAGTGGCGCGTGTTGCGAAAAGCGCGGCTGGCGTGGAAGACGTGCACTGCGTACGAAACGGCGCAGGCCCGGGGTCAGCAGCTGATAATCGAAGCGCCAGCCCAGATTGAGCATCTCGGCCTGTTCGTTATCCGGCCACCAGCTGTACTGATCGCCTTCGCGGCTGACTTCGCGCAGGGCATCGACATAACCCATATTGCCAACGATCTCGTCCATCCAAGCACGCTCTGGTGCGAGGAAGCCCGGAGATTGCTGACTGTCGCGCCAGTTTTTGATGTCCAGCTTCTGTTGCGCCACGTACAGCGAGCCACAGTAAATGTACTCGCGACGTTTGCGTCGCTGCTTGTCGAGGTACTTGCCGAAATCGTCCATGAGCTTGAACTTCTGATTCAAGTCTTCATCGCCGTTCATCCCGGAGGGGAGCAGCAAGGTTGCGATACTGACTTTGTCGAAATCTGCCTGCAGGTAACGCCCGTAACGGTCGGCCGTCTCGAAACCAAGACCGTTGATGACCGCCTTCGGTTGCAGCCGCGAGTAAAGCGCCACGCCACCCTGGGCAGGCACTTCGGCTTCGCAGGCATATAGGAAGTAGCCGTCCAGTTGGAAGGCTGGGTCGTCCAGTTCAAAGGCGGAGGCGCGGGTGTCCTGAAGGCAGATGACGTCGGCATTCTGGGCTTGCAGCCAACTGAGCAAACCACGCTCGACTGCAGCCTGAATACCATTAACGTTCACACTGATGATCCGCATAAATGGCCCCAAAAATCACGTGCGTGTATGATACCCGAGCTCTACCTAATTAGCTAAATCCGTGGTATTCGGGGCTTTTTTCATGCAGGCGTATCAACGCGATTTCATTCGTTTTGCCATCGATCGCGGAGTTTTGCGCTTCGGTGAGTTCACTTTGAAGTCTGGGCGCACCAGCCCTTACTTCTTCAATGCCGGTCTTTTCAACAGTGGTTCGGCCCTTGCCCAGCTGGGTAAGTTCTACGCCGCCGCCGTTGTTGAAAGCGGTATCTCCTTCGATGTTCTGTTCGGCCCGGCCTACAAGGGTATTCCCCTTGCAGCGGCGACTGCCGTAGCGCTTGCCGAGCATCACAGTCTCGACCTCCCTTGGTGCTTTAACCGCAAAGAGGCGAAGGCCCATGGCGAAGGCGGCAGCCTGGTGGGCGCGCCGTTGACCGGCAACGTGCTGATCATCGATGACGTCATCACCGCAGGCACCGCTATTCGCGAAGTCATGCAGATCATTCAGGCCCAGGGCGCGAACGCTGCCGGCGTGCTGATTGCGCTGAACCGCCAGGAGCGTGGCAACGGCGAGCTGTCTGCCATTCAGGAAGTCGAGCGTGATTTCGGCATCCCGGTGGTGAGCATCGTTTCGTTGAATCAGGTGCTGGAATTCCTCGCCGACGATCCGCAGCTCAAGCAGCATTTGCCCGCCGTCGAAGCGTACCGGGCCCAATACGGAATCTGAGCCTCCAAAAGGATGCGGTTTATGCTCAAGCTGGGCACGTTGGGTTTTAGTCTGTGGCTGGGTTTGGGTTGCATTGCGAGCGTTCATGCGGACGAGACCCCAGGCATCGTGCTTTATCGCTACGTCGACAGTCGCGGCGTGACCGTGCTCGATCGCCAGGGCGTGCCTCCGGAGTACGTCGGCAAGGGTTATGAAGTGCTCAATCAGCGCGGTCGCGTGGTGCAGACGGTCCCGCCCGCACCGTCCGCCGATGAGTTGCGCGACGCTCAGGCCGCCAAGCTTCAGTCTGACGCCGACGCGCATCTGCTGCGGTTTTACAGCAGCGTTGAGGACGTCGACCGGGCGAAGAATCGTCGGCTCGCCGAACTCGACGGCCTGATCGTCGTGGCGCAAGGCAATATCCAGAACCTCGTTACCCAGCAAGGCACGCTCCAGACACAGGCGGCTGATCAGGAGCGGGCAGGGCACCCGGTGCCGAAGACGCTGCTTGATCAGATGGATGATCTGCGTGATCAGCAGCAAAACCTGAAAGTCGACATCCTGCGGTACCAGACGGCGCGAACCCAGGCTGAGGCCGAGTTTGCGCAAGATCGGGCGCGATTGCAGAAGCTTCTCGGTAGGTAATAACCGCCCACGGGTGTTGCTAAGACCCGGCCACAAAAAAGCCCCGCCTGGCATTGAGCCGAGCGGGGCTTTTTACAGCAGCAATCAGTGACGCTTGCGGTTGCTGATCAGCGTGCCGACGCCGGTATCGGTGAAGATCTCCAGCAGCACGGCATTCGGTACACGGCCGTCGATGATGTGCGAGGTGTTCACTCCGCCCTGAACCGCTTCCAGTGCGCAGCGGATCTTCGGCAGCATCCCGCCGTAGATAGTGCCGTCGGCGATCAGGCTGTTCACCTGCTCGGTGGTCAGGCCGGTCAGCACCTTGCCTTCCTTGTCCATCAGGCCGGCGATGTTGGTCAGCAGCATCAGCTTTTCGGCCTTCAGGGCTTCAGCGACTTTGCCTGCGACCAGATCGGCGTTGATGTTGTAGGACTCGCCATCGGCGCCCACGCCAATCGGCGCAATCACCGGAATGAAATCGCCCTTCACCAGCATGTTCAGCAGGTCGGTGTTGATGCCGACGACTTCACCCACATGGCCGATGTCGATGATTTCCGGCTTGAGCATGTCCGGGGTCTGGCGCGTGACGTTCATTTTTTTCGCGCGAATCAGCTGCGCGTCTTTACCGGTCAGGCCTATCGCGCTGCCGCCGTGGCGGTTGATCAGGTTGACGATGTCCTTGTTGACTTGGCCGCCGAGCACCATTTCCACCACGTCCATGGTTTCTGCGTCGGTCACGCGCATGCCGTCGACGAAGTGGCTTTCGATGGACAGACGCTTGAGCAGGTCTCCAATCTGAGGGCCGCCGCCGTGAACCACGACCGGGTTGATACCCACCGCCTTCATTAGCACGATGTCGCGGGCGAAGCCGGTTTTCAGCTCGTCACTCTCCATGGCGTTGCCGCCGTATTTGATAACAAGCGTCTTGCCGACAAAGCGTCGGATGTAGGGCAACGCTTCGGAGAGGACCTTGGCGGCATTGGCTGCGGCATCACGTTCGAGGGTCATTTGGGCTCCACTCAAAATAGGGTCAAAAAGGAAGTTCTAGATCCGGTGCTACGTGTTTCAACTGGGTGTGAAAGACGTCCTTGATCCGTTGCAGCTCGAGCTCTGTCTCGGCCTCGAAGCGCAATACCAGTACCGGGGTGGTATTGGACGCGCGGACCAGGCCCCAGCCTTTCGGATAATCAACCCGCACACCATCGATGCTGGTGAGGTTGGCGTTGCCCCACTGCGCGTCGCGCTCCAGCGCTTCCATGATGCTGAACTTTCGGGTCTCGGTGACTTTGATGTTGATCTCGGGCGTTGATAGATCGTTTGGAAAGGTCTGGAAAAGCTCCTCGGCGCTGAGCTTTTCCTGGCTGAGGATTTCCAGCAGACGTGCTGCGCTGTAGATGCCGTCGTCGAAACCGAACCAGCGCTCCTTGAAGAAGATGTGTCCGCTCATCTCGCCTGCCAGCAGCGCGCCGTTTTCTTTCATCTTCTTCTTCATCAGCGAATGCCCAGTTTTCCACATAACCGGGCGGCCGCCGTATTCCTGGATCAACGGTATCAGGCGGCGTGTGCATTTGACGTCGAAAATCACGTCGGCCCCGGGATTGCGCTTGACCACATCGCGGGCGAACAGCATCAGCAAGCGGTCAGGGTAGATGATGGTGCCGGTATTGGTGACGACACCGACACGATCGGCATCACCGTCGAACGCCAGCCCCAGATCGGCACCGGTTTCCCGGACCTTGGCGATCAGGTCCTGAAGGTTCTCCGGCTTGCCCGGGTCAGGGTGATGATTGGGGAAATTGCCGTCGACCTCGCAATAGAGCGGGATGACTTCGCAATTCAGCGCTTCGATCAATTGCGGGGCGACGACGCCGCCAACACCGTTGCCGCAGTCCACCACCACCTTCATGCGCCGCGCGAGCACGACATCGCCAATGATCTGGCTGGCATAACGTTCGAGAATATTGACCTTGATGATGCTGCCTTTGGCGGATGGCAGGTCATTGGCCTTGATGCGTTCGTGCAGCGCTTGAATCTGCTCGTCTGCCAGCGTGTCGCCGGCGATGACGATCTTGAAACCGTTGTAATCCTTTGGGTTGTGGCTGCCCGTGAGCATCACACCTGTTTTGCCCGCCAGCACGTGGGTGGCGTAATACAGCGCGGGAGTGGGCACCATGCCGATGTCGCTGACGTGGCAGCCGCTGTCGTGCAGACCCTTGATCAGGTGCGCGACCAGTTCGGGGCCTGACAGTCGACCGTCACGGCCCACCGACACGTGCGGCTCGCCCTGTGTCAGGCTTTCTGCGCCGACGGCTCGGCCGATCCAGTAGGCGGTTTCAGCGCTCAGCGTATCGCCAACAATGCCGCGAATGTCATAGGCGCGAAATATCGTCTCGGGAAAGGGCGGGGCGCTGGAAGTGCTGCTGCTCATGGCGCGGGACGCCGCCGGCTGCGTGAGTTCCTGGGGATCATCGATCAAGTCGAGGTCAAGAATATCGGTGTCCTGGAACAGCGGATCGGTCAGGTGGTCTTCTTCCGACACGACCTGAAGGCCCGGTGCAGGACCATGCAGCGGTGCCCCGCTTGTCGATGGGTGATCAGCCGACGCAGCGCCTGTGGGGCTATTGCGCAGCGAGAACCGCGCCAGGCTTTGGGCAAGCCCGTTCAACGCGGGCAGGCTCAAACTGAAGGCTTTGACGGCCTTGCCTCCGGAGAGTTCTTGCAGCAGCTGCTCAAGCTGCCGCGCGTCCGCCGCGACCCGGCGCTTGAGCCCACTCTCGTTCAGATACAACCCCAACAGCATTGCGCCGGCGGCGACCATCAAGGCGAGCAGCAGCATCAACCAGGGCGTCGAGCCTTGCAGCGCGGGACCGGCGGCAAACGTCAGTTTCCAGTTGGGGTAGCCAGTGGAGAATTCCTGCGCACGGGTACCATCGTCCTCGCCACGGGTGAGAAAAGTCTGCGCAGTGGCGGTACCAAACTGTTGAACGAGTACCACTTGGCCCACATCGGCGGGTGTCTCGGGGAGTGCGTTGATCAGGCGCTGCGGATTGAACGCCAGCAGCAATGTGCCGGTGATCGGCGCATCTGGCGCCGTGCGCAGGGGCGCGGCGCTGTAAATCAGCCATTTCTCGCCGACCTTGCGTGCTTCGGGCACAGGCGTTTCACCCTTGGCGGCCTTGGCCAGCATGTCCAGCGTGGCGAAGCTGATCGGCAGCGTGGTTTGGGTGTCTACGTTGTTGAACCCCACCGGATTGAGCCGTGCGCCCACCACACCGTCTCGGTAACGCAGCTGATTCTGCGCGTTTTCGATGAGCGACGGATCGTTACTCAGCAGAGCCTGGCTTAGCCCGACGTCCATTGCCGCGGCCTGGGTGTCGGCGTTGATCTGGCGCAGCGCCTTGTTGACGGCCCCTGCCTGCGCGCTTCCCCATGCCTGAACCAGTTGCTCCTGTTGCTGCGGCTGGCTTTGAATGGCAAGCCACACCAGCACCATTGCCGCGATCAGGCCGATGAGCGCAGGAATGAGACCAGGGCTCGCCAGGCTAAGATTGGCGTCTTTGCCAGCAGGGACAGTTGTTTCCGTGTTGGGGGTCGCTTTGGCTGTGCGTTTGATGCCTTTCAAACTAACTCTCCCTGCTGGGTCGTCCTGACGCGTTCTTGTTGTTCTCGCATCGCTCAAAGCCCGTCAGGCCACAAGCGATGCGCTAGCCAAAGTGAGTGTTCGCTGCAGGATCAGTGGCTGCCGGAGTGACCGAAGCCGCCAGCGCCGCGCTGACTTTCATCGAATTCTTCGACGATTTCAAAGTGCGCCTGCACCACAGGCACCAGTACAAGCTGGGCCATACGCTCGCCGATGGAAATTTTGAAGGCGGTCTGGCCGCGGTTCCAGCAGGAGACCATCAGCTCGCCTTGATAATCGGAGTCGATCAAGCCCACCAGGTTGCCCAGCACGATGCCGTGTTTATGGCCCAGGCCTGAGCGCGGCAGAATCAACGCAGCCAGGCTAGGGTCTGCGATGTATATCGACAGTCCGGTAGGAATCAGGAGGGTCTGACCGGGTTCGAGCAAGGTGTCTTCTTTCAGCATGGCGCGCAGGTCCAGGCCGGCCGAGCCTGAAGTGGCATAAGCGGGAAGCGGGAATTCGCTGCCAATGCGAGGGTCGAGGATCTTGGCTTGTAGAGCGTGCATTCGTGATTAAACCTGGTTCATGCGATCGGCGATAAAAGTCACCAGCTGCCGCGCGATCTTGGCTTTGCTGGTCTGGGCGAAGAGCGTCGCTTGCAACGCTCGGTCGATTACGCTGCAGGCGTTTTCTTCGCTGTTGAAGCCAATGCTGGGATTGGCGACGTCATTGGCGACGATCAGATCAAGGTTCTTGTCCTTGAGCTTGCGAGCGGCGTAGTCGAGCAGGTGTTCGGTTTCGGCCGCGAAGCCGACGCTGAACGGGCGATCCGGGCGCTGGGCGATGGTGGCGAGAATGTCCGGATTGCGGACCATCTGCAGCAGAAGACCATCACCGGTCGTGGGATCTTTCTTCAATTTCTGCGTGGCGACGACTTCCGGCCGGTAGTCCGCAACGGCTGCCGAGGCGATGAAAAGATCGCAAGGCATGGCGTCTTCGCAGGCGGCGAGCATGTCACGGGCACTGACGACGTCGACGCGGGATACCCGATCAGGCGTCTGCAGGTTCACCGGGCCGGTGATCAGGGTGACGCGCGCACCCGCTTCGGCAGCGGCTTCGGCCAGGGCGAAGCCCATTTTTCCGGAGCTGTGGTTGGTGATGTAGCGAACCGGATCGATGTTTTCCTGAGTCGGGCCGGCAGTGATCAGCACGTGCTTGCCGGTCAGTGTCAGGCGCTGGAAGCAATCGGCGGCAGACTGCGCCAGATCATTGGGTTCGAGCATGCGCCCGTAGCCCACGTCGCCACAGGCCTGGCTGCCGCTGGCCGGGCCGAACATGCGCAGACCGCGCTGTTCGAGCAGTTGCAGATTGGCCTGCACGGAGGGGTCGCGCCACATTGCCTGATTCATCGCGGGCGCGACGGCGACGATGGCGTCGGTCGCCAGCACCACGGTGGTCAGCAAATCGTTGGCAATGCCTTGGGCCAGACGCGCCATGAGGTCGGCGGTGCCCGGCGCGATGAGGATCATGTCGGCCCACTTGGCCAGCTCGATATGGCCCATGGCGGCTTCGGCTGCGGGGTCGAGCAAATCAAGGTGAACCGGATGGCCGGACAAGGCCTGCATGGTCAGCGGGGTAATGAACTCGGCGCCGCCTTTGGTCATGACGACGCGGACTTCTGCACCGTGGTCGCGCAAACGGCGGACCAGTTCCGCGCTCTTGTAGGCCGCGATGCCACCGCCGACGCCGAGAACGATGCGTTTTCGATACAGCCGCTGCATAGGCCTGCCTTTTGGTCGGTTAACACGCGGCAATCATTACGCCTCCCCAGGCCTGACTGTCGCGCAAAAAAGAGCGGCTAAGATAGCACAGCGACCGCACGGGAACAGCGGCGCCACAGACAGGGAGCTGCTATGAGTATTCGCGATTGGCCGGCGGCAGAGCGTCCGCGGGAGAAGCTGCTGGAACGGGGGGCGTCGAGTTTGTCGGACGCCGAATTACTGGCGATTTTCTTGCGCACGGGCGTCTCGGGCAGAAGTGCCGTGGACTTGGCCCGGCACCTTTTGAATCAGTTCGGCAGCCTTCGCGCTTTGCTCGAAGCAAACCTGACGGCGTTCAGCAGCGAGCTGGGCCTTGGCCCCGCCAAATTCGCGCAGTTGCAGGCGGTCATGGAAATGGCCCGGCGCAACATGGGCGAGGATTTGAAGCGCGATTCTGTGTTGGAAAACCCGACTCAGGTGCGTCGCTACCTCAAGGCGCTGTTACGGCACGAGCCCCATGAAGTCTTTGGCTGCCTGTTTCTGGACAGCAAGAACCGGGTCCAGACGTTTGAAGTGCTGTTTCACGGCACGATCAACACGGCGCATGTTCACGCGCGGCAGGTCGTCAAACGGGCACTGGCCCACAACTCGGCAGGATTGATCCTCTGTCACAACCACCCTTCCGGCGTCAAAGACGCCAGCGAAGCCGACATCGATCTGACCCGGCATCTGAAGCAGGCGCTGGCGCTGGTGGACGTGGTGGTGTTGGATCACTTGATCATCGGTGACGGCGATCCGTTGTCGATGGTTGAGTATGGGTTGATGTAGCGCCCGCGACGGCGGGTTGTCGCCGCATGTGGACTGGCCATGCCCCGACTTGTAGGACCGGCTTCAGCCGGGAAGGCGTGAGCAGTCACGCCACAGAGTTGGCGGTGTACACGCTGGTCTCTTCCCGGCTAAAGCCGGTCCCGCTAAAAACATCGTGTACATCCAGCGGCATCGGCTGTGACCTCGACAGTGGGACCGGCTTCAGCCGGGAAGGCGTCGGCAGTCACGCCGCACTCCTGTGGTTTTTGCGAATTACTTCACGGTCACCTTTGAGAAGTCCTGCCGACCAAACGGGCTCACGCTGTAACCCTCAACACTTTTGCGAGTCAGCGCGTAGGCTGTTGGATGCGCGAGCGGCAACCACAATGCCTGCTTCTGGATCTGCTCCTGAGCCTGGTGATACAGCTTGCTGCGCTTCGCCTGATCGGTCACGGCCTTGCCTTGGCTGATCAGCTTGTCCAGCCCTTCATCGCAGTAGCGCGCGAAGTTGGTGCCGGATTTGACCGCAGCGCAAGAAAACTGCGGCGTCAGGAAGTTATCCGGATCGCCGTTATCACCCGCCCAGCCCATGAACAGCAGGTCGTGTTCGCCGGTTTTGGCCCGACGAATCAGCTCGCCCCATTCGATGACTTTGATCTCCGCCTTGATACCTACCGCCGCCAGGTCGCTCTGCAGCAACTGCGCCCCGGCGTTCGGATTAGGGTTGAGCAAGCTACCTGACGGGCGAGTCCAGATGGTCGTCTTGAACCCGTCTTTCAGGCCGGCCTTGGCCAGCAGTTCCCTGGCCTTCGCCACGTCATGTTTGTAGCCGGGCAAGTCGCTGGCGTAACCCCATGTTGTAGGCGGGTACGGACCGTTGGCCGGGCTCGCCGAGCCTTCGAACACCGCTTTCAGGTAAGTGTCTTTGTCGAATGCCAGGTTGATTGCCTGACGCACTTGCGGCTTGTCCAACGGTGGATGCTGGCTGTTGATCGCCAGGAAAGCGGTCATAAAGGCAGGCGTTTTTTCGACTTTCAGGTTCGAGTCTTTCTCGGCTTCAGCGACATCCAGCGGCTTGGGTGACAGGGCAACCTGGCACTCATTGCGGCGAATACGTTGCAGGCGCACGTTGGCGTCTGGGGTAATCGCATAGACCAGCGTATCGACGGCGGGCTTGCCGGCGAAGTAATCCGGATTGCCCTCGTAGCGCACCACCGAGTCTTTCTGGAAACGCTTGAAGACGAACGGACCGGTGCCGATTGGTTGGCTGTTGAGTTTCTCCGGAGTGCCGGCCTTCAACAACTGCGCGGTGTACTCGGCGGAATAAATAGAAGCGAAGCCCATGCTGAGCGTCGCCAGAAATGTCGCGTCCGGGTGGTCGAGGGTGATGCGCACTGTGCTGGCGTCGGTCGCCTCGACTTTCTTGATCAGCGATGGCCATTGCATCGACTGCGCGTGGGGGAAGCCCTGCGCAGCGACCTTGTTCCAGGGATTAGCCGGATCGAGCATGCGCTGGAAACTGAACACCACGTCGTCAGCGTTGAGTTCTCGCGTCGGGGTGAAGTAATCGGTGTGATGGAATTTCACGCCGGCGCGCAGTTTGAAGTCATAGGTCAGCCCGTCAGGCGACACACTCCAGCTCTGCGCCAGGCTCGGCGTCAGCTTTGCGTCCTTGGCGTCATAATCCACCAGGCGATTCATCAGTACGTCGGCCGAAGCATTGGTGGTGGTCAGCGAGTTGTACTGCACCACGTCAAAGCCTTCAGGGCTGGCTTCCGTGCAGACGCTCAGCGTCGTTGCCGCGTGGGCCAGCAATGGCGTGGACAGGGACGCGAGCAACAGGGGTAGAACGGCTAGGCGCATGGCGATTTTCCTTTCAGAGATAGCCCATCTGCCGGCGCAGTCTGGAGAGTCAGTAACCCTAGACCATCGATTGGTGCAGAACAATCGCCGCGGCGCGACGAGTGGTATATTTCCCGCCGCGCCTAACGCCGCTGGCCTTGTCGGGTTCAAAGCCTGTGCTTTCTGGCAGGCAATTCGTGGTTTGTGTTGTTGCACCGGGGGCTTTCTGGTATAAAGCAGCGCTCTTTTCTAGGGGCCCGCTGCCTTCACCGCAGGTGTGGCCGGTAAGACCCCTGAAGAAACGCGGCGCCTGGCGCCAAATGACTGAGAGATTAAGCGGCCAACCCATGCCGGGTTGGGCATGTGGTTTTAGAGGGCTGAGGCATGTCGAGAGTATGTCAAGTTACCGGTAAGGGTCCGGTAACCGGGAATAACATTTCCCACGCAAACAACAAAACCCGTCGTCGTTTCCTGCCAAACCTGCAGCATCACCGCTTCTGGGTTGAAGAAGAGAAACGCTTCGTACGTCTGCGCGTATCTGCTAAAGGCATGCGTATCATCGACAAGCGTGGTATCACGGTTGTTCTGGCCGAAATCCGCCGTGCTGGCGCGAAGGTCTAAGGGAGAAAATCATGCGTGAATTGATCCGTTTGGTGTCGACCGCTAACACCGGCCACTTCTACACCACCGACAAGAACAAGCGCACGACTCCGGACAAAATCGAAATTAAAAAATTCGATCCGGTTGTTCGTAAGCACGTGATCTACAAAGAAGCCAAAATCAAGTAATTGATTTTTGCGTCTTACGAAAAAGCCCGCAGTGATGCGGGCTTTTTTGTGGGTGCAATAAAGTCGGTCGCCTGACCCTCAGGCCTTCTGTTCGAACACCACATAGATCTTGCGGCATGCCTCCAGCACCTCCCACGTACCCTTAAAGCCTGCGGGAATCACGAACCGGTCACCGGCACGCAGGGTTTTCGACTTGCCCTCTTCGTCACGAAGGACCGAGACGCCCTGCACGATTTCACAGTATTCATGCTCGGTGTAATTCACTTTCCACTGACCGACTTCCCCTTCCCAGACGCCTGCATTCAGCTGCCCGCACGGACTGTTGTAATGGTTGTAAACCGTCTGGTTCGGCTCGCCCTTGAGAATCTTTTCAGCAGCTGGCGTGAAACGCTCGGCTGCAGTAGTGGCTTCGCTGAAGTCGACGATGCTTTCGATGCTCATATTTGATTCCTGAAAGTGGGCGCTGCGTGATTGTTGCTCGCCGAGGGCCGGATGGAAAGCGCATGCGAGCCCGGGCGACTGTTGAATAAAATGCACGATCCGGCCAGATTTCGCCCGCTTATGTCCAATATATTGGAAATCCGCCCAGTGCTGGTTTAGGGTGGCGAATGCCTTCGGCCGATCCGACGACGCGTCAGGCCCTGTCCTGAAGCCCGATTCGAGTGCGAAGACGCGCCTATTTCATAAGAGGAGGACGTTTCATGACCACCCTGACTCATGCTGACTGGGAAAAACGCGCCCAGGATTTGAAAATCGAAGGCCGTGCTTTCATCAACGGTGAATACACAGACGCCGCATCCGGCTCGACGTTCGACTGCATCAGTCCGGTCGATGGCCGCTTCCTCGCCCACGTAGCCAGTTGTGACGCTGCCGATGCGCAACGCGCCGTCGAAAACGCCCGGGCTACGTTCAATTCCGGCGTCTGGTCGCGTTTAGCGCCGGCCAAGCGCAAGGCCGCCATGCTTCGTCTGGCCGCGCTGATCAACGAGAACGTCGAAGAGCTGGCGTTGCTCGAAACCCTCGACATGGGCAAGCCTATCAGCGACTCCTACGGCATCGACATTCCCGGCTCCGCCCAAGCGTTGAGCTGGAGCGGCGAGGCCATCGACAAGCTGTACGACGAAGTGGCGCCGACCCCGCATGATCAATTGGGCCTGGTGACTCGCGAGCCGATTGGCGTGGTGGCGGCCATTGTGCCGTGGAATTTCCCGCTGTTGATGGCTTCCTGGAAACTGGGTCCTGCGCTGTCGAGTGGCAACTCGGTAATCCTCAAGCCGTCGGAAAAATCCCCGCTGACCGCCATCCGCGTCGCTCAGCTAGCCATTGAGGCCGGTATTCCGGCCGGCGTGCTGAACGTGCTGCCGGGTTACGGCCACACGGTGGGTAAAGCACTGGCGCTGCACATGGACGTCGACACGGCGGTATTCACCGGTTCGACGAAGATTGCCAAGCAATTGCTGATCTACTCGGGCGAATCGAACATGAAGCGCGTCTGGCTGGAAGCTGGCGGCAAGAGCCCGAACATCGTCTTCGCCGATGCGCCGGATCTGCAAGCTGCGGCCGAATCTGCGGCCAGCGCCATTGCTTTCAACCAGGGCGAAGTCTGCACGGCTGGCTCCCGTCTTTTGGTCGAGCGCTCGATCAAGGATAAATTCCTGCCGATGGTGATCGACGCGCTGAAGGCGTGGAAGCCGGGCAACCCGCTTGATCCGGCAACGACCGTTGGCGCGCTGGTCGACACGCAGCAGATGAACACTGTGCTGTCGTACATCGAAGCCGGCCACACCGATGGCGCCAAGCTGGTCGTCGGTGGCAAGCGCATTCTCCAGGAAACCGGCGGCACCTACGTTGAGCCGACGATTTTCGACGGCGTGACCAACGCGATGAAGATCGCGCAGGAAGAGATCTTCGGCCCGGTGCTTTCTGTACTGACCTTCGATACCGCTGAAGAAGCCATTCAGATCGCCAACGACACGCCTTATGGCTTGGCCGCGGCGGTGTGGACGGCTGACTTGTCCAAGGCGCACCTGACCGCGAAGGCGTTGCGCGCGGGCAGCGTGTGGGTCAATCAGTACGATGGCGGCGACATGACCGCGCCGTTTGGTGGCTTTAAACAGTCCGGCAACGGGCGTGACAAGTCGCTGCATGCGTTCGATAAATACACCGAGTTGAAGGCGACCTGGATCAAGCTGTAAAAAGGCCGCGCGCTTCAACACTCAGTCGCTGTAAAAAACCAACGCAGCCGGGCTCTCCTCAAAGCCCGGCTGTTTTGTTTCGTCTTTTTGAGCCACAGGAGCGTGGTGATGCGTTGGGGTACTTATTTCGCTGTGCTGGCGTCGGTATTGAGCGTCGGCCTGGCGCTGGGCGTGAGCATGCCGCTGGTGTCGCTGCGGCTGGAAGCCTGGGGTTACGGCGCGTTTGCCATCGGCGTCATGGCTGCGATGCCTGCGATCGGCGTGTTGCTGGGTGCCAGCCTTGCCAGCCGACTCGCTTCAAGACTCGGCACCGCCAACCTGATGCGGCTGTGTCTGTGGGCCGGCTCAGTGTCCGTCGGATTGCTGGCATTACTGCCCAATTACTGGATCTGGCTGGTCCTGCGCCTGATGCTCGGGACTATCCTCACGATTGTGTTCGTGCTCGGCGAAAGCTGGATCAACCAGTTGGTCATCGAAAGGCTGCGCGGCAAGCTGGTGGCGCTGTACGGCAGTTCCTATGCGCTGAGTCAGCTCGGCGGGCCCGTACTGCTGGGCTTCATTGGCACGGAAGCAGATTACGGGTTCTGGGTCGGGACCCTGTTGCTGGCGGTATCGCCGTTTCTATTGCTGGGCAGAACAGGTGCGCCGAGCGCGGAATCCAGCCATGTAACGCTGCGCGATCTCGGCGGGTTCTGTCGGAGTTTGCCGGCCATTGCATGGGCCATCGCGTTATTCGCCGGGTTTGAAGCGATGATTCTGACCTTGCTACCGGTGTATTGCCTGCAGCAGGGTTTCACGCCTGAAATCGCCCTGGCGATGGTCAGTACCGTGGTGGTGGGTGATGCGCTTCTGCAACTGCCGATTGGCGCGCTGGCTGACAGGGTGTCCCGCCGGCGGCTGTTCTCCGGGTGTGCGCTGGTGCTGATGGTCTCGAGCCTGGCGATCCCGGTGCTGGTCGACACAATCGCCATCTGGCCGCTGTGGGTTCTGTTTGGCGCCAGTGCGGGCGGACTGTTCACGCTGTCGCTGATCCTGATTGGCGAGCGCTACCGTGATGACGCCCTGGTGCGCGCCAATGCCCATGTCGCTCAGCTGTGGGGGATCGGTTGCCTTCTCGGGCCCTTGGCGGCAGGCGCTGGCAGCCAATGGGTCAGCGGTCAGGCGCTGCCGTTATTGATGGCAGCGGGGGCGCTGGGGTTAGTCATCCTGTCCCAGCGTCCCAAAGCATTTGGCACGCAGACGGTAGCGGCTTAGAGCATCTTTTCCAGGCCGACTGCCGTGCTGAACCAGGCGTTCATCCGGCGCCACCAGTCGCCAGGCTCTTTGGACAGCGTGTGGATTTTGCCGTTGTCCTCGGTCACCCACACCAGTTGGTCGTTCTCCAGCTTGACCTGATAACTGATGGCCGGCGCCATACCCTGAAGCGCCAGCTCACGCAGGTACTCGGTCAGCTCGGGGCTGTCGACCAGCACGCCGACTTCAGTGTTCCACAGCACTGAACGTGGGTCGAAATTGAACGAACCCACGAACATCTTCTGCCGGTCAAAGATCATCGCCTTGCTGTGCAGGCTTGATTCCGAGCCGCCCTTGATCAGGTTTGTGTGCAGAAACGCAGGTCCGCTGCCCTTGGCGTTGCTCGGGTCGCCTGGCTGGCGGCGCAGTTCGAACAGCTTCACGCCGTGCTCCAGCAGCGCTCGGCGGTAAGGCGCGTAACCTCCATGCACCGCTGGCACATCGGTGGCCTCCAGCGAGTTCGTCAACAGGTTCACTGACACACCTTTATCCGAGAGCCCGGTCAGGTAGACCAGACCTTCCTGCCCGGGCACGAAGTAGGCCGAGATCAGCATCAGTTCCTTGTGCACGCTGCCGAGGTCAGGGCTCAGTTGGGTCGCCAGCAGCAGGTGCGGGTCAGGCTCACCCCGTGACAGCACTTTGGTGGGCGCGTCCCACAGGGCCTGGTTGTGCGCCCATATCAGCTCATTGAGCCAGGTCTTCATGCGCGGGTGAGCCCGATAGTCCATCAGCCGTTCATACAGGGCCTTTTTGTCCACGTGCGCCTGATCCAGCGACTCGGCCAGACTCACCCGCGCCTTGGCCAGATCCTTGCGGTCGGGCGGCCAGTAGAGGAAATCGTTGATCGGCTTGCTGAGCGTGCTGTTCCAGTACTGATCGAAACTGTGACCCAGCTGTTCGGCGACCGGGCCCACGCTCAGCATGTCGATATCGGTGAAGTTCAGATTGGGTTCGGCGTCGAAATACTCGTCACCCAGATTGCGCCCGCCAACGATGGCCACAGCGCCGTCGGCCAGCCACAGTTTGTTGTGCATGCGTCGATGCTGTTGGGAGAGATTGAACAGTCGGCCCAGATTACGGGTGGCGCCCATGCTGCGACCCAGATTGAGCGGATTGAACAGGCGGATCTGAATGTTCGGGTGCGCCGCGAGTGTGGCGATGACTTCATCCAGCCCGTCGCTGGTGGTGTCGTCCAGCAGGATGCGCACGCGGACGCCGCGATCTGCGGCTTTGAGCAACTCCTCAACCAGTGCCCGGGTGCTGAGACCGTCGTGAACGATGTAGTACTGCAGGTCCAGGCTGGTTTTCGCATTGCGAATCAGCTCGGCGCGGGCCATGAAGGCTTCGGTGCTGTTGGGCAGCAGGCGGAAACCCGAGCGACCTTCGTGGGGTGCAGCCTGGGCCATGATCGAGCGCCCGAACGAAGATTGCGCCGCCGGCAGCGCCTGACTCGGACCTTCGGGTGCGGGCGTGTGTGCGCAACCGCTGAGGCCGAGGGCGAGAGCCAGAAGGAGGGGCACCGCCCGTAAATTCGTCAACGCAATCATCCGAAAGTCAGTCATGGCGATATGACCGCCTTTTCTTCAAAAGGTTAAAAAGCTGAAAAAGGTTATGCAGGGTCCGCGCGCTGCATGAGCAGTGCCGTGGCCGCGCCCACCTTGCGCACCGCGTCTTCGATTTGCGTGGTCGGTTTGGCGGCAAAGTTCATGCGCAGGCAGTTTCTGTATTTGCCCGACGCTGAAAAGATGCTGCCAACGGCAATCTGTACACCTTGTCCCTGCAAGACTCGGTTCAGGCGCAAGGAGTCGAAATCTTCCGGCAGCTCGATCCACAGCATGAATCCGCCCTGGGGACGACTCACGCGGGTACCTTCCGGGAAGTAGCGCGTCACCCAGCCGGTCATCAGGTCGCGACTGCGCTGGTACTGGCCGCGCATTCGGCGCATGTGCGGCTCGTAGTGCCCGGCCTTGAGAAAATCGGAAATCGCCAGCTGCGGCTGGGTCGCGGTCGAACCGGTGCTGATGTATTTCATGTGCAGGGCGCGATCAAGGTATCGACCGGGCGCGACCCAACCGACGCGCAAACCCGGCGCCAGCGTCTTGGAAAACGAGCTGCAGAGCAGGACGCGGCCGTCTTCGTCGAAGGATTTGATCGTGCGCGGGCGAGGGTAGGTGTAGGCCAGGTCGCCATACACATCGTCTTCGATGATCGCCACGTCGAAGCGTTGCGCCAGGGTCAGCAGTGCGCGTTTGCGGTCCTCCGGCATGATGTAGCCCAGGGGGTTGTTGCAGCTCGGCGTCAGCTGTATGGCTTTTATCGGCCACTGTTCCAGGGCCAGTTCCAGGGCGTCGAGGCTGATGCCGGTAAGCGGGTCGGTGGGGATTTCCAGGGCTTTCATGCCCAGCCCCTTGAGCGCCTGCATGGCGCCGTGAAAGCTGGGCGAGTCGACTGCGACGATGTCGCCCGGCTCGCAGACCGAACGGATGCAGATGGCGAGTGCTTCCTGGGCGCCGGTGGTGATCACCAGATCGTCCGGATCTATATTGGTGCCGGAATCCAGCAGCAGCCGGGCCACTTGTTCCCTCAGGCAGCGCCGACCGTGGATGTTGTCGTAATACAGCCCGGGCATGTCCGAGCGGCGGCTGATCCTGCCCAGCGCCTGGGTCAGTGGGCGCAGTGTCGGGCTGGTGACGTCGGGCATGCCGCGACCCAGTTGAACGACGTCAGGGCTGGGGGCGGCTCGGGCCAGTTCCAGCACCTGATCCCACTGGGAGATTTCCACCGGACGCTGCGCCGGGCGGCCTATCGCAGGCAGGGCGGGCGTCTTGCGGCCAGCAGGTACGAAATAACCGGACTTGGGCCGAGGCTGCGCGAGGCCGTTGTCTTCCAGCAATCGATACGCCTGCTGCACCGTGCTCAGGCTGACGCCATGCTCAAGACTCAACGCACGCACCGAGGGTAGCCGGTCGCCGGGGCGATAAAAGCCGTTTTCGATGCGCGTGCCGAGTAATTCGGCAAGGTTGACGTAGAGGGTCATGGCGTACTCCCACAAGGTGATGCGATCGGCAAACCGTTACAGATGTTGGGAAAATACAGCATTCAGCGCGAGAGGAAACCGATCTGTATGCAAAGAATAATAATTCTTTGGATCTGTAACGGTTTCCCATACAGATACATCATGAACTCACTCGAAACCCACCATGGGGTGTCTGGAAATGAGCGGAATAAGTGATGTTCGGTTGACTCTGTATGCAGGGGAGCTGGTCCGTGAGCATGAAGCGGGCTCGCGCATCAGTGCGCCGGAAGGGCTAGGGATGTGGGCGCTTTTTCAGCATCGCCGAGCCAGTCGGCGCGCGTTGCTGAAACTGACTGACGAGCAGCTGAAGGATATTGGCTTGAGCGATGAGCAGGCGCGCTACGAAGGGCTCAAGCCTTTCTGGCGCGAATGAGGGCTGTGACAGTCGGCCTCACAGGGCGAGTCCGGTTACACCAGCTCTTTGAAGCGGTGCCACAGCATCCCCAGCGCCAGTAGCGGCGAGCGTAAATGTTTGCCGCCCGGGAAGGTGATGTGAGGGACTTTGGCAAAGAGCTCGAACCCGCCGCTGTGTTGGCCGCTGATGGCCTCAGCCAATAGTTTGCCGGCCAGATGCGTTGCGTTCAGCCCGTGCCCCGCATACGCCTGGGCGTAAAACACGTTTGGATGCGTGTGCAGCCTCCCGATCTGCGGCAAGCGGTTGGCGCCGATGCCGATCATTCCACCCCACTGAAAATCGATCTTCACGTCTTTGAGCTGAGGGAATACCTTGAGCATCTTCGGCTGCATGTACGCAGCGATGTCGCTCGGGTCCCGGCCTGAGTAGTGACAAGCGCCGCCGAACAGCAGGCGCCGATCAGCCGACAGCCTGAAATAGTCGACCGCCACCCGCTGATCGCACATCGCGGTGTTGCGCGGGATCAGTTGTCTGGCGAGTGCTTCGCTCAGCGGCTCGGTGGCAATGACGTAACTGCCAGCGGGCAAAACCTTGCCGCTCAACTCCTTATCGAGATCATTGAGATAAGCATTACAGCCCAGCACCAGCGTGCTGGCGCGCACCCGCCCGTGGGCTGTATGAATGTTGACCTCTGTACCGTATTCCAGCCGCGTCGCTGCCGAGTGTTCGAACACCTGCACACCCAGCGACCGGGCGATGGCGGCTTCTGCGAGCGCCAGGTTCAGCGGATGCAGATGGCCCGAGCCCATGTCCAGCATGGCGCCGGCATAGTTGGGTGAGCCGATGACGCTGCCGAGGTTGCCCGCTTCAATCAATTCAAGGGGGTGTCGGTAACCCAGGCTGCGCAGCTCTTCGGCGTCTCTGGCAAAACCCTCGAACTCCTTGGGCTTGTTCGCCAGATCGCAGTAACCCCAGGTCAGGTCGCAGTCAATCTGGTATTTGCTGACGCGCTCACGGACGATTTCCACCGCTTCGAGGCCCATCAGCTTGAGCTGACGAACGCCGTCCTCGCCGATGACAGTGCTGAACTGGTCCACATCATGGCCGACGCCGCGGATCAGTTGCCCGCCGTTGCGCCCGCTCGCGCCCCAGCCGATCTTGTGCGCCTCCAGCAGCACCACCTTCAAGCCGCGCTCAGCCAGCTCGATCGCCGTGTTCAGCCCGGAAAACCCGCCGCCGATGATGCAGACATCGGTTTTGACCTCGCCGTGCAGGGCAGGGGAGTCAGGCTGGGGATGGCGGGTGGCGGCGTAGTAAGAGGCCGCGTGATCAGACAATCCGGGCTGGGGAGGCCGAGCATTCATGTTGAATATCCCGAGAGCACTGTTTGGAAAATTTTACGGAGGGTAGCGGGGTCAGGGTGCCCGAGCAAGAAAATGCCGGTGGATGATCATCCGGGTGTCAGTCGCAGAGGCGCTGGGGCACAATCAGTACCTTTCACAGGAGAAACTGCCGCCATGGGCTGTAACAGCGAGAAAATCCGCGATCTGCGGCGGCAGATTCCGTCGTTCGAATGCGTGCCGGGGTGCCACGATTGCTGTGGGCCGGTGACCACGTCGTCCGAAGAAATGTCGCGTTTACCGCGCAAGACGCCGGCCGAGCAGGAAGCGGCGCTCAATGAGTTGAACTGCGTGCACCTGGGGCCCAATGGCTGCACCGTCTACGACGAGCGTCCGCTGATCTGCCGTCTGTTTGGCACCACCAAAACCCTGCCATGCCCCAACGGGCGCCGCCCTGATGTCCTGATTCACCCTCGTGCCGAGAAGCAGGTGCATGAGTTCATCGCCTCGACGCGGCAGGTGTTGGTTTAGCCGAAGCCATTCGCGGTGAGCCTGCTTCGGGTGCTTATTCTGGAATCGGCAGGCACAGACTCTCCTTCACCTCTTCCATCACGATGTAGCTTTTGGACTCTCGCACATGGGGCAGCTTGAGCAGGATGTCGCCCAGCAGTTTTCGGTACGACGCCATCTCGGAAATCCGGGCTTTCACCAGATAGTCGAAGTCACCTGACACCAGATGGCACTCCAGCACGTGGGGCAGTTTCAGGACTGCGCGGCGGAATTCTTCAAAGGTGTCGCCGGACTTGTAGTCCAGGCTGATCTCGACAAACACCAACAAGCTAGCCTTGAGGTTCTGCGGATTGAGGCGGGCGTTGTAGCCCATGATGATGCCTTCACGCTCCAGGCGCCGGACCCGTTCTGTGCATGGCGTAGTAGACAACCCGACCCGTTCGCCCAGCTCGGTGAAAGAGATCCGGCCGTCGTTTTGCAGGATGCGCAGGATGTTGCGGTCGATCTTGTCCAGCTCTCGTTTGGACTGGTGCTGGGTGCGCATTAATAAGCCCTCTGCCAAAGCGTCGGTTGCCGAGAATAAACGCCGAATATAGGCGTTTATATAGTTAAAAGCACTGCTCGGGCCTTCTTATACTGCGCACATCCTTGCTTAAAACTTGAAAACGTCAGCGGATATCCGCGATGAGGGAATCAACATGCGCGTTCTGGTCCTTGGAAGTGGCGTAATCGGTACCACCAGTGCGTATTACCTGGCGCGTGCGGGCTTCGAGGTGACTGTCGTGGACCGTCAACCGGCCGCTGCCATGGAAACCAGTTTCGCCAACGCCGGGCAGGTCTCGCCGGGCTATGCCTCGCCATGGGCCGCGCCGGGTGTGCCGCTCAAGGCCCTTAAATGGTTGCTGCAGCGTCATGCGCCGCTTGCCATCAAGGCGACGGGCGATATCGATCAGTACTTGTGGATGGCGCAAATGCTGCGCAACTGCACCCAGAATCGCTATGCGGTGAACAAAGAGCGCATGGTTCGCCTCTCCGAATACAGCCGCGACTGCCTGGATGAGCTACGTGCCGAGACCGGCATTGCTTACGAAGGCCGCAGTTTGGGCACGACACAGTTGTTTCGCACTCAGGAGCAACTGGATAACGCCGCCAAGGACATCGCGGTGCTCGAACAGGCTGGCGTGCCGTATGAAGTGCTCGACCGTGAAGGCATTGCCCGTGTCGAGCCGGCCCTGGCCAGTGTCAGCAATATCCTCAGTGGCGCGCTGCGCCTTCCGAACGATCAGACCGGTGACTGCCAGCTGTTCACCACGCGTCTGGCCGAGATGTGCGTGAAGCTGGGCGTTGAGTTTCGCTTCGGCCAGTCCATCGAATCCATTGATTTTGCGGGTGACACCATCAATGGCGTGCGCATCAACGGCAAGCTCGAGACCGCCGACCGCTACGTGCTGGCGCTCGGCAGCTACTCGCCGCAACTGCTCAAGCCGCTTGGCATCAAGGCGCCGGTTTATCCGCTCAAGGGCTACTCGCTGACGGTACCGATCACCAACCCGGCGATGGCGCCGACGTCGACCATTCTCGACGAGACCTACAAGGTCGCGATTACCCGCTTCGACAACCGCATTCGTGTGGGCGGCATGGCCGAGATCGCTGGCTTCGACCTGTCCCTCAATCCCCGTCGCCGCGAGACCCTGGAGATGATCGTCAACGACCTCTATCCTCACGGCGGCGACCTGCAGCAGGCCAGCTTCTGGACCGGTCTGCGCCCGACGACGCCGGACGGGACGCCCATCGTGGGCGCAACACCGTATCGCAATCTGTTCCTCAACACCGGCCACGGCACGTTGGGTTGGACGATGGCCTGCGGTTCAGGCAGATTGCTGGCTGACCTTATCGCTCGCAAAACGCCACAGATCAGTGCTGAAGGCCTCGATATTTCTCGTTATGGCAGTTCCAGGGAGATCGCAAAACATGTCCATTCAGCGCCAGCTCACCAATGAGCGCATGAGCCAGTTGGTCGTCCATAACGGCACCGTTTACCTTGCCGGGCAAGTGGCCGACGACATGGCAGCGGGGATCGAGCAACAGACCCGCGAGACGCTTCACAACATCGAGCGACTGCTGGACCTTGCCGGTACGGACAAGAGCCGCATTCTGTCGGTGACGATCTACCTGAAAGACATCGATGCGCACTTTGCCGGCATGAACAGCGTCTGGGACACGTGGCTGCCGAAAGGCCTCGCCCCCGCCCGAGCGACGGTTGAAGCCAAGCTGTGCGAGCCGGAGATTCTGGTTGAACTGTCGGTGATTGCGGCGCTGCCGTAGCTCACTTATACGTTGCACGCCCGTGTGCCGCCAAAGCCTTAAGCAACATCTTCTTGTAGGAGCGGGGGGGGGGGGGGGGGAGGGGGGGGGTTGTGGGGCCGCCCCGGGGCGCCCCGCCACCCCGGCCCGCGCCGCGCGCGAGACGGCCCGCCCCCACCCACGCACCCCCCCCCCGCGGCCCGCGC